>JAQBOK010000322.1 GCA_028288085.1 Mucilaginibacter sp.
GAAATTGGCGGGGGACATGCCTTATTTGATGTGGCAGCAAAAATCTGGCTAAATAAACTGGCGGCTGACAGTAATTTTACCATAGATTATATCACCGACACCAAACCGATAACCAAATCCTATCTAAAGCAATACCAACTTTTTATACAATTGGATTATCCACCTTACCCCTGGAGTGATGAAGCGCAAAACGCCTTTGAAAAATACATTAAAAAAGGAAAAGGGGGTTGGATCGGTTTTCACCACCCTACCCTGTTGGGCGTATTTGATGGTTACCCGATGTGGCAATGGTATTCTGGTTTCATGGGCAATATCATGTTTAAAAATAATATACACGGCGGGACAACAGCTACCCTTAACGTGGAAGACAGGGGCCATCCGATAATGCAAGGGATCCCTGCATCTTTTATAACCAGAGATGAGTGGTATACATACAATCAGAGCCCGCGCCCTAATGTGCATGTTTTGGCAAGTATTGATGAGTCAACTTATGTGCCCGATTCAAGCGTTAAAATGGGCGATCACCCGGTGATATGGACCAATAAGCATGTTAAAGCAAAGAATATTTACATTGCAATGGGACATTTCCCAGAGCTTTTCCAGGATAGTATTTATACTACTCTTTTAAGAAATACCATTTTCTGGGCTGTAAAAAAATAGATCAGAAAATATAGCTGAACCAATATAAGTGAATAATATGTATTCATGCCGCCACTGTGTTTAATATAAACGGCTATGGTTTTATCCAATTATTGACTTTTTAAAATTTATAATAACGTTTCTAATCTTTTGCAATATCTTCATTAAATTAGGATTTTAGTTTTGAGTTTAATGCAATAGTTAAACTCTTTTTATAAAGTGTTTATTTAACTCACAAAAGTATTTTGTTAATGAAAAAAAACATTTTATTAATTGTTATTTGCAGCACATTACTATCCGCAGCCAATGCTCAAATTAGTATTGGCACACCTACTATTAAAAACTATTCGCATACCGACTATAATGCAAGCACTGAGATATGGGGTGTTAACCAGGACAAAAATGGCATCCTTTATTTTGCTAATAACGACGGGCTATTAACTTTTGATGGGAGCTACTGGAAAATTTACCCTCTTCCAAATAAAGCATCAATTAAATCAATAGCTATTGATCCTTCAGGAAAAATATTTGTTGGTGGTCAGGATGAGATCGGATATTTCTTCCCGGACAAGGACGGTATATTAAAATTCCATTCATTAAAACATCTGATGCCATTAAAGGCAAGGCAATTTGCCGATATATGGAACATTGTTATTTTTAATAATGAGGTATTTTTCCGCACCATTGAGTGCATATTTGAGTTCAGGGATAATGAGATAAAGACATTTGACGCATTTGGAGGATGGCGTTTGTTGACCAGTGCAGGATCACAATTGTACGCAGACGACAAAGATGAAGGCTTGATGATTTTTAAAGGCGGCCAGTGGCAACACTGTTGCGATAAACAGCAAATGGCCGACTTACGTGTAACCGGTATTATGGATTATGGCAATGATACCCTGCTTGTTGCCACCTTTAAAAAAGGGTTGTTTTTTCTCAATAAATCAACCTTAATAAAAAAACCCACTGTTATTGACGCTATTTTGTATAATGATATGATCAATTGTGCAAAAAAAATAGGCGAAGACCGTTATGCTATCGGCACTACCGCAAATGGCTTGTTTATATTAAATGGCAAGGGAAAGCTAATTGAACAATTTTCAAATAACGATGGATTACAGAACAACAATGTATACGGAATACTGCTTGATGACAATAAAAATATATGGCTTAGCCTCGAAAACGGACTTGGCTTTATCAACTATGATACTTCGATAAAACACATTTATCCTTCTAAAGATAACCAGGTAAAAGGCAATGCCGTAAGTATATTCGACAACAAATTATTTATTGGCACATCAAACGGATTATATAGCGTTCCACTCGATTCCAGGCAAAAAGACATTAGTATCAATAAAGGAGTATTTACTGAGATCAATAATACCAAAGGACGGATTTTGAGCTTAAGTGAAATAAACGGACAACTTTTAATAGCGCACCAGGATGGCGCAATGGTAGTTCATGGTAACGGGGTTAAACCTATAACTTCCGGGCATGGGGTATGGATGTTTAAGGCCATCCCATTTACCGGGAACGTTATTGCGGGAACTTATACCGGGTTTCAGCTTCTTAAATATGAAGGTGGTGATTTTAAGAATGACGGAAAGATAAATGGCATTTATGAATCTCTTGGAAACCTTGCAACGGATAATAATAATTTTATCTGGGCCACTCATCCTTACAGAGGAGTATATAAAATTCAATTATCCGCTGATAAAAAAAATATTCTTAACTCTACAAAATACACCGAAAAAAATGGGCTGCCATCCATACTAAACAATCATGTTTACTTCATAAAAAACAAAGTTACAGTTGCTACTCAAAAGGGTGTATATGAATATGATGCTACAAAGAATAAATTTTATCCCTCGGCCTTTTACAAACCCATTTTCGGAAATGCTGCTGTTGAATATTTAACAGATGATGCCTCGGGGAATATCTGGTTTATAAGTGAACAGCGTGTAGGAGTGATTGACTTTGGTAAACCAACAACCAGCTCTCTATATAGTATTATTTATTTTCCTGAACTGGCAGGCCAAACAGTAAAGGGAGCGGAATATATTTATCCATATAATATGGAAAATATATTTATAGGTTCAAATAATGGTGTATTTCATTTAAACTATAGCCAATATGCTCAATCAGGAAATAAGCTTAATGTATTACTATCATCAGTAAAAGCCATTGCAGAAAAAGACAGTTTGATCTATGGCGGTTTTTTCATGAAAAACAATCATGAATCTGTTGACCAGGACATCGGGCAGATCACATCACTGGCCAACCACTGGAACTCTTTCCATTTTGAATTCTCTTCAACACTATATGCTGAGAAAAGCAACCAGGAATTTTCCTACAAACTGATTGGGTTTGATCAGGTGTGGTCTAAATGGTCAGTAAAAACTGAAAAAGATTATACTAACCTCCCTTATGGATGGTATACATTCTCTGTAAAAGCCCGCAATAACCTGGGCCAGGCCTCTGCACCTGTAAATTATACTTTTATAGTGAAGCCGGCATGGTATCAAACTGTTTGGGCCTACCTGGTATATTTATCAATAGCGGGCCTTGCGCTTTATTATGCTTCAAAATTACAACAAAGAAGGCTGGAGCTCTATCAAAAAAGGCATGAGGAGGAACAACAAAGACTAAGTTATTTGCACAGCCTGGAGCTTGACCGAAATGAAAAGGAAATTATGGCGTTAAAAAATGAAAACCTGGAATCTGAACTAAATTATAAAAATAAAGAGCTTGCCACTATTACGATGCATTTGGTTGACCGGGGCCGCCTGTTATTAAACATTAAAGAGGAATTAAATAACCGTATAAAAAAACTAAATGCCCCCGATCTGATCTACCAGTTCAGAAGTGTTTTTAAGCTGTTGAGCGATACAGAAAAAAACGATGACGACTGGAAAAATTTCGCCATATATTTCGATGAGGTACACAACAACTTTCTTTCGACTGTTAAAGCCAAATTCCCATGCCTTAGTTCTACAGACCTAAAACTATGTGCTTATCTAAGACTCAACTTAACTTCAAAAGAAATAGCACAGCTTTTGAATATCTCCCTTAAAGGTGTTGAAATAAGCCGTTACCGTGTCCGTAAAAAGCTGCAACTATCCACAGATATTAACCTTTATGATTTTTTAATTGATATCACTAACTTAAATCACAGCTAAATTTTATTACTGATGTTCAATTTCAAGATCCCTTGAATTTGATTGTTTTTTGATAACATCTTTAAATTGTCTCTTTATAAAATCGGGGTTACTATTACCTATGGTAGGATTGCTGGAAAAGAACCCGAACGGCATCAATGAAAAGCCCAAGTGATGTACTGACATTACCGGCCATTCTTCAGGCCGCACGATGTGCGTAATACCTGCCACATACCATAATACCACGTCGTTATTATCTATGGCCCTGTTTTGAGCCGTCCACTCGGGCAATCCGTCATATACTTTATTGCTCGCAGGGTATTTTCCTGCCGGATATTCTTCATTTTCATGGTATTGCGTAACCCAAATCTGGTGGTTTAAAAACCCAGCTTTCTTCCTGAGCAGTGAGCCCTCAGGCACCATTATTTTTGCCTGTGTTCCGGGCATCAGCATATAGCCCATGTGTTGCCCATAAATATTCATCTCGGTATTATTTACCACATGCCAGTTGCGGGCACTTTCGTAATCTATTGACCGCTGGGCCTCCAATTCTTTTTTGAACAGGGTATGATCTACATAAAAAGCATTACCATATGGATTCTGACTGCCCGGAGGCACCAGTTTAGTGTTCATTTCCATCACACTGTTATTTTGTGCACCGTCAATATCCATATCAAGTCTGAAAACAAAAAAGTGCTGGTGATTAATGGCCTCTACATGGGGATGAACCAGCGTTCCGAATGATTTTCCATTATAGGAAAGATCATCTTTATCGGGCGCACCCATTTCATTAATGCGGTGCACACCCTTTACCTCTACTATGCCGGTTAGTTCAATATCTACATCTATAGTCCCATCCTCCTTAAACCTCCATGTAAAAGCATAATCATAATTTTCTATCATGGTATAATACTTTATCGCCAGGTTAGTAGCCCTGCGCGATACTGTTCCGTGGCGCCATAAAGTTCCGCCGTATTCTTCAAATATGGCTACGGCCCTGTCTACCTGGAAAGGCGTCCCGTTCTCCCTATGCAGAACTGCAGGCATATATTCAGCATTCTCCGGTGCATCAGCACCCGGGCTTAATGAGCGGGCGGTTCCCTGCCCCAGCCGATACTCACCTGCATCAAAAAAGTTGTATGATGCCTGGAAAAGATCCGGTGATCCGTAAGGAACCACCATTTCGGGCATAGAACCTCTATACATTATCGAACGCTCCTTTCCATTGTCAATATAACGAACGTCGTAAATAACCAATCCTTCGCGGTTATCTACGCCATAACGAAGTTTCCAGTTCTGCCAGGTAATTTCATGACCCTTAACCTCAAATGTATGACCCTCAGGCTGTGTAATAATAAGTGGCCTCGGCGCCTTTGTAACTTCGGTTATTGAATCTTCATTAAAGTAATTCAAGTTTGCCATTCCGCTGAAACTATTTCCCTCATCCACTATTTTCAATATTTTCCCGGTAGTGAAGTCTGTATAGGCCATTAAACCTTCAATATCGATATTGTTTCCTTTACGCCTTGCTATAACCAACTGCTCGCGATGCCCAACCGGGCCAATCCCCATATCACCTGTAAACACGCTGCGATGGGTTACTGAATCAATTGATATCCCTCTTTTCTTTAATGCGACTACCCATGCTTTATCATTCCTTACAATGGTGTTTGCTACGGAGTCAGCTTCCAGCCCCATGCCTGTCACGTTTGGAATATTCTTAACAGAGATCACTTTTCCGGCATTGATATCAACCACGGCTTCGGTGACCCCATTTTTGCTGTAATCATAAAAACTGGTAAACGCCTCGCGCCTAAAAGGAGTTCCGGGTTTGTATGCCAGCACTTCGCTCTTGGGTGGTTCTTTAAGATTTATAATGTTAAAAATATCCCTGCCTGATGTTGTCTTGCTATCCTTTAATATCTGGACAACTTTTCTCATTTCTGTTGCTGTCAGCGGGTCAAGCGGATAGGTTGGGGTATCGTCTTGAGTTTTTTGTGTACAGGATTGGCCTACGCACAGTAACAGCATTACTAAGGAGTAAAGCACACATGCTTTTGTCATTTTTATTTAGTTTAAAGAGTGATCTTATTAGTTTCTTCTCAAACTTTAGGATAACCGGCTCTTTAAAACTTTTTATCATTTAGTCCCTGCCCATAAAATGGCGTCTTCGAACATTTTATTTTGTGTTTCAGAATCAAATATCTTGTCGCCATGACCCATGTTCATGTACAGCATTTTATACTTTGTATTGGTCCATACCACCGGGATGTCCCCTTCGGTTATAATATTCTTTTTACCTAATGGATAATTGGCGGGGTCAAGCGTAACCAGTACTTTAATATCCTTATTATTCCGTGGGTTGGGTTTCCAGCCGTACCACTCGTTTATTGGGGCAACATAGTTTTTAGGTAGATTCTTTGTAGCCGGATGCGTATTATCATCAACAATTAACTTAGCAGGTAGTGGTGGCCAGTTGTTATTATAAAAAACAGCGCCACCCATAAAATCAACAAACCAGGGCCATTTGGTATATTTATCATTATAACCCGATACATGAAAACCGAGCCAGGCTCCCCCGTTGGTCATGAATTTTTCGAAAGCCCGTCTTTCTGCTTCGTTGTGCGGGAACTCATTGAGCCATATCACTACCTGGTAGTTTTTTAAATTTTCATCATTTAATTTTTCCCAATCAGTAGTAACGTCAAACACAAAACCCTTTTCGGCAGCCATTTTGGTATAGAATTTAATGGCATCATTAGCAAAATCCACATGATCTGATTCTACCGTAGTTGAATAAAGCGCCAGCACCTTAAATTTTGATGATTGTGCAAAAATTATTGTGCTTAGTGTTAATAATATTAAGAGCGAAATTGCCCCTTTTAGTAAATTGCTTTTCATCAGGTGTCTTTAATTTAATTACTTACTCATATCTGTTTCAAGGGAAGCCAGCATAACTTTGATATCCTTATCCAACCCGTTAAAAAGGGTTCCATCCTCTGCCGACCATGGCTTTCCCTGTCTGAAATCCCACCACCGGTATTCTATTTTTGAATACTCATTTGAGATCCCGTTCTCAATAGGTTTTTCATAAAAGTCAAATGCCTTTAGCTCATAAGTAGCATTGTGTACCACAATATTTACGGTGAACTTTATCCAGTAATAGTGCCCGGTATTGCTGGTGATAATTTTAAAAACCCCGGTCCCTGAAATTTCACCATTTTTATTATCTGTTATATTAATACTCTTATCCGGATAAGGAAAAGCATTTTTGAACCAGTTTAGAGCCCTGGTATACAACTCATCTTTTTTTAAGTTAGCACTAAGGGAATAGGCATTATCAAAATATATCTTCCCGTTACGCATTTGCATAATAATGGGGAGGGCACGGCCTTGAGCCATACTTATACAAGGCAACAATATAAGGAGGAGAATAAACAGTTTCTTCAACATGATATTCGTGTATTTATTGATCTTGAACCATGAAAAGACGTGCTATTCAAATATCACATTAAGGCATTTAAAAGTTAAATTACCTGTCCCTACTTTAGCACTACAGTTTCATAAATATAAAACTCACTTAGCTGCTGCCCAAAAAATTGCGTTTCTGAAAAGCGTGGTATAATCTATACTTTGAAATAAGACAGGCGAATGGCCCATAAATATGTAAATATTACGTGCCTTGTAGTTAGGGTTTGTCCATATTACCGGGTGATCGCCCATTTTTATATCCGAGTTGGGCACATAAGTTGATTCATCTACAGAAGCCAATACGTGTACATTTGGTCGGGGGCTTTGTTCATATGTATAAAACTCTTCCTTTTCAACAATAAATGAGGGAGAAACACCTTTCATTACCGGGTGTACTTTGTCTTCTATGTTCACCTTGGCTTTTACAAAAGTTGCTATATAGTTTTTATACTTGATATTACCCATAAACCGGCTAAACCATTGCCACATAGGATAACCATCAAATTCGCCCAACAGAGTGGCGTGATGGAAACCGATCCAGCCGCCTTTACCCTGCTCAATATAATTCTGAAAAGCCGTTACCGCTTTTTCTTTCCAGGCGTAAGGAGGATAGTCCAGTTGAATAAAAAGCTGGTAGTTGGATAAAAAAGCATCATCTATTTTATCCGTATTTTGGATATAGTCAATGGAGAAATTGCTGTCTGCAGCCAGTTTATCAAGCCAACTTTTGGCGGCTATTGAATATTCAATATGGTGCCCTCCGTTCTCGTAGAGTGCTACTACTTTAAACTTGGGTTTTTGTCCCCAGGCATTACAAAGATTAAAGAGGCAAAAAACCAAAACCGGTCCTATTTTTTTCATTGATCTGATATTAATTAATAATTTATTTGGACGCTGCCCACAATATGGCGTCGCGGATTAATATGATATAGCTTGGGTTTGTTAATGCAGTTGGCGAATGCCCCACACCGATATAGATCATCCGGCGAAAATTTTCATTCGTCCAGATAATTGGATGATCCCCCATCGGCTTATTTTGTTTGTAGGTTGATTCATCCGCAGTGGCCAAAACCCGCACATTACCGCGTGGACTTTTGTTATACTCATACCATTCATCAGATATCCAGAATTTTGCAGGAAGATTTTTTGTGGCAGGATGATTATGGTCTTCTACTACAACCATTCCATCCTGAAAAGCCGGGTGAGGTGAGTAAGTAACCCCTCCCATAAAAGTTTCAAACCATTGCCAGTATGGCGCTTTGGAATTCGGCCCCAAAAATTGGTTGCCAGTAAGCCCCGCCGCATGAATACCTACCCAGCCCTTGCCTTGCTCTGCGAATTTTTGTAAAGCCGCCTGCTGGCTTGCTGACATGTCAAATGGGGCCAAATGAAACATTACAAATACCTGGTAATTAGCCAGGTTAGTATCATTGATCTTACTGGTGTCATCCGTAAAATCTACGCTGAAATGATTCTCGGCGCCCAGTCTTTCAAAAAATGATTTGGCAACAGATATGCTCTTCCAATGATCCTTCGCCTGTGAAGCAACTACGAGCACTTTAAAATTGCCGGTTTGCCCGCTAACTTTAAACCCAAACAAAATGAGGATAATTAGGGCTGATGTTGAGAATGCTTTTTTCATATTCCTTTTTTTATTCCCCTATTGAGAGGGAATGCGTTGGCAAGTGTGCTGGCGGGGGGTGTTTGTCGGGCGGATTAACACACACCTGCCCCCTCTCAAGAGAGTAACCACCTGCACAAATCCTTTAGTGCTTTGTGTCAGGTTCTTTATAAATCCGCCCCATCATCGCGTCATCAAAAATGATCTTTCTTAATTCTTCTGCATCTATTGCCCCCTGGTGTGCATATACAATTTTCCCATCAGGTTCCACTAAAATAGTATAGGGCAACGCCCCGTCCCATTTTGGGTCAACGGCCTCTATCATTTTATATTTATCATCTCCCGAATAAATGTAATTAGTGCCCGAGGCCTGCTTGCGTTGCAAAAACTTTAACGCCTTATCCTTATTGGCAGGATCGTCTGCGCTTATACTCACAAATTCCAGTCCCCTATCGCGGTAGGTATGGTTCAGGGTAACCAGGTCTGAAAACTCTGCAACGCATGGTCCGCACCAGGTGGCCCACAGGTTTATCAGCCGCAATTTATCCGAATGATTTTTCAGCACATCCTTTATACCGGCTATATTAATAGTATCCAATTTCACAGGTTCTTTGGCCCAATCAATCTGGGCTTTATCTATCCATACACTTTTTTCCTGCCATTTTATGGAGCAGCCGAAAGTTTTTGTAACAGCTACCGGCACTTCTTTGCCATTCAGCAGAGCTTCAATAGCATTACGCGCATCTAATGAATGCGGCATTTTGGCCGGGTTCTCCATGTCATCAATACGACCGTTATAACGTAGTTTTCTGTCTTTGTCGAATATGAAAATATGCGGCGTAGCTGTAGGACCGTATTTATTGGAAGTAATTTCTGTTTCACCATCATACAGGTAGGGAAAATTAAATTTCCTGTCTTTTGCACGTGCTTTCATATCCTCAAATGAATCGCCTACATCGCTGTAACCTAATTCATCCAATCGCAACGCGTTAGGGTTATTCGGATTGATAGCCACCACGCTTACCCCTTTAGCCGCATAATCACTGGTAAGTTTAATCACCCTGTCTTCGTAAGCCTGTGATGTTGGGCAGTGGTTACACATAAATACGATGGCTAACACCTTAGCATTTTTAAACGATTGCAGTGTGTAGGTTTTGCCATCAATCCCCGGCAAACTAAAATCGGGGGCATTATCACCAATAGCAAGAGTTTTATGCCCGTCAAATGCAAACGAACTGCTGGAAAGCATTAAGAGTAAAGTTGAAATGAAACTTAACCGTATACTGTATTTTCTCATTTTAATATCTTTATTAATATAACGAAACGGCATGACTAATTAATTGTCTTAATAAACTGAGCCCGAAAAAAAATGGGGTCAGGCATCAATGCATATAGCAACCATCTTTTAATGTTTGATAATACCATGAGCGATTATAAATTTAAGCCTGTAATAAAGACTCCGGGTGGTTTATAAGGATAGTAACCGGCATCTTGAAGTCAAAACTAATATAATACTTTTCCCATTAAGATTTTCAAGACCCTACATTAACACTACCAACATTAAATTACGCTGTTTTTACTTGGTGTTACTGTTACAATATGTCCTTATCTGCCATCCTTGTTTTTATAGTCAAAAAACCTTCAATAGATAACAGTAGTGGAATTGTAGTGGCTGCAAAATCGTATTTCATCAAAGTTTAATTGATAATTGCAGAACAGAAAAATTCATATATTGTGTAACCGATATTAACCATAATCTGAGCTTACAATGCGCCTGTTTTGCCATTGTAAGCCACAGCCATTATAAACTAAACAAATACCCTTGATGGACAACAGTGATAAAACACGAAAATTCCTTATTGCCACTCACGGCACTTTAGCCGCCGGGACAAAATCCTCATTAGATATTATCATAGGCTCAATTGACCACGTATTTTTAATACAGGCTTATGTTGATGAAAATGCTTCTATAGAAACAGAAATAAAGGAAATACTGGAAAAAGTTAATGATCACGATGAACTGATTATTTTTACAGACATTCTTGGCGGCAGTATTACTAACCAGGTGCTGCAACATTCTCTAAAATCAAACGTCCATATAATTTCCGGATTTAATTTACCCCTGATTATTGATATTATGCTTGCTGATACACAAACCCCCATCAAAGAAGTGATCGGTTTCGCCATAGATAACGCCAAAGAACAAATGGTGTATGTAAACAAGTTATTAACCACGGAAAACAAGGAAACGGGGAATGATTAAGTTAACACGTATTGACGATCGATTGGTGCATGGGCAGGTAGCATTTACATGGACACCGGCCCTGGGTGTGGATTGCCTTATTGTGGCAAATGATAAAGTAGCAAAGGATGAATTCATGAAAATGACTCTTGGCCTGGCAAAACCTGCCGGAACCAAACTGCTGATAAAGTCATTAAAAGAAGCTGCGGCATTTTTAAATGATGAGAAAAACAAAGGACTGAAAATATTACTGATCATTAACAGCGTAAAGGATGCGGCTGTTATGGCTACTGAAGTACCCGAAATAAGATCAATAAACATTGGAGGAATACGTCTTAGGGAAGGAGCTAAATTGATCTCAAAGGCAGTTGGCGTAAATGACGAAGACATAACAACGATACGCGACCTATTAAATAAAGGAGTGGAATTGGAAATAAGACAAGTACCAACTGATAATAAGCAAATGGTGGTGAACCTTATTTAATACTAAGTATTACTAAACGGAATTAATTTCAACATTAAAAAGACTTTTAATAGTGTCAATATCATTTATACTCATTGCGTTGATCGCAATGTTTGGTCACTCGGAAGATTTTCTTGGAACAACATTATTAAGCCGCCCTTTAGTACTAGGCCCGTTGGTTGGGTTGGTACTCGGTGATCTGACCCAGGGTGTTATTATCGGCGCAACACTGGAATTAATATTTATGGGAAATATTAAGGTTGGCGCTGCCATACCACCAGATGTAGTTACGGGCGGAGTGCTGGGTACTGCTTTCGCAATTATATCAGGCAAGGGACCCGCTATCGCGTTAGCCATTGCAATCCCCGTTTCAATAGTAGCCGAAATGGTAATAAGCGGTTTATTTGTACTGCGGGCCGTTCTCAATAAAAAATTTAACCAATATGCCGATGAAGGGGATTATAAAAAAATCCAGCGTTTGCATATCCTGTCAGGTTTATTAAGGCCTTTATTAATGGGGATCATTATTTTACTGGCCTTGCAATTAGGGGCTGGCGCTATGAAATCTTTCCTGGATATGATACCTGCATGGGTGCAATCAGGCTTACAGGTTGCAGGTAATATGTTGCCGGCACTTGGCTTCGCTCTTTTAATGAACCTGATGTTTAACAAAACGGTGGCACCCTACTTTTTCCTGGGTTTTATGCTGGCTGCCTATTTAAAATTACCAGTTATTGCTATTGGTGGGCTGGGTGTTATCATAGCGCTAATTATTACCCAGGTTACTCCTAAGGAAGAAGCGGACAGTGGGGAGGAGGCAACGGAATTAACAATCGAAGAAACAAAAACAACACATAAACTAACCAAACGGGATATCAGGAACCTATTCTTAAGGTCGCTTGCACTCGAAGCTAATTTCAATTTCGAAACATGGCAAAATTCGGGCTTCGCATTTACTATTATACCGGTTTTAAAACGGCTTTATACTACCAAACAGTCAATGGCAGCCGCGTTAAAAAGACATTTGCAGTTTTTTAATACAAGCCCTTATGGTTCAACATTGATTTTTGGGATTACCGCAGCCATGGAAGAGCAAAACTGTCAGGATAAGGATTTTGATGAGGAGTCCATTAATTCGGTAAAGCTAGGCTTAATGGGCCCACTGGCAGGTGTCTTCGATTCCTTATTTTGGGGCACATTTAAAGTGATCGCCGCTGGCGTGGGAACATCGCTGGCCATAAAGGGCAATGT
>JAQBOK010000349.1 GCA_028288085.1 Mucilaginibacter sp.
ATCAGCCTTTAAAGCCTCAGCGAGCGAAAATTCATCCGGTTCATTAAAAGAATTATTTGCACCTGTATATCGCAAAGCAATGTGGATAGGCCTTTTGTTACCTTTCCTTTCGCAGGTTTGCGGTATAAACGCGGTGATCTATTACGGGCCCCGTATACTGGAACAAGCCGGGTTTACTTTAAATAATGCCCTGGGTGGCCAGGTAACTATAGGGCTGGTAAATGTGGTATTTACCTTCGTGGCTATTTTTACCGTTGACAAATGGGGGCGCAGGCCGCTTTTATTTGCCGGTATTGGCGGGGCAGTAATATCCCTGATCATTATCGGTTTCCTGTTCGCATTTGGCGTAACCTCAGGTCCGTGGATACTCCTATTCATTTTAGCCTTTATTGCCTGTTTTGCCTTCTCTTTTGGCCCGGTTTGCTGGGTCGTAATCGGGGAGATATTCCCAAATGCCATCAGGGGAAAGGCTATGGCGCTGGCTACACTTTCCTTATGGGTAGGTAATTTCCTGGTTGGTCAACTCACACCCGTGATGCTGGAGGGCCTTGGATCATCATGGACCTTCTGGTTGTTTGCCTTATGCTGCTCTCCTGCTTTATGGATCACCTGGAAACTGATACCCGAAACAAAAGGTAAATCATTAGAAATGATAGAGAATTACTGGAAAGAAAATTATAAAACGAAACAATAAATCAATGTAAAAACCTACCAATCACTTTTTAGAACCAATTATACAAACCAATAATACCAATAATTATGAGGATCAAACAATTACAAAAACTAAAAAAAATTAAGTGGCTATTCAGGCATACTGCAATGCTGATGGCTATCTTATTGTCAGTAACTACTGGCTTTGCGCCGGTCAATGCTGCAACCGTAAATAAAAAAACGACCCGGAAAGCATTGCTTAGTATAGCGATAACCGGACGCGTTAACGATGAAAATGGGGTTCCCTTACCTGGCGTAAGCGTTGCATTGCTGGGTACAGCTATAGGCACGGTAACTGATGTTAACGGAAATTACAAGTTAAGCGTACCAGATAATTCTGCTACCCTTTCATTGAGCTTTTCTTTTGTCGGTTATATTAAACAGCAGATTGTTATTGGTAACAGAACAACCATTAACATCGACATGAAGGTTAACAATGCCACCGCGTTAAATGAAGTGGTTGTGGTAGGGTATGGTACCCAAACCAGATCTACCATTAATGGCGCTGTGAGTGTAGTGAGGGCTAAAGATATTGATGATAAGCCCGTGCTGAATCCTTTACAGGCCTTGCAGGGCGAATCCCCCAATTTAATTATCCAACAAAGCACCCTGGACCCTGGCAGCAATGTCAGCATTAATATCAGGGGTGTGGCTACATTAAATAACAACGATCCCTTGCTGGTAATTGATGGAATTACCTCACAGTCTGTTAATGATTTGAACCTGTTAAATCCTAATGACATTGCCAGTGTAACCGTATTGAAAGACGCAGGATCGGCAGCTATCTATGGATCACGCGGGGCCAATGGCGTTATACTGGTAACTACTAAAAATGGTAAGTTAAACCAAAGAGCTTCGGTGAGCTATAATGGCAGTTATGGATTACAGGTACCCGATGTATTAGTTCATAAAGTAAGCGCTGCAGATAACGCTTACTATAAAAACGAGGCGCTGGTCAATTCTGGCTTACCGCCGGCCTACACGCCTGAACAAATACAACAATTACAGGCCCAGGGTAACGGAACCTGGGATATCAATCACTTATTATATGATGCTCCTTTGCAGTCACACAATGTGAGTATTACCGGTGGCGGAGAAACCAGTTATTATTATATATCAGGTGGGTATCAGAACCAGGACAGCAACTTTATTGGTAATGGCGGTTCTGGCGATAAATTTGGTTATCAAAAATACAACCTTCGCTTAAATCAAACTTCCATTATTGGTAAATTCAAACTGAATACGATACTGGAATATACCAAATCGCGCAATAAAACAAATAGCGTTGGCGATAATAACATTGTTGCTGATGCCGATCGTGTACCTGCTAATTATAACTGGAAAGACGCTAATGGCAACTTTCTCACTAATCCTGTTGCTTCTCAATATAATGAGTATGGCGTTTTAGAACAGGGCGGCTTTAACCAGGCTGATAATGACCGGATCTTCGGTAGCCTGAACGGAACGTTATCGATTACTAAAGATCTGAAATTAACAGGTGTGTTTGGCGGAACACTTCAGAATAATGGAAATTTTTTCAGAAGGACACAAGTCAACTATCTTCCAGCCGGAGTTTATGGAAATGACCTCACTACGTTTGATAATAACAGCAAATCAAACTCTTTTAACACCCAGGTATATGCAAATTACAGTAAAACAATAGCCCGGGATCATAATTTTGGAGTTACGCTTGGCGTATCAAGTGAAATCAATACGCAAAACGGATTCCAGTTACAGAAAACTTTAACAGACCCCACGTTTGGTAATGCCACAACAGGTACCCTGATCGATGCCACTAACTCATACAACAGTATTACAAATCAGGCCAATAGTTTACAATCGGTTTTTGGTCGTGTAAATTATGATTACAAAGGCAGGTATTTCCTGGATTTTGTTTTTCGCGACGACGCATCTTCTAAATTTGCCCAGGGGCATAGAAACGGTTTTTTTCCATCGGTCAATACAGGCTGGCTGATATCAGACGAATCTTTTATGCAGCAGTTTAAAAACACAATTAGCCAATTGAAACTGAGAGCTACCTACGGGGTGGTTGGTAACAATCAGTCTGCAGGTAATTACACTTATCAAACTACCTATTTTAATTATCCCGCTGCTTATGGATTTAATAATGTTATACAAGGCGGTGCAGGTACAAACCTTTCGAACCCATTGCTGACGTGGGAAAGAGCTTCCACCTTTAATATTGGTGCCGATATCGGTTTATTCAATAATTCGCTTACCGCATCGTTCGACTACTTTAATAAAGTAACCAGTAATATCCAGGCAACTCCGCTGGATGTTCCAACAATTTTTGGTGCCACACCACCACAGGCTAATGTAGCCAAGGTAAGAGACCAGGGGTGGGAGGCTGAAATAACTTATACTTTAAAAACAAAGGGTGTAACGCAAAGCTTCAGCGCAAATATTGGCAATACTAAAAACACAGTTTTAGCTTTAACCGGAAACGCAACTCAGCTTATTTATAACGAGGATGTGTATCAACTGATTGACCAGGTGGGCCATCCTATAACACAATATTATGGCTATAAAACAAACGGTTATTTTCAAAGCCAGGCTGATATAAACAACTCCCCTAAAATAGCGGGAAATGTGGTAGGTGTTGGTGATTTAAAATTCAAAGACTTAAATGGCGATGGTGTAATAGACGCTAAAGACAGAACCTTTATAGGTGACCCTTTTCCGCACTATACGTTTGGATTTACCTACAGGATCAGTTTTGCCGGATTTGATCTGTCAGCATTTGTACAAGGCGTCGGCAAAAGAGACGAATTCCTGCGGGGAGAATTGGTTGAGCCCTTCCATTACAACTATGGTGCAACTGTTTATGAGCACCAGCTTAATTTCTGGACACCGGACAATACAGATGCCCGGTTTCCAAGGTTAGCTACAATAGGTTCTCCATCAAATACAAACAACTGGCGCACAGGCTCCAATTTGTACGACTTTAATGCCGCCTATGCCCGATTGAAGAATGTTAATGTGGGATATACATTTCCTAAGGCCATGGTCAGCAAGTTAGGAATACAAAAACTAAGGCTTTCCCTTATTGGACAAAACCTGCTGACATTGACAAAATTAAAGTTTATCGATCCTGAAACTTCAGAGTTTGGTAACAATGTAAGTCCAAACTCTGCATCAAACAGTGCCCGGGCTTATCTGCTACCGGTATTTTATGGTATGGGTCTCGATGTAACATTTTAATCAGAATATTAAATATAAAATATATGAAATTATTTAAAAAGCTCTTGATAGTATCTGCGGCGGTAATCGTATCGTCAGGATGTAAAAAGCTGAATATTGCGCCAACCGATTCATATTCCAGCTTAAACTTTTGGACAACCAGCGCAAACGTATATAACGCACTGAATAACAATTACGGGCTAATTTTAAACAGCTCGATGTACTTTAACCCGGAGGGTGTTTCTGATAATGCTTATTCCCAAAGCAATAGCGACCTGCTACTGATAGGTAGCGGAACGGCCAACGCACAAACGGCAGAATTTGCTAACGACTGGGCATACTACTACAAAACCATAAAATCATGTAATGAGTTTTTGGCTAATATTGGACAGAACAAAACATTGGATGCCGCAACCATTGCCAGGGTAACCGCTGAAACGCGTTTTATACGCGCTTTTGAGGATTTTAACTTAACAAAATGGTACGGCGATGTACCCCTGGTAAATACGGATATTACAGAAGATCAGTCCAAAGTAATTCCACGTACGCCCAAGGCTGATGTAGTGACCTTCATAATGAATGAACTAAATGCCATTATTCCGGCACTACCAACAAATGATCAACTTGCACCGGGAGAAAATGGCAGAATTACCAAAGGAGCTGCACTGGCTTTGGAAGCAAGAGTACTATTATACCAGGGAAACAGGATGGCCGATGTGGTAACAGTTTGTGAAAGTCTCATGAGCAACCCTGCAAATGGAACTTATTCATTAAACCCCAGCTATAGCAACTTATTCAGCGATCCATCCACTAACAAGAACAACCCTGAAACCATTTTATCCCTGCAATATGTACCCAATACAACAAGGGTTTGGTCAGATTTTTGGGATTTTGCGCCGAATAGTGTTGGTGGCCGAACAAGTGAACTGGCGCCTACACAAGAGTTAATTAATGATTACATTATGCTGAACGGTGCAGGTATAACCGATGCGGGTTCTGGGTACGATGCCAGCAACCCTTACGTTAACAGAGACCCCAGGTTAACAGCAACTGTTGTTTACGATAAGTACTTCTGGAACAACGGAAACGGGGCAAATGGAACGAGCAAAACTATTTATATAAAACCTGGAAGCGACCCCAGCGACAACCAAAGCCAGCCAAATGGCCCTGATGAATATGTGGAAGGACGTGAGAGCTCATCCCCAACCGGATATTACTGGAGGAAATATTTTGACCCTGGTGCGCAGGTTAATTTTGCATCAGGTAATAATCTTTACCTGTTCAGATATGCAGAGATACTGCTTGATTATGCTGAAGCAAAAAATAGTTTAGGGCAAATGAATGCAACTATTTGGAATGAAACAATAGGAGCGCTGCGTGTAAGGGCAGGATTTACTAATCCCAGTGCTACAGGTTACCCGGCAAACGGTGATATGACCAATATCATCAGGCGTGAAAGAAGAGTTGAGCTCGCTCTGGAAGGTTTAAGGACCGATGATATCAAGAGATGGAAAACAGCAGAAGTGGTTTTAAACGGCTATGCTCATGGTGCTCAATTTTCAGGTGACCCAGCTACAGATAATGGTTTTATAAGAGCTCAAAAAAGACAGTTTAATCCGGCACGTGATTATTTGTGGGCAATCCCAAGCGGCGATCTGAGCCTTGATAAAAGTTTGACCCAAAACCCCGGCTATTAATTTAAACCAATAGATTTTTAGATAAAAAAATGAAAAAATTAATTAAACTAAGCCTGACGGTTACGTTTGCCATCATTGCTTTTGCTTCATGTAAAAAAGACACAAAGGGCCAGCTTGGCACGCCTGTAACACCGGTGAGCACTCTTACCGCCCCCTTAGATCAGGCAAGTATTGATCTTAGCCCGGGCGGTGTGAGCATGGTGTTCACATGGAATGCACCACAGTCTGCCGAAGGAGCCGATCTTGTACTATACGAAGTTATTTTTGATAAAGTGGGCGGTGATTTTAGCAAGCCCGTTTACAAAATAATTTCTGACGGAATGGGTGTTCAAACCCAGGCAACAATTCCGCAGGATACTTTAAATAAAGTAGCATCCATCGCCGGAATTCCATCTTCAACTACTGGTAGTTTGATATGGGCGGTTATGGTATCAAAAGCAACCAATTTTAAATTGAGCGCCACCAAACACACGCTGCAAGTTACGAGGCCTGCAGGTTTTGCTGTGCCACCAACTGCGCTTTACATTACTGGTTCGGCAACCGAGGCGGGTGCTGATATAACTAAGGCGATAGCCTTGAAAAAAACGGCGGATGGTGTATTTGAATTGTACACTTCCCTGCAGCCTGGCGCTTATCAACTAAGTGATAAACCAACAGATGCCGGTACAAGGTACTATATTGATACCAAGGGTGTGATACAGCAGGGCAGCTCAACAACTACTGTTACGGCAGCGTCTTCACCTTACCGTCTGGATCTTGATTTTAATGTCGCTTCATCAAAAGTGGTAGCAATTCAATCAATAGGATTATTTGTATCGGCCTATGATACCGAACTCGGACAATTAACTTACATTGGAAACAGCACCTGGGAAGCGGCTAAAATTCCGATCACTTTTTATCAGTTTTCATGGGGCCGGGATGACCGTTACAAATTTGTCATGCATACCACTACCGGGTTAGAATATTATGGTAGTTCACTTGCCAATAACGATCCGCCAGCCGGCCAGCCGGCATCATACTTCTACCTGCTGCCGGTAACAAATGATCAATGGAATAACACTTATAAGTTTCCCCCGGCGGCGGATACCCATAATGTTAAAGTAGATATATATCTCCAGAGTAGTGGAGCTTATACACATGCTGCTACAGCCGTTAACTAAGTTCGCAGATAATTTGCCATCACAGTCCACCTGTACGCAGGTGGACTTTAATACTTTACCATGAAAAACATTCTATACAGCTTTATCGGAACTTTGACCTTTTTAATGGTTTCTTGCAGTAAAACCAAAGTAACACCAACTAAAATCAATCCGGGTGATTCAACAGGAGGTAACCCTAATCCCACTGTTTCTGCTTATTTAACTAATGCAAAGGCAACACATAGTTATATCACCAATTTTTATCTAACTCCCTCTGGTGGCTACCGTGTAAATACAACTACTAATACCAATGGTGCATTTGAATGGTATAACGCGAGCCAGCTTTATGCGGATGCTGAAATGGTGAGTCTTGGCGATGCAACTTACCTGCCTTATATGAACAATACATTTAATTGGCTAAATCATTT
>JAQBOK010000363.1 GCA_028288085.1 Mucilaginibacter sp.
GAATAATATTCTGCAAAGCGAAGATCATAATGCGATCGACCGTAATGCCGGACTCTACCAGGTTAGCAACCTTCATTTTTATACACGCTCCGTCAGTTTGAGCTTGACTTACCGTTTTGGCAGCGGGAAAAGTACTAAAGTGAAAATTGTTTCCGGTTCGGCTGACGAGCAAAAGCGGGCAGGTAATTGACACCACTTTTTGTTAAATTAAAATGACTTTAATATTTAACAAAGTTGAAAGATAAGCGTTTAGCTGGCTCTTTGTGAATGTTTGATTACCAATATGTTAACTTATTGTTTCCAGGTAAAATATTCAGAATTAATCCAGAATCGGAGGGAAATTTCGGGAAAACAAACGCGATGATCAACAAATTTTACCTGACCATTATCCTTATTTCTTGCGCTTCTTTTGCATTTGCTCAAAGTGCAATATTAAAAGGACAAGTTATTGATGAACAAACAAAAGAACCGATCAGCGGTGCTTACATCCATTTTGAAGATAAAAAAGGGGCGGCAGTCACCGATGCTTTTGGCCATTATTCTATAACGGGAATTATCCCGGGACTATACAAGGTCAAAGTAAAGTATGTTGGTTACGGTGAATTCGAAAAAGAAATTAACCTTACTGTTGGCCAGGCATTTAATTTAGATGTCAAGCTAACGCAAAAATCAGAATCTCTTAAGGAGTTAAAGATCTATGGTAAAGCCAATTCTGAGTCTGAATCTTCATCACGACAGTCTGAAAAAAATGCCAGCAATATTACCAACGTTCTTTCAGCTCAAGCTATGCAGCGGTCACCGGATATCAACGCCGCCAATGCGCTGCAACGTGTTTCGGCAGTTACCATCCAACGTAACAGCGGTTCTGATGAAGCTTATGCTATTATAAGGGGTTTAGAGCCGCGTTATAATAATACACTAGTTAACGGTGTTAAAGTAACAAGTCCCGATCCGGTATCCCGGTTTATTTCATTAAGCATAGTGCCTTCAGATCTTTTGGAAAAGATAGAAGTAAGTAAATCCCTCACACCGGAAATGGAAGGGGATGCCATTGGAGGAACGATAAACCTCGTGTTTAAAGATGCTCCTGAATATGAATATTTTAAGGCAAATGGTTCCGTAGGTTACAGCACTATATTTTTCAACCGCAAATTTGATGATTTTTATCAGGGAGCGGTGCAAACTAAAAGCCCTACCGAAAGGTTCGGGCCGGGTTATGTAGCCCCTGCTGGTTATTTTTCGAGGGCTAACCTTGATTTTACCCAAAAGAACGCGCCGATAACCTCACTTTTGGGCTTTACTTACGGGCGCAGGTTTTTAGACAACAAATTAGGTTTTATTGTTGCCGATAGTTACCAAAATCAATTTTATGGTACAAACTCGCAATTCAATGTTGCTCAACCCGATATCCGCGCCGGAAAAAACTTTGCGCCGGTTATATCTGATGTGGCCAACCGTACTTATTCCACACAACAGTTAAACAATGGGTTATCGGGTCATTTGGATTACAAGTTTGATGATAACAATAAGATTATCCTGGATAATGTTTTTCTTTATACTCGCCTTGCACAAACTCGTTTAAGTATTGATACTTCCATATTAGGAGGCAACGGCGGCAGGATAGGCCCTGGTACAGGAACGGTATTTAACGATAACCGTTCATTTATCCAGAACCAGTATGTGGAGAATCTGAAGTTAACCGGTAAGCACGTCATTGCTAAACATTTCCTTTTTGATTGGTCTGGCGTTTACTCAAACGCTACCCAGAATTCGCCGGATAGGGCTGATATGTCTGTCAATCATTTGATCAATCCTGATTTTACCAGTACACCAAGCTATTTTAATAATATCACAAGGATATGGGAAAAAAGCGGTAATAAAGATCTGAGCGTGTTAGCAAATCTTGGGTATAAAACGGGCTTGGGAGAAAAGAGTTCGCTGGAACTAAAAGCCGGTGGATTATACAGGCACAGTACCCGTTATAACCACCAAAATGAATACATACTAAAAGCTGCGCCTACTGGCAATGGCGGTAAAAGCGAGTTTACTGATATCTATTCATCCAATTTTGTAGTTTATAACCAAACTGGTACTGATAAAAGCGACGCCACCAATTACACTGCTTATGAAAACATCTCAGCAGAGTATGGCGAGTTTAAGCTGAAATTAGATAAGCTGGATGTTGTTGGCGGTGTACGCGTTGAAGGTACCGAACAAGGATATGATACCCACCCGGTAGTTTTAAGTATTTATAGTAATGCTAAAAAAACTTATACCGATGTTTTACCAAGCCTGCAGTTAAAATATAAATTAACGGATAAATCTAATTTGAGGGCATCCTACTTTAAATCAATAGCACGCCCGGCTTTATTTGAGTTGGTACCAACGCCAACTTTTGGGCAAAGTACCGATGTTACGGGTAACCCTAATGTTAAACATACAGAAGCCGATAACTATGACCTGCGTTACGAGCTGTTTCCTGAAAAAGAGGAGCAGTTTTTTGTAGGCGGCTTTTATAAGGATATTAAAAACCCCATCGAATTTGCTTTAAATGGCTCAAACAACGGCCAGCTAAATACAACGCCGCAAAATTTTGGTACCGCCAAAGTTGCTGGCGCAGAAATCGTTTACAGTAAATATTTTGGAAACTTAGGCGTATCGGGCAATTATACTTATACGTATTCCAACATCAAAACACCTAAAGATGTACCAGAGGCAGGTACAGTAGATGGTAAGCCTGTACTTAAAGATCAAAGCAGGCCTTTGCAGGGGCAAACCGGCAATGTATTTAACCTTTCATTACTGTACAAAAACGATAAGCAAAAGGAATTTGTTCAATTGGCTTATACCTACACCAGCAAAACCCTATCATTAGTTTACCCAAATTATGGGTATGATTATTATCAGCAGCCGCAGTCATTTTTAGCACTATCAGCTGAAAAGCAGATATCCAAACATTTTGTATTGACTGCAAAAGTCAATAACATTTTAAACACACCTACTACGGTTTTGATCAATAACCTTGTACAATCAAAGGATTTGTATAATGTTAGCTTCAATGTGGGTTTCCGTTATTCATTGTAATTTATAAAACTATCAAAATGAAAATAAGAAATATATATTCAGTTATAGCGGCCCTGATACTAACAGCTATTGTCTCCTGCAGAAAAGCGGAACTGACCACTTTTACAAAAATAACGATACCTTCATCAAACCCAATAGCGCCCGGCGACATCAGCGGATTTGTAAAGGGTACTTTATTAAGCGGTAAAACTTATACCATAACAGCAGATCTTACGGTGAAAAAAGGCGATACCCTGGCGTCTCAACCGGGGACCATTGTAGTTGTGAAAAATAATGCGCAGATAACC
Source organism: Mucilaginibacter sp. (assembly GCA_028288085.1). Taxonomy (GTDB): domain Bacteria; phylum Bacteroidota; class Bacteroidia; order Sphingobacteriales; family Sphingobacteriaceae; genus Mucilaginibacter. Next base: position 3,372 of record JAQBOK010000363.1, read on the forward strand.
ATTCAGGGGGTTTTGCAATTATTAGGTACAAAAGATCAGCCTATATTTTTCAATTCGGACATCAATAAGCCGGGTACATGGGGCGGCTTTCAATGCGATACCGCCGAGGCGATTACTATAAAATGGACACATATTGATAACACAGGCGGTCCCGATGCCTCCGGGAGCGCGCGGGGAACATTGAAAGTAAAAAAAGCCATCAACGTTGATATTGAAGATTCATGGTTCACCAATGGCCAGGATGATTTAATGGGCATTAGTAATGGTGCAAAGGTCACTATTTTAAGAAATACGATCAGTTCTTCCGGCAGTACTGATGGCGAAGGGATCAATTTAAAAACAGGTGTAACCGGTACCGTTGCTTACAATGTGGTATTCAGCCAGGCCGGCTCTGGTATAAAGCTGGAAACAAGCTCAGGCGTACCATTCCCGCAAACCGAGGTTTATGTGTATAATAACACACTGGTTGCAAATGGCTGGAGAAGGGGCTCAGCCGAACCCGGGCGTGGTGTTTCTGTAGGCGTAAATGCGATAGGGCACATTTATAATAATATCTTAGTTAACAATTACCACGGGATTGAATTATTTGATGATGGGGATCTTGTACATACCACCTACGGGAATAATCTTTTTTACGCCACGGTTGATACCTATTCCGACTTGGTTGATCCTGCACTGAAGATAAATATCAGGAGTAATTTTTATCCTGCTTCAGGCTTGGGTAAACCACAGCCTACAGACCTGATCTCGAATAAAATAGGTAACTACGACCCGCTTTTTGTAAAGTTTGATGGTACGATAGCTGCTCCAAATGGCTATCCAAACACAAATGATTTCAGTTTGCAGGGCGGCTCACCGGCTTTCGGTTCAGGAAACGCAACATACAACCAGGATATAGGTGCCTACACTACCGATAACAAAGGGAACCAACACTAAATGTTTCAGTTTCCGGCTATACATTGCTTCAATTTATTAAAAATCAACTCAATGAAAACTTTTATTAAAACACTTAAATTAATTTCTCTTGCCCTGCTTCCTTTATGTGGAATGGCACAAAACCAAAACTATGTTGCTGATAAAACGATTCTACTTCCGGGAAAT
>JAQBOK010000365.1 GCA_028288085.1 Mucilaginibacter sp.
GCCGTTCCTATCACCGTGATATTCATCATTATAACACTATGGTTGTACAAAAGCATCACACCTGAGAATTTACATAAAACATGGGTAAGGAAATTAAAGATGGTTGGAATGGATTAAAAATATGCACTGTCTGCAAGAGAACTGTTACAGGATATAGCCCAATTTAAAAAGGACGAGGTATAAAGTTTACATGCAAATCTTCGAGCTCACCGCCCCCTATCCGCTGTGCAAAGATGGGAATGAAAATCTTCAAACCCCCTTGCACAGCAGAGCAGGTGATCAGGAGAAGTAATGATATAGCGGATTAACTACTTACCCAAATACATTTTGTTGTAATACTCATCTACCATTCTGCCAGAATCAAAAGCCGGAACAATATCTAAAGCTGCCTTTTTGATGATAGATACCCATTTGGTTTTATCGTTGTAATACATAGGCAATACTGTGTTTTCCAGGATACCCATTAGCTCTTCCGCTTCCTTCTGATCTTTTTCATAGTAAGGCAGATTATTATCAGCAGGCTGTATCACAAAACTATTTTCTTTGTCTTTGGCAAATTCAGGCACCCATCCATCAGGTAATGAAAGATTGATACTGCCGTTAAATGCAGCAGTCATACCGCTGGTACCCGAAGCTTCACGGTACATGCGCGGGTTGTTCAACCATACATCCGAACCTTTTTTAAGAAGTGCCGACAGGCCGAGTTCATAGCCGGTTAATACCGCGCAATTGGCAAGGGGCTTAGCTCTGCGGATGATTTGGTTAAACTGTTCAATAGCGCCATCATCCTCGGGGTAAGGTTTACCAGCCCATATTACCTGTACAGGGTGGTCGGAGTTATATATCAGCTTAATAAATCTATTCCAATCATACATCAGCATGTCTGCACGTTTATAACCGGCAAACCGTCTCGCCCAAACAATGGTCAGCACATTTTCGTCAAACAGCTTTCCGCATTGATCGGCAACTACTTTAAACAACTGCTTTTTCATTGCCTTTTTCCGGGCTATTATTGCGTCGTCATTTTTAGCAGTTAAAGCGCTTTCCAACTGGTCATCCTTCCAGTAGGTTTTATTTTGTGCGTTGGTAATAGAAATAATTTCACAAATGCCCGAGTTGCCTTTCCACATTTCCTGAGCCACTTTACCATGTAATTTGGAAACACCATTTGCCTTGCGGGCAAACTTTAATGCCGCAACGGTATAGTTAAGGGAATCGCTTTCTATATTTAAAATATGTTTTACCTCATGATCCTGTAAATGATAGAAAAACGACATTTCTTTTAACAGGTTAAAACGATGTTCTTCATTCCCTGCAGCCTCCGGTGTATGGGTTGTAAATACCACTCTCTTTTTTACTTCTTCAAGGTTTTGGTACTTGGAATACAGATAAAAGTTTAAAGGCAACGAGTGCCCCTCGTTCATGTGATACACTTCTATGTTCAATCCTAATATATCCAATAACATGGCCCCACCGATGCCTAAGATGATTGATTGCGCGATACGTGTTGCCTCGTTCGAGTCGTAAAGCCGGTAGCTGATAGAACGTGATTGCTCATCATTTTCATTCAGGTTAGTGGTCAACAAAAATAGCGGGGCCGAACCAAAAGTTTCAGGATGTAATAGATAAGCTTTTACGTGCACAGGCGAGTCATGGATCGGAACGGTAAACATGATGCCGGTATCCTGTAAAAAGGAATAATCTTTTTCGATAAAAATAGGCTTCATGTCATCATTCATATCCCTGGATTGGTCATAATAGCCGTATTTCCAAAGCATCCCGATGCCTACAATATTTTGTTTTAGTTCATAAGCGCTGCGCATATGTGAGCCAGCTAAAAAACCTAAGCCTCCGCTGTATATTTTCAACGCCTGGTCTATGGCAAACTCCATAGAGAAGTAAGCCACAGGCTTTTTATATTTTTCGTCAGGTTGGTAGCCAAAAATCTCGTCTTTAGATATCATGTTAATTTGGGTATTTATCAATAGCAATATTAGTCACAAACAGTATATTGTCATGTACTGTTTGTATTAAGAAAAAATATTTCAAAAGAACAAGATAATATTTGTTCGTACTAATAATCGACATAATATTTAAAGCTGATAAACATTAAGTTCAAAAACAATATTTTTATGCGATATCATGCCATCATCAGCCGCCATAAAGAAGATCCGCCCTTTACAGCTTGTCGCCGTAATCTTTTTTACGGTTTCGGGCGGGCCGTATGGCCTTGAGCCGCTGCTGACTTATGCCGGGCAGCATGGTGCTTTATTGCTGTTGATGCTTACGCCTCTGTTGTGGGATGTCCCCGCCATTTTTACCGTGCTGGAATTGAATGGCATGATGCCTGTTGAAGGTGGTTATTACAAATGGGTTAAATACGCGCTGGGCACCCGCTGGGGGTTTTATGAAGGCTGGTGGACCTGGCTTTATACATTTGTTGACCTCGCCATATATCCCGTTTTGTTTGTTCAATATGCGTCGTTCCTTTTCCCGGAATTGGCGGCGTACAAAATCCCTGTCTGCTTGTTTATTATATGGTCATCCGCAGGGTTAAATATTTTAGGCATCGTACCTGTTGGTAAGGTCTCGCTCTTGCTAAGTGTAGCGGTGCTCACACCATTTTTAATACTTGTAATCGCATTTTTTTATCATCATAGCGGGGCAATAGTTTTGCCTTCGCCGTCATTAAAGGGCATCGCTTTCCCAACGCTGGGCATGGCTTTATATACGGTTATGTGGAACTGTTTGGGCTGGGATAATGTAACAACTTATGCCGAAGAGGTAGAAAAACCTGTACGTTCATACCTGGTTTCTATTTTTACCGCTTTTGCTTTGGTATTAGTAGTTTACTTTTTCACCATATTGGTTGCCCAGCAGTCGCAGATCAATTTTGGTGTACTAACTGATCGGGGCTTTCCTGCCTTGGGGGAACTGATAAGCGGGCGATGGCTGGGTATATTGATTGCAGCAGGTGGAATGGCCAGCACACTGGGAATTTACGCGGCTGTGCTGCTATCGGTATCCAGGGTACCAAAAGTAATGGCAGATGATAAATTGCTGCCCCTGGCTTTAAATAAACAACATCCGAGGTTTAATACACCTTATATATCCATTATTATTTGTTCATTGATAGTCAGTTTGATGGTACTGTGGACATTTGCCGATCTGTTGATCATTGATGTTACCGTATATGGGGCAGGCCTATTTCTCGAATATATTGCTTTGATCCGGCTACGGATAAAAGAGCCGGACACCTACCGCCCATTTAAGATACCGCTGAATATTGCCGGCCTCTGTTTCATGGCACTGCTCCCACTTGCAGTATATGGTATAGCGCTTACAGGTGCGCTTTCATCATTGGATAAAGGGATAAAGCCCGCAATTTTTGCCGTATGCGCGCTGCTTACTGCCGAAGCAGGATGGGGAGTGATCATTTGGAGAAAACCGTTCCTTAAAATAGTGGGAAATGCTATTTCGATTGTAAAAAATTGGTTATGAAGAGGATTTTAATTAATAATAATTGTCAATCATACAATTTAATTTTACTTTTAGAATACCAATTTAAAAAACCATGTCAAAACATTTCTCCAGATCAGTTTTCAGCTTGCAAAGTTGTTTGCTTGCTGCACTTTTACTAATTTTCACTATATCAACCGCAAATGCACAGGGACGCAGGCGGGGGGTGGCCGGCAAGCCATTTGAGATACAAATAACCCCTTATAAAACCACCATGATCGCCAATGGGAAGGATGAAGTATCAATAAAAATTGCAGTGATAGATGGCGTGGGCACAGAGATGAAGGTATCCAATACGGTTAAGTTTTCCCTGAAAGGCGATGCGCACATTACAGGTATCCAAAACGCCGATAAAACTGATGCCGGGGCAAAAATTAATGATACCACTGCTGAAGCACATTTTAACAACGGTTTGCTATGGGTAACATTAGTGGCAGGAAAAACAATGGGCCATATTAAATTTGAAGCTAAAGCAGATAGTCTTTGGCCGGGCTCAACAGAGATACATACGGTGCACCCCGGCAAGGCGCACCTGGTTACCACAGCCAAATACAAGCCCAAAAAAGTAAATGACAAGGTTTTAGGAGCAGATATTTCTTTTTTGCCCGAACTGGAAAACCGTGGAATGAAGTTCTCAGATAATGGTATTGCAGGAGATGCCATACAAATAATGAAGGCACACGGGTTTAATTATATCCGCCTGCGCATATTTAATGCACCTGCCAATCCTAAGGGGTATTCGCCAAACAAGGGCTTTTGCGATCTGGAGCACACCAAGCAAATGGCAAAACGGATTAAAGCAGCCGGGATGAAATTTTTACTTGATTTTCACTACAGTGATTACTGGGCTGATCCACAGCAGCAAAACAAGCCTGCCGAATGGGTTGGTGAGGATTTTACGGCGCTTAAACAATCTGTACATGATTATACAGTAAAAGTGATGCAGGAGTTAAAGGACCAGGGCACCACACCGGATATGGTACAGGTTGGAAATGAAATTAATCACGGAATGATATGGCCAGAAGGCGCTATCGGCAACCTGGATAGCCTTTCGCAATTAATTTATGCGGGTGTTACCGGGGTAAAAGCCGTAAGCCCTTCAACTATCATTATGCTGCACATCGCCTTAGGCGGGCAAAATGCGGAGGCGCGCTTTTTCCTCGATAATATGGCTGCGCGTAACGTGCCTTTTGATGTTATAGGCTTATCATATTACCCAAAATGGCATGGCACAATAGAAGATCTGAAAAATAACATGGCCGATTTAGCAAGCCGTTATCCGCAACAAGTGATGGTAGCCGAATATTCTCAACTTAAAAGGGAGGTGAATGATGTTGCATTTAATGTACCTGGTGGCAAGGCCGTAGGCTCGTTCATTTGGGAGCCTATAAGCAGTTGGGAAGGTATTTTTGACAAGGATGGCAAGGCAAATCAATACATGAATGTTTACCCGGAGATCGCAAAGAAATACGAGGTTAAATAAACCGGTTAACCTTATAAAAAGTTCCTGTAAGCTATTTAAGTTTTGACAGGAACTTTTTATATTTATACATGAAAAGAAACCTTACCTGCACAAAAACTCTTCTTTTGCTTTTCGCTGTTTTTAGCTGCTGTAATGTACAAGCACAACGAAGTGTTCCCGCTGCTTACGCACCGGCCTATAATAAGATGATGAGCAACATGTCTATGAACATGGCCATGCAAAACATGATGAACCATAACTGGTCGTACAGATTGAATTATGTGGTTAATGAAAAATATATTTTTACCGTAGCTTTTAAGGATGGTTCTTCAAGGGTAATTGAGTCGAAAATTTATCCTGATACAACTGCGCATAGCAATTATTTATTGATGATAAATAAAAATGTCCCTAAAAAAGATCCCGCACGAGAGCAAAAAATATACCCTAAGGAGACTTTAAAAATTAGCCGGGCAGATGATTCAGGACAAGAAATAATTGGAAATGCGAATGATACCTGCTGGCTATTTAAAGTAATGACCGGAAAGATAAATGCCTACTCGTATGTGTCCGAAACGGAGGGCATCAACACTTTTTACCTTTCAGCCTTCCAGACTGGTGACGGAGTGGTGCAAAAGTTGACACCAGAAGCATTAGAACCCATCTTAAAATCTGATGAAAAAGCATACAAGGCATTTTTAAAGAAAGATTATTACACAGCTATAAAACGGTATAATAAGGATAATAAATAGCATCTCTTTTTTTTTCGCAAAAACCTATTTGATCTTTTCTTAGTTATAGTTGGTAAATACTTTGACTATGAGATCAATATGGAAAGGTTCAATAGGTTTTGGGTTGGTCAGCATTCCTATTAAGCTATATTCTGCCGTACAAACAAGTTCACTTGACCTGGATATGCTGGATAGCCGCGACCATTCGCATATACGCTATCAGCGGGTTAATGAGCATACCCATAAAGAAGTACCTTATGATAAAATTGTTAAAGCATATAAACTTAATGACGAATACGTAGTGGTTGAGGAGCGCGATTTTGAGGATGCTGCTCCAGAAAAAAGCAAAGTGATAGAAATTGAAAGCTTTGTCGACATTGCTGACGTTAACCCTATGTTTTATGAAACTTCTTATTATACCGAGCCCGATACAAAAAAGAATAAAGCCTATGCCCTTTTATTGCAGGCACTAAAAAAATCAGGCAAAGCCGGACTGGCAAGATTTGTTTTACGGAGCACGGAAAGCTTGTGTATAGTTCACCCGGTTGAACATGTGCTGGTAGTAACCCGTATCCGTTTTGGGCAGGAGATACGCAGCACCGAGGATTTAAATATTGATAATGATGTTGTAGTAAGCAAAAAAGAACTGGACGTAGGCCTTGCCCTAATTAACCAGTATGCCGAAGATTTTGATGTATCCAAATTTAAGGATGAATACAATGATGAGCTATTGAAGATCATCAAAGCGAAAGCGAAAGGCAAGCGGCCAACCATCAAGAAACTGAAGCCGCATAAAGCCAAAGGTGATGATCTGTACGCACAACTAATGGAAAGTTTGAACACAAAAAAGGGGGCATAATATGAGCCTGGTTGATTATGTAAAAAAACGTGTCTTCCATAAAACACCCGAACCTAAAAGCGGGAAAG
>JAQBOK010000012.1 GCA_028288085.1 Mucilaginibacter sp.
AGTTTCTTCCACGTTTGTTTGAACGTTTCTTCCGTACGGATACCAGCCGTTCCCGGCAAATAGGCGGATCGGGCCTTGGGCTTGCTATTGTCAAACACATTATTGAGGCGCACCAGCAAACCATTAACGTACGCAGTACCGAGGGACTGGGCTCCACTTTTGGTTTTACGTTGCAAAAAGCCAAACAGCCGCTTCCTTTCCCGGTTATTCCTGTATTAAAGAGTTAACATTAACTTAACATTGTAAACTTTACCTTTGCAATAATTTAACATAACAGCATTACACAGCCGACCAAATAAATTACAAAATGTCACTTAACAGCATCTTCCAGTATTTCGTTCCGAAAGACAAAAAAATATTTTTTCCGTTATTTGAACAAGCTTCCAACAATGTAGTGGTTATGGCTACCATACTGGTTGAGGCGGTTAACTCCAACAACTATACACACCGCGAAGACCTTTTTAAACAAATAGACAAATTAGAGAATAAAGGCGACGAAATTACCCACCAGATATACCTTGAACTGGGTAAAAATTTCATCACCCCATTTGATCGCGAAGATATTCACTCCTTGGCTACTGCTATTGATGATGTAGCCGATTATATACAGGGCGCGGCCAACCGCATGAGCCTTTACCGCATAGATGATTTTAATGAACATATCCGGAAACTATCTGAACTGATATTACAGGCCAGCCAGGATCTTGAAAAAGCAGTTCGTGAACTAAAGGACCTTAGAAATGTTCGCAATATTGCCGATTCGTGCATCAGGATAAACAGTGTAGAGAACCAGGCCGATTATGTTTTTGACCGCGCCGTGGCCGACCTATTCTTATATGAGACCGATGCGATCCGCTTGATAAAATACAAAGAAATATTAGCGGCATTAGAAACAGCAACAGACAGATGTGAGGACGCAGCAAACGTAATGGAATCAATTTTAGTTAAAAACGCTTAATTAAAAAAATGGTTACCACCTCCCTAGTTATTGTAATTTGCCTGGCACTAATATTTGATTACACCAACGGCTTCCACGATGCCGCCAATTCCATTGCTACTATAGTATCAACTAAAGTATTAACCCCTTTCCAGGCGGTGCTTTGGGCTGCCACCTTTAATTTTATGGTATTCTTTTTTGTTAAAGACCATAAAGTTGCCAACACCGTATCAAAAATAGTGGTGGAGCATTTTGTTACCATGCCTGTATTACTTGCAGGCTTACTTGCAGCCATTACATGGAATTTAATTACCTGGTGGTTTGGTATACCTTCCAGTTCGTCGCATACTTTAATTGGCGGTTTTGCTGGTGCAGGTATTACCAATGCACTGTATTTAGGCTCAAGCGCCCTAAGTGCGGTTAACCTGGCTTATATTTTAAAAATAGTAGCTTATATTGTATTAGCACCAGTTATGGGTTTAGCAATTGGCTATTTTGTAACTATAATTGTATTGCACTTAAGCAAAAATGCGCGACCTTCAATTGCAGAAAAATGGTTTAAAAGAATGCAATTGGTCTCCTCGGCGGCACTAAGTTTTGCCCATGGGGGTAACGATGCGCAAAAGGTAATGGGTATTATTTATGTAGCGCTTATTGCGGCTAAAGTTATTGGGTCTGGCAGTGCAATGCCCACATGGATACCATTGGCCTGCTATTCAGCTATCGCGTTAGGAACTCTTTCGGGTGGATGGAAAATTGTTAAAACAATGGGGTCACGCATTACAAAAATTACGCCTCTTGAAGGTGTAAGCGCTGAAACAGCGGGTGCAATAACTTTATTTTTTACTGAACACTTCGGGATACCGGTTTCAACAACTCATACCATTACCGGCTCCATTATTGGTGTTGGATTAACCAAACGTTTATCAGCAGTACGCTGGGGGCTCACCATAAATATTATATGGGCCTGGATAATTACTATACCCGTTTCAGGAATAATTGCAGCCGGTGTATTTGCCTTAATCAGGGCATTAAGCTAAATTTACTTCGTTTTACCTCATCAACATATCTATGAAAAGAGCATTTTTATTATTTCCCCTGCTGCTTATAGGTTTTACCTTGTCAAGCTTTGAAAGCAGCAAGCCTGTAGCCCATCCACAGATCATCCCTTCAAATTTGGAGATCGGGAGCGCTTTAAAACAAGCCCTGCAACAAGGCACAGCCAAAAGCGCCGACCAACTTTCGGCAGTAAATGGTTTCTTTGGTAATGCTGCTGTTAAAATACTTTTTCCGCCCGAAGCAAAAAAGGTAGAAAATACCTTACGTGGTATGGGATTAAATAAGCTGTGCGATAATGTGATCCTTTCGCTTAACCGCGCTGCAGAAGATGCTGCCAAAGATGCCAAGCCCATATTTATTAATGCCATTAAAAAAATGACCCTGCAGGATGTTACCGGTATTTTAATGGGCGACAAGGATGCTGCCACCCAATACTTTAAAAGGACAACCACTGCCGAATTAGCTGCCAAATTTAAACCGGTGATACAAGCCAGCTTAAATAAGGTTGGCGCTACAAAATACTACAGCACCGCTGCAGGTGAGTACAATAAACTCCCTTTTGTAAAACACATGAACCCGGACATCTCGGATTATGCCACCCAAAAAACCATTGATGGCTTGTTTATTGAAATTGCACAGGAAGAGTTGAAAATACGTCAGAATATTCCGGCAGCCCGCTCTACCCCGTTATTGCAAAAGGTATTTGCTTTTGCGGATAAGAAAAATGGCTGAGCATTATAAAACCCGACAAACGCGTCATAGTGGGACACAAAGAAATCTTTGCATAGAATAAACCTTTCTATCTGCCTTTAAAGCTTGTAGATTTCTTTGGAGTATCAGTGAAACTTCACTGTAACCCTCACATCGTGCGGTCTTTTATCCGTGGCGCCTACCCATGCCGGGCCATATTGTACCAGGTCTATCGCTTTTTGATCGGCTGCTTTACTTAAACTTTTCACCACCTTAAAGTTGCTTAAGTTACCGTGCCCATCTACTGTAAACGATACGCGAACCTTGCCGGTTAAACCATCAGTAACTGTTGCGTTCTTTTTTAAGTATTCGTTATAGTTATTCCATCCATCGCGCGGATGCGCACTATCATATACCGCTTCATCCTCGTCCGGGTGACGAACGCCTGATGATTTGGTTACTACCACCTCGCTAAGTTGACTGCTGGATGGATCAAGGGAGATATTTAAGGAATCCTTATTATTGATGTTAACGTGTTTGGTAGCATAGCCAATGTAGGCGATAGCCAACGTCTGATCGGCAGGAACATCCTTTAGTTTGAATTTACCGTTCACATCCGTAACCGCGCCAAAATTGCGTCCTAAAACTTTTACGGTGGCGCCTATTACAGGCTGGCCGTCATCCTTGCCCACCACTACACCGTTAATTGTTTTTAACGTGGTTCTATCGCCCATAATATTGGATGGGCTAGTAGTTACACCCTCCACTTTACCCTGCAACACCTTGTCGGTGCTATTTGCTGAAACCCGCTTTGCCACGGCCATATTAGCATTTACGGAATCTTTCTTCGGTTTATAATCGGCAACCGCCATCTCCTGTACTGATGGCTGACTGTCTTTGTCAGCTTTATAGCTCTTTAACGTCTCGTTACTTGCCGAACTAATAGGCTCTGCAACGGCTACATTGCTATTTGCGGCAACCGGCGCGTAATGGCTCCTGGCGGTATCGTAAAATTTCTTTTTACTGGGACTTGAAGCAGCATACTGCTTAGCTCTTAAAGTATCTGCTGCCCTGCTGCTTGCCGGTGGCGCAGGTGCCTGCGCTACACTTTTCTCTGTTACTTCCGGTTTAACCAACACAGCTGTCTGTGCTTTTTCTTTCTTCAGGCTTTTATTATTATTGAACAGTAACAAGCCTGCGCCTAAAAATATTAATAAGGATGCAGCCACAGCCATCGTTCTCCATGGTATCAGGCGTTTTACCTTTTTGCCTGCGCGGTTATGCAGCCGTTCCGAAAGCTCAGTTAGGTTGGCTTGCTGATCATTTCCTGTTTGTTCATATCCCTCCAGTGCATCCATTAAAAAAGGATCATCCTGCGCACGCCTTTCCAGGTCGTACATAGCACGTGCATCAAGTTCCCCATTAAGGTACTTTCTGATCAATGATATATCTTTTTTACTGTTCACTATTCTTTTCCAGGCAAATTTTCAGGTTGCGTTTACCGTTTTGTATAAAACTTTTAACGTCATTCAGACTAAAACCTGTTACATCGGCTATCTCTTTATAACATTTCTCCTGCATGTAAAACAGATCCACACTTTGTTTTTGTCCCGCAGTTAACTTCTCCATACATCGTTCCAAAGCTTTCAGGGCTTCTTCTTTGTTGTTATCCTCATGATGCAAAAAAGGGGTAAATTCCATAACCTCATCCAAAGAAACTTCCTCCATCTTTTTGCCAGACCGCAATTGCATCAAACAATAATTACGGCTCAGTACATATACCCAGCTTTTAAACTGCTTGATATCGTGCCGCTTAGCTTTGTTTACCAGTTCCTCAAATATTCCCATCACCGCATCCTTAGCTGTTTCTTCATCCTTCAGATACTTTAAACAAACGCCGTATATTAAAGCAACGTATTTTTCAAATAACACCCCTAAAACAGAAACATCACCGCTCTCGCGGTAATTATGCAGCTGCACTTCGTCATCTGTATTATCTGGTTTAACTGGCCTTTTAAAAAAGTTCATTTCGGGGTCACAAAATAAAATTTTTAAATCGTTTATGGAAATCCGAAGTTCTATGCATCCTTAAGGAAAAACAACGCAAATGAAAAAACTCATATTAATAACTTTGATGGTTGCCGGCCTGGCAGCATTCAAATGCAACAACAGTCGTCACATCACAGGGGCCGTGTTTGGTAAGGATGATAAATTACCCATCCCCGGTGCAACTGTAAAAGTGGATGGAACAAATGCGGGGACCTACACTGATAGCCGGGGTCATTATGCCATTGATGTGCCCGATGGTAAAACCCAGCTTACCTTTAGCTATGTTGGCTATCAAACCCAAAAACAAACCATTGGCAAGGCTGATACGCTGAATGTTTATTTGCAAGCCAATAACAGCCAGCTTAGTGAGGTAGTGGTAACCACAGGTTTGGGTATCAAGCGTACCGAAAAACAGCCGAATTATACAACCACAAAAGTAACTTCGAAAGATCTGACCCAATATAACTCAAACGACATCGCATATGGCTTAGCTTCGTCAGCTTCGGGCGTTACTGTTAACGATCAAACAGCGTCTGTAAACCAATCGGCTGTTAATATGAGCAGTCCCGCGCCTTTGGTAAAAAATAAGATGGTAAGCGGCTATAGTAATAATCAAGCTTACAACAAGCCCGTTGCCGATAATGATGAAAGTTATAAACCCATCAGCGAAAATAGTTTTAATAATGCCAAAGACAATCCATTATCAACTTTCTCTATTGATGTGGACGCGGCATCGTATAGTAATGTAAGGCGTTTTATTAACAGCGGCCAGTTACCCCCTGCCGATGCAGTAAGAGTGGAAGAAATGATCAATTATTTTAAATATGACCTGCCGGGGCCAAAAAGTAGCGCCCCTGTGGGTATTACTACCGAACTTTCATCAGCCCCATGGAACCCCAAACACCTTTTAGTGCGTGTGGGTTTAAAAGCACGGTCTGTTGATATGAACAAGCTGCCCTCATCCAACCTGGTATTTCTGCTGGATGTTTCCGGATCAATGGGCGAGCCCAATAAACTGTCACTGGTAAAAGCATCCATGAAAATGCTGGTAGATCAATTGCGCCCGCAGGATAGGGTGGCGATCGTTACCTATTCGGGAGAGGTGGGGTTAAAACTGGGTTCAACTCCCGGTAATGAGAAACAAAAGATAAAAGATGTGATAGATGGCTTGTATGCCAGTGGCTCTACAGCGGGCGGTGCAGGCATTAAGATGGCTTACCATATAGCTCGTCAAAATTTTATGCAAAATGGCAACAACCGCATTATTATGGCTACTGATGGCGACTTTAACGTAGGCGACTCCAGCGATGGCGATATGGAAACGCTGATCACCCGCGAACGTGAGAGCCATGTTGGGCTAACCATTATGGGCTATGGTATGGGTAATTTAAAAGACAGCAAGATGGAAACCCTGGCTGATAAAGGCAATGGCAACTATGCCTACATTGATAACCTTACAGAAGCCCGTAAAACCCTAATAACCCAATATGGCGGTACCATGTTTACCGTGGCAAAGGATGTAAAGGTGCAGGTAGAATTTAATCCCGCCAAAGTAAAATCATACCGGTTGGTGGGTTATGAAGACAGGATGCTGGCCAAAGAAGATTTTAATAACGATAAAAAGGATGCCGGCGATATGGGTTCGGGGCATACTGTTACCGCGCTTTACGAAGTGGTGCCTGTTGGTGTGAACGATAATTACAGCACCGCCGTTGACCCATTAAAACACCAGGGAACTGAAGAACAACCTATAGCAGCAGGTACTTATGGCGATGAGTTGATGACCCTCAAATTCAGGTACAAACAACCTAACTCCGATGTAAGCAAAATGAGCCTGGTAACTGTAAAAGACAGGCCAAAATCGTTTAATAGTACTTCTGTCGATTTTAGGTTTGCATCGGCCGTTGCCGAGTTTGGTATGCTGCTGCGGAGTTCAGAATTTAAACAGGGCAGCAGCTTCGACCAGGCCATCAGTATAGCAAAAACTGCAAAGGGAAATGATGAAGATGGATACCGGTCGGAGTTTGTTCGCCTTGCCGAAACCGCCCGTTCATTAGCCGGAAATAACCAGTTGATCACAAAAGAATAATACAGGAAGCCGGAGGGGCAGACTTCAATTCTGGTTCTGTAGGCAACCTTCCGGCCTCCTCTTAAATCTAAACCTTATCTAACCTAAATCTTGTCCGTAGCAGGGTCTTCAAAAAAGGCCCTGCTTTTTGGTGTTACGGGACTCGCCTTAAAAGAGGTTGACGTTTACAATCTATCGTAAATTGTGAGCATAAATTTTTTTTGAACAATCGTAATGAAATCTCATTTTACGATCTGCCTATGCTTAATGATTAAAAAACTCACCAAAATGCCAGAGGATGCCAGATGGGTCATGCACAAAACATTCTCTGCCCCAATCATACACCTTAATTGGAGTAAGTTTCACCTCTTTATATTTTGCTGTTAGATTTAAGGCTATAAGTTCGGTCCAATAGCGCTCTACATCATCCACTTCCAAAAAGATCATGGTATTATCTATCCAATCCTGTACGTAACCCTTTTGCAAATAAAATGCTATTCCATCTGTTTTAAAAACGGACATACCAGGACTTAAAACAGTTTCCTGAAAACCCAGATCACGGTAAAAACTTCGCGAGATATCAAAGTCTTTAGCGCCAATGAATGGCCGGATTGATTTAGCTTTATGTTCCATTGTCTTAACTTCTCATTTAGTAGGCTCCTTAAAATAAAGATAAATTAATTTACCTTATTTTGCCATAATAGAAATATTTCCCCGAACCGGAATTTCACCGGTTTTATTTTTAGAGGAACCCTTATCTAACCTAAATCTTATCCATAGCAGGACCTTTAAACGAGCCTACTTTATAATGTTACCCGGAACGCAAGAACGCCATAATAGCTAAGAAAACTTTCCCAAATCTACTGACAAAACACAGTCACCACTTTGTTCAAATAGGAGTCGTAAATTTGTATATACCTATTCTGTTTCCGTCCGTCGATCCATATAGCAGAACGCACAACAAGGGCCATCTTACAAAGATCCCAATCGGGCAAATAAATTACTATACGCTTTTATGCTGACCACCTGTCGGGAAATCAGTATTCCATCATATAAAGTTCAGGCCATTTACCGGCGCTAACCCAGGTTATTTGTAAAAATAATCGAATTGTTCCTTGACATATTGATTTAACAAAGTCTTTAATTAATGCAGCTTATTCACCTCTCCGAAAGCAGCTACATATTTATCAATATAAAATTGCTTGGTTGCAGTTTTATACTGCATAATAAACCTGGGATGTTCCAGCGCTATTATCCTTTTAAAAAAGCAGTGTTCTTCATTTAATTTGCGAAGGAAGCTTTCATTTTTGCCTGTACCAAAACAAAAGCATATATCGGTTGCAACCCCTAAGCCAATCTGTTTCCTGATATTTTCGATGATAAAACCGTTGGTTGCATGGATAAGCTCCCGGCTATCGTAATAATTGTAATTCTTTTCCTTTCCGCCTGCATCTATAGTTGTAAAGCCAAGCGGACAAAGTGAGTTAATATAAAAATCTCTGTAAAAGGCTTCAACTCCACCGTAGGCATGTATCGCTTCATAAACAAACACCGATGATGGCTCATGTGTCATTTTACCCTCATAATTAATGTCGCATTCGCTTTTTAAACGCTTAGGGTCGGTAAACGGTATCCCGGTCAGCCCGCCGCCAAACCGGCCCGGGTTGATCCCTAAAATAATATGCCGGGGGTTAGTATCATTATAATATTTATGATAAAAAAGTTCAGAAATACCGATCGTTTGATCCAACTCCTTAAACGGGTTCATGATACGTATACCCGCAGGCAGTTTTTCACCTGTATATTCTAACTGCCCGTTGAATTGGATAACCTTATCCGCAAATGTCATAGGGTAAAATTACAATATCCATCCAAAAATTTGTCAATCGCGAGTTATAAAATCCTGCTGGTTTCTGAATTCTTTGCTGGCAAGGGCTCGTGGCAAAGAAGCATTTCCGCTGACAAGCGGTTTGGTTACTTTGGCGCGTCAAAGTAACAGTCCGGCGGCAATTGTGCGGAACGATGATGTCGTTTATCACAGCATTCGCCTGGGAACTTAGCGCTTTAAGAAACCCACCCCTGCTATCGCCTTTCCCTACGCCCCCCCTCCGGCGGAAGGGAACTAAAAAGCAAAAGAGCGACAGGTTTAATCCTATCGCTCTTTTGCTTTTTGAATTTTTACTTTCGAATTTATATCATCATCCTTACCGGTTCTTCCAGTAACGATTTTAGTGTTTGCAGGAATGCGGAACCTGTTGCGCCATCAACCACACGGTGATCACAGCTCAAGGTTACTTTCATCACATTACCGGGAACTACAGCACCGTTCTTCACAACCGGTACTTGCTGTATTCCGCTTACTGCCAGTATACAGGCATCAGGCGGATTAATAATGGCGGTAAACTCATCCACACCAAACATACCCAGGTTAGATATGGTGAAAGTTGATCCTTCCCAATCAGACGGCTGAAGCTTTTTGGCTTTGGCACGTTGTGCAAAGTCTTTTACCTCAACAGATATCTGACTCAGCGATTTGCCATCGGCAAAACGAACTACCGGAACCAGCAAGCCGTCTTCAACCGCTACAGCTACGCCAATGTTCACATGCTCGTTATAACGTATCTTATCGCCCAGCCATGATGAATTTACGGCCGGGTGTTGTTTTAATGCTACGGCACAGGCTTTTAATACCAGGTCGTTAAATGATATTTTAACCGGGGCCGTTTCGTTCATTTTAGTACGTGCGGCAACAGCCTGATCCATATCTATAGACATGGTTACATAAAAATGAGGCGCGGTAAACAAACTTTCAGACAAACGCCTGGCTATTACCTTACGCATTTGTGTAACCGGTTTCTCGGTATATTTTTCCTGACCTATATATTGCGGGATAACTATTGGTTGAGCCGCAGCAGCAGGCGCACTTGCAGGAGCCGAAGCAGCGGCAGCCGGAGCAGCTTTTGCAGCAGGTGTATATTCTTCCACATCCTTTTTGATGATACGGCCGCCTTCGGCAGATCCTTTTACATCATTCAGGTTGATGCCTTTATCCTTGGCAATCTTACGTGCCAGTGGCGATGCTTTAACGCGGCTATCGTCTGTGCTTATTTCAGCAGCAGGTGCTTCCGGTGCGGCAGTTGCAGCAGCCTCTGTTCTTTCAGCCGCGGGGGCTTCGGCAGCAGGGGCAGCGCCAGCATCATCGTTTAACAACGGTGTAATATCTGTGCCTTCTTTACCTACAATGGCTATGATGCCATTTACAGGTGCAGCTTCACCCTCTTTAGGGCCTATGTATAATAGCGTACCATTCTCGTAACCCACTACTTCCATGGTTGCCTTATCGGTTTCCACATCAGCTAATGAATCGTCAGACTTTACTTTATCACCAACTTTAAAGTTCCATTTATTAATAATGCCTTCCGTCATGGTATCACTCAGGGCAGGCATACGTATTACAGTAGCAGGTATTTTAGAGGTATCAACCTTTGGCGCAGCGGTGGCTGCAGGTTTTTTGTCTTCAACAACAGGCGCTGCTGCTTTTGGGGCTTCTTCCTTCTTTTCTTCAGCCGGGGCAGTTGCGGCGGTATCTGCTGATAAGGCTGCTTTATAATCTTCGCCCTCTTTACCTATCACACCAATAACAGCGTCAACAGGCACGGCCTTACCTTCTTCTACACCGATGTATAATAAGGTTCCGTCCTGGTACGATTCAAAATCCATCGTGGCTTTATCAGTTTCTATCTCGGCCAATACATCGCCCGACTTTACCTTATCGCCCACTTTTTTATGCCATTTCGCTAATACCCCTTCGGTCATGGTATCGCTCATTTTAGGCATTTTAACTACTTCGGCCATATACTATTGAATGAATAGTTGTTTTTTAAATTTAGTACAATTATAACGGTTAGCTCATAATAAAAGGATAATCCTTTTCTACATACACATCTGTGTATAGCTCAGTAGCTTCAGGCCACGGCGACTCTTCTGCAAATTTTACAGATTCATCCACTTCGGCCTTCACTTTTTCCTCTATTGATTCAAACCATGCTTCGTCAGCATATTTCTCTGCTAATATGGTTTGCTTAATAGCATCGATAGGGTCTTTTGCCTTGTAGCTTTCCAATTCCTCTTTGGTACGATATTTCTGAGGATCAGACATCGAGTGCCCTTTGTAACGATAAGTACGCATCTCCAGAAACGTTGGTCCTTCTCCGGCACGTGCACGTGAAACGGCTTCGTCCATCGCATTATGCACTGCAACCGGGTCCATACCATCAACAGCCGATGAAGGGATACCATAAGGCAATCCTAATTTATAGATATCCGTTTGTATGGTGGTACGCTCTACAGAAGTACCCATGGCGTAACCATTGTTTTCGCAAACAAAAATCACAGGCAATTTCCATAAAGCAGCCATATTAAAAGTTTCGCTTAAAGCACCCTGGCGCACCGCGCAATCGCCCATGTAGGCTACGTTCACAAACTCGGTGCCTTTATATTTTTCGGCAAAAGCTATACCTGCTCCCAATGGGATCTGGCCGCCAACTATACCATGCCCGCCATAAAAATGTTTTTCCTTGCTAAACATGTGCATAGAACCACCCTTGCCTTTTGAGCAACCGGTGGCCTTACCATACAGTTCGGCCATTATTGAATTGGACGAAACGCCTTTGGCAATAGCATGGGCATGATCACGATAAGCGGTGATCAAACTATCTTCGGGTTTAAGTACTGACATTGCCCCGGCAAGCACTGCCTCCTGGCCAATGTATAAATGGCAAAATCCGCGTATCTTTTGCTGCCCGTATAATTGGCCGGCCTTTTCTTCGAACTTGCGCATCAGTAGCATAGACTCGTACCACATCAGGTAGGTGTCTTTATTTATTTCGATTGAACTCATTTGTTAAACGATCGATTTCTTATTGAGAAAGCGCAAATCTAATTATATCCGTGAAAATATCGAAACCGCAACAACTTTGTTAGAAAGATTTTATTCGGACCCGCAACTAATCATGATGTTTTGGTATCGCATTAATAAACAATTAGTTAAATTTTTTAATTGTGTAACCTTTTTTCACTTTCTTACGTATAGCGATTTATGATATTTGAAAAAAAGATGTCATTAATTTGTAATTATAAAAAAATAGAATAGTTTTGTGGCCGACAAAGGACATAATGTCTAGTTTAATAACGCTCTGTTGCACCCTTACTCAACAAAGATTAAAGATTAAATGAAGAAAACCATACTCGCCATTGCCCTGAGCCTCAGCATATTTGCGGCGCAGGCCCAAACAAAAAGCACTACCGGCCAACCCGCTGATAAGGCTCCTGACGAGCAGGATGGTTTAATAAAAGATTATTTCTCACAAATAATGGGTGTTGCCTTGTCTACCACCTCCAATGTAAAACTTTTTCAATTTGTATACGACTGGATCGGCACACCATATCATTTTGGCGGCGATTCTAAAAGAGGTATTGATTGTTCAGCTTTTACAAAAGAATTATACGGCAAAGTATTTAACCTTACTATAAAACGTAACTCACGCGATATCTTCAGCATGGTAGCCCCTGTACGCAAGGATGAATTGCAGGAAGGTGATTTAGTTTTCTTCAAGATACACAGCCGCAGTATAAGCCACGTAGGCATATACTTGGGCAACAACAGGTTTGCACATGCCTCGTCAAGAGGTGTGGCTATCAACAGCCTTGATGATAGTTATTATAGCCGTTATTTTTACAAAGGTGGCCGCCTGCTTGATGCTTTTAAGAAACAGCTGGAGGAAGAATCACCGGATGATAGTAATACCCAATAAAAAAATTCGATATTTAAATCAATCCTTTCTTAGCCGAAAGGATTTTTTTTTGCCATGAGGATACTTGCATTACTTATTTTGGCCCCAATAATGTGTGCGCTGGCTTCCTGCCGGCAACAGCCATCAATTGCAGGTACCCGTGTATCACATAAAAAGCCCCTACCTGTAAAAGCCGCTGCCATTGTCACGCCCAAAGCGCATGATACCATTTGTATAGCGGCTATGGGCGATATCATGCTTGGTACATCTTATCCCGATAGCAGCAAACTGCCGCCTGATAGCGCGAAAGGAAGTTTTAAGCCCGTTTTAAAATATTTAGATAAAGCAGATATCATATTTGGTAACCTGGAAGGCACACTACTTGATTCAGGCATGCCCGACTCAAAAAAGAAAAAACTGGAATCGGCTTATTTGTTCAGGATGCCCACTCAATACGGAAAGGTTTTAAAAGATGCCGGTTTTAATCTGCTCAGCGTTGCCAATAACCATATCACCGATTTTGGCAACAAAGGATGTACAAATACCGCCAAAACCTTAGATAATTATAACATCCATTATGCCGGCTTGCAAAGCTGCCCCACCACGGTTTTTGAGAGTAATGGAATAAAATATGGTTTCTGTGCCTTTTCGCCCAATGCCAGCACCCTGCCCCTGCTCGACTCCCAATACGTTAAACATATTATCCATCGTCTCAAACAACGATGCGATATTTTGATCGTATCCTTTCATGGCGGTGCCGAGGGTGCCGGTTATGAACATGTAACATTTACTAATGAACTGTATATGGGCGCAAAACGTGGTGACGTACATGTATTTGCTCACATCGCGATAGATGCAGGCGCAGATATTGTATTAGGCAACGGCCCACATGTGAGCCGGGCACTCGAAAAATATAAAGACCGGCTGATTGCTTACAGCCTGGGCAATTTTTGTACTTATAAAAGTGTAAGTGTGGCCGGAGTTTGCGGTATGGCGCCTTTGCTTAAAGTTTATCTCAATAAAAAGGGTGAGTTTTTGAGCGGAAACATCATCTCCTTCAGGCAAACGCATGAAAAAGGTTTAGCCCGCGATACCTTTAACCAGGTTGTAAAACGGATCAAATTACTTACAGAAAAAGATTTTCCCGAATCAGGATTGGTGATTGATGATGATGGCGAAATACTATCGGATAATTGAATTTAATCCACTACTTCACCTGATCAGTAGTGGTCTTAACAAGGCTTATCCCGGTAAAGAAAAACAATATCGAGATAATGCCGACAACAATCAAGGTTGTAAATTGTCCGCTGTGCTGAATCACTCCAATTCCTGTGTAAATTAACCCAATGATACCCAGTATAGTAAGTATCGCTCCGAAGGTGCGTTTTAAGTTCATATAATGTTACCATTTAGTAATTAAAAACAAATAGCGCACCAAAAAAATAAAACCTATATTTATTACCTATAAACATTAACTTATGGAAGTTGGAATACCGGTATTAATTCTTGTCTTTGTAGCATTAATTATACTATTTACATCGTTTGTAACCGTAAAACAGGGCACTATTGCTGTACTTACCGTTTTCGGCAAATACCGCCGCATATTAGCACCGGGATTAAATTTTAAGATTCCCCTGGTAGAGCAGGTATATTCGCGCATATCAATCCAAAACCGTTCTGTTGAACTGGAGTTCCAGGCAGTAACTATTGACCAGGCCAACGTGTATTTTAAGGCGATGCTATTATATTCAGTACTCGACCAGTCAGAAGAAGCAATCAAAAACGTAGCTTTTAAGTTTATTGACGAGCGTAACCTGATGCAGGCTTTGGTAAGAACCATAGAGGGCTCTATAAGGGCTTATGTAGCCACTAAACGCCAAAGTGATGTACTGATATTACGCCGGGATATTGTGGACCATGTGAAAGAACAGCTTGACCAGGTATTGGAAACATGGGGCTACCACCTAAT
The DNA here is from genome assembly GCA_028288085.1 of Mucilaginibacter sp. Classification (GTDB taxonomy): domain Bacteria; phylum Bacteroidota; class Bacteroidia; order Sphingobacteriales; family Sphingobacteriaceae; genus Mucilaginibacter. The sequence goes on from JAQBOK010000012.1 coordinate 14,565, forward strand.
GGATCTGCAACTGAATGATATTACTTTTGATGAAGTGATCATGAAATCAATGAGCCAGGTAGTGGCATCTAACAACCTGAAAGCAGCCGCTGAAAATGAGGGCCAGGCTTTATTGATCACCAAAACCAAAGCCGCCGAGGCTGAAGGTAATGCTATTAAAATAGCTGCCGAAGCCGAACGCCAGGCGGCACAACTGCGCGGACAAGGTATTGCCTTATTCCGTGAGGAAGTGGCCAAGGGTATGACAGCCGCGGCTAAGGAGATGGAAGGCGCCCATATGGATACTTCCGTTATCTTATTTACCATGTGGACGGAGTCCATTAAACACTTTGCTGAAAACTCGCAGGGTAACGTGATATTCCTCGATGGGTCAACCGCTTCTATGGAACGCACAATGAAAGAAGTAATGAGTTTAAACCTTTTGCAGCCTGAGAAAGTCAAAAAGTAAATTTTTACTTAATTGATTTTATGAAGATTGGCTTGGGGAGGATAATATGTGCGGCCGTAATCTGCGTTTGGAGTATCCAGGCGGCAAAAGCGCAGTCTTACAGGCAGCTAACAGCCGCTGATTTTGAAGGTGCGCCCCGTTCACATACAGGGGTAATAGCCTACACCAACTGCACTATTGACTTTCAATACCAGGCTTACCGCAAAAATGGTTACTACAGCCTCACCTTTGATATTCAGCTAATGATGAACAGGAACAAGTCGTGGATGGATAAGTCGAGGATTAGTTCATCAGAAATGCTTGCGGCGATTCTGAAGCACGAGCAGGGGCATTATATTATCGCTTACCTGGAGCAACAGGAATTGTTGCGTACCGTAGGTAAAACCCGCTTCGGCGCCGATTACCAGCGTATAGCGCAGGAAATATTCGACCGCATTGACGCCAAATACAAGCAGCTAAATTTAGATTACGACGAAGATACCGGGCACATGACCAATCGTGTACAGCAAAATAGCTGGGATGCATATTTCCGCAAAAGGCTGGAATTTATGCCGCCAACGTAACACTTAACTTTTTAATTTTATTGATCAAACTTAATAGCATCCGCGTTAATGGTTTCGGCATCATTTGAGCTGCCGGGCTTTGCAGTGATCTGCAAAAATATAACGCCATCAGCGCCAATAGATTTAGCTTTTTCAATTACCTTCTCTTTAACATCATCCATATTAGGCGTTCCGGATATCGCCTGGGCTAAATGGCCTATCACCTTATAGCTTTGCTTAACATCTTTGGCATCATAATAAACCTTTACAGAAGACGTGGCCGGCAAAGTATCACCAAGATATAAAACACCGGCACATGAGGAGAAAAATAATAATACACAGCAAGCCATAGCAAGCCGATAAGACTTCAAATTTTTCATGATAATAAGATTTTATAATCAGGGTTGGTATTTTTTAACGGGTATTCCCTTTTCGACGCTTTTATTAGCAGTCGGTTTAATCCTTTGAGACAGGTAACAAAAAAAATACGATGCTATTTTTTATAATCAGAAATATTAAGCTGGTGCCTGCAAAAACTATACTCGTGTTCCTGGTTGGAACAGATAACGGTTAAACGGTTAAGAGCATATTTTTGAACCAGGTTTAAATACCAGTCTACACCCTGTGAGTCTAAATTCGAGGTGGGCTCATCAAGCATTAGCAAAGGGGTATCTGAGCAAAAAGCCAAAGCCAGCTTAAGCCGCTGTTTCATTCCGGATGAAAAATATTTAATGAGTTTGTTTTTCGCGCCTTCTAAATTCAACAAGTCTATCACTTCTTCTTTATTAATACCCTCACGGTATTTTTTAAACTTAAAATGAAAGTCGGTCATTTCATCCAAAGTAAACTCTTCTATCAGTTCAAGATATGGCGCTGCAAGGCTAAGTTGTTTAAAAACAGATTCTGCTTCTATTAATTGCTCATTAAGGGAATAACTGATATCTCCGGTTGAGGGTGACAAACTGCCATTTAAAATCTGCAAAAGTGTTGATTTACCCGAGCCGTTTGGGCCAAGTATAGCATAAGTTTCCCCAGAAGTGAACGTGTAATCTATATTCCTGAAAATCCAGTCGCGATTAAAGCGGCGGCCTATATTTTTGAGGATGATTTGCATATTCAGTTGGCAGTTATTGGTTTATAGTGTTGTAAGTATTGCGGGGCAATTTTCTAACCAGGGAAACTCACTGATAACTGCTTTTTGCTAACTGTTCTTACTATATCCCGAAACCTTTCATAATGCCGCGTTGCGAATTCTGTACAAAATTAATGATCTCATCCCTTTCAACAGTGGGCGCAAATTCAGCTTCAATAATATCCAGGGCTTTGGTTACATTGTATTTTTTGAGGAAAATGATCCGGTAAATTTCCTGTATCTCATTAATAGTATTTGCCGAATATCCCCTGCGGCGTAAACCGACAGAATTAATTCCGATATAGGATAATGGCTCGCGCCCGGCTTTAGTATAGGGAGGCACATCTTTACGCACTAATGAACCACCAGATATCATGCTGTGTGTGCCTATCTCTACAAACTGATGCACAGCTGAGGTACCACCTATAAAGGCATAATCATAAATATTAATATGCCCTGCCAGTTGCACCGAATTGGCAATGATCACGTTATCGCCAATAACACAATCATGCGCTACGTGTACATAGGCCATCAACAGGCAATTGCTGCCTATAGTGGTTGTATTTTTATCAAGGGCAGTACCACGGTTAAGTGTAACGCATTCGCGGATGGTTGTATTATCGCCTATGGTTACGGTGCTTTGTTCACCCCGGTATTTAAGGTCCTGTGGAGGTGCAGATATAACAGCGCCAGGGAAAATACGGCAATTTCTGCCAATACGGGCACCATCCATTATGGTAGCGTTGGAGCCCACCCATGTACCTTCACCTATTTCCACATCCTTATGGATAGTTACAAATGGTTCAATAGTAACGTTGTCGGCTATCCTTGCCTGTGGATGTATATATGCTAAAGGTTGTATCATGCTTCTTTTTCTTTTGTCTTTTTTACAATCTGGGCCATTAGCTCAGCTTCAACTACAATACGCGATCCTACCATTCCAACCCCCTTCATCTGGGCAATACCCCTGCGGATAGGAGATATCAGGCTGCAATGAAATATCAGTGTATCACCTGGCACCACTTTATCCTTAAACCTGGCATTCTCTATTTTTAAAAATAGGGTAATATAATTTTCAGGGTCAGGTACGGTATTCAAAACCAAAATACCACCGGTTTGGGCCATAGCTTCGATCTGCAACACGCCGGGAAAAAGAGGAGCGCCGGGAAAGTGCCCTGCAAAAAGCTCCTCGTTCATCGTTACGTTCTTTAATCCTACTACGTGGTTTTTACTTAACTCCAATATTTTATCAATCATTAAAAATGGCTGCCTGTGGGGCAGTATTTTCATTATCTCAACGGTATCGTATACCGGTTTAGCATTGGGGTCGTAAATTTTTATGTGCTTGCGGCTTCTTTCCTTCTTTATCAGGGTCTTAATCTTTTTCGCAAAGGCCACATTGGCGGCGTGGCCGGGCCGGGCTGCCATAATATGCCCTCTTAAGGGCACACCAACCAGCGCCAGATCGCCTATCATATCAAGCAGCTTATGCCTTGCGGGCTCATTTTGATGACGCAATTCAATATTATTTAATATTCCCTGCGGTGCAACTTTAATATCCTTACGGTTAAATATTCTTGCCAGGTGTGCCAGTTCCTCATCATCCACCTCCTTATCAACTACCACAATGGCATTGTTCAGATCTCCACCCTTTATCAGGTCATGTTTTAGCAGCATCTCCAACTCGTGCAAAAAGCAAAAGGTGCGGCATGATGCTATTTCCTTTATAAACTCTGAAATGGTTGAAATGCTGGCATGCTGGCTGCCCAAAACCTGGGAGTTATAATCAACCATACAAGTAAAACGGTAATCGTCCAATGGCATTGCCACCATTTCAACCTTACGGTCGGGTTCAGAATAATGAATATTGTAGGGTATGTGGTAATACTCGCGGTCGGCGTCCTGTTCTTTAAAGCCGGTATTGGTAATAGCATCTACAAATTGTATAGAGCTGCCATCCATTATGGGCGTTTCAGGCCCGTCAAGATCTATCAGTACATTATCAACTTCCAGCCCTACCAAAGCGGCCAGCACATGCTCAATAGTGCTTACACTGGCGCCGTTTTGCGAAATAGTTGTTCCGCGTGAGGTATCTGTTACATTATCTACATCGGCATCAATAATGGGTGATCCTTCTATATCTATCCTTCTGAATTTATAGCCATGATTTTCAGGCGCCGGATTAAAGGTCATAGTCACCCGTTCGCCGGTATGTAACCCGGTACCTGATACGGAAACCGGCGCCTTAATAGTTTTTTGTTTTACGTTCATATAATAATAAGTCTCCTCTAAATCTCACCCAGTGAGGGAGACTTTTTAGAATTGTCATTTTTTTTATTCAGTTCAGCGATTACTTTTTCCAGTTCTTTTACTTTTTTCTCTAATTCAGGTAAATGACTAACAGCTACCAGTGTCCGCATATTGTCAAGGTAGCTGGTAAAAAACGGCATCCCTCCCCATTTTTTATTTTCTTCTACAATATTTCTATTAATTCCCGACTTAGCCATTATCTGGCTCCCCCTGGCAACACTTACATGGCCGGCCATGCCTACCTGTCCTCCAATTACGCAACTTTCCCCAATCTTGGTACTTCCTGAAATGCCAACTTGTGCTGCAATTACGGTATTAGCGCCTATCTCCACGTTATGTGCCACCTGTATCAGGTTATCAAGCTTTACACCCTTATGTATAATGGTTGATCCCATTGTAGCGCGGTCAATGGTAGTGTTGGAGCCTATCTCCACATCGTCCTCTATAATAACATTCCCTATCTGGCTTATCTTTTTATAAGTACCGTCCGCATTGGGCGCAAATCCAAATCCGTCACTCCCAATTATAGCCCCTGAATGTATAATAACGTTATTGCCTATTACGCAATCAAAATAAACCTTTACCCCGGGGAAAAGTGTTACTTGGCTGCCAATTGTTACATTATCTGCAATATAAGCATTGGGATATATTTTACTGTTGTTACCAATTTTAACCCCTGGCCCTATATAAGCAAACGCGCCTATATAACAGTTTTCTCCAACTTGTGCTGATGGATGAACAAAACTGGGTTGCTCAACTCCTGTTTTGTTTAGTTTTATGGTGTTGTATTTTTCCAACAGTACAGAAAACGCGGTATAAGCATTTTCCACCCGTATAAGCGTAGTCTTTACCGGTTCGGTAAGCACCTGGTCATCATTGATGATCACTATTGATGCATCAGTGGTGTACAAATATGGCTCATATTTGGGGTTAGCTAAAAAAGACAAGGAGCCGGCAAAGGCTTCTTCTATCTTGGCTAAATGATTAACTGTTGCATGGGGGTCACCCTCAACAGTTCCGTTTAGCATAAAACCTATATCCTGCGCAGTAAATTGCATCGGGCAAATTTAAGTGTTAATATTAAAGCAACAAATTATAAATATATCAGCGTCAATACGTTTATATCAAGCCTTTGGTATAACAAAGTATGTACTTTTTTACAGTTTTAGCCAATGCTTCTAAATTCGAATTGTCGCTGGCGGCCGCAATATCCTGTAGTGTGCCATTTTTCATTAAAATACGAATACTTCCATCTCCGGGTTTATACGCATTATTTGTAATAACATCCGTAAATACAAAATAGCTTGATTCGTTTGGGGATATGGGGTATTTATTGATTGCATTGTGAGTTAATTGTGTCACCGAAGTATTATTTGGGGGTTCGTTTGTAATATCTACCTGGTATAGGTTGCGTAGCATCAGCATCCGGCAAAGTTCCGACAGCACAAAATCATCGTCACTGGCCCAAACTTTAATCGCCGACATGATATCAGTATCATCCAGGCTGGCAAATATTTCTATATGGTGATCTTCACTCATAAATGCCTCCTTACTGATCTTATTTACCAGGAAGTGGTTTAATGCCGGGGTAGCAAAAAGCTGCTTGCCTTTAAGGGCCAGCTCACGGCTTCGTTTAAGAATTTTACCCAGTAATTGCTCGGCAGATATGACGGTTTTATGCAAATACACCTGCCAGTACATCAACCGGCGGGCTATCAAAAATTTCTCTATTGAATAAATACCTTTTTCTTCTACAGCAGTATGATCGTCAATTACATTCAGCATTTTGATGATACGGTCGAAGCTGATCACCCCCTCGGATACCCCGGTAAAGAAGCTATCGCGGTTAAGGTAATCCATCCTGTCCATATCCAGCTGACCGGAAACCAGTTCGTGCAAGAATTGCTTTTTATAAGTACCGTTAAAAATATCTATGGCCATTGATAAACGGCCATTAAATTGCAGGTTCAGCTTATTCATTATAAGGATAGAAATATCCTCGTGAGTTATGCCCTCAACAATAGTTTGCTCCAAAGCATGCGAAAATGGCCCATGCCCTATATCATGCAATAATATGGCAATGGTTACTGCTTCTTCTTCTTCCGGCGTAATTAAGTGACCCTTGCTCCGCAAAGTCTCAATGGCCAGGCTCATCAGGTGCATAGCGCCCAAAGCATGGTGGAAACGGGTATGCAATGCGCCCGGATAAACCAGGTGGGTCATACCCAGTTGCTTAATATACCTTAACCGTTGAAAGTAAGGATGCTCTATAAGGTCGAATACCAGCTCTGTTGGGATACTGATAAACCCATATACGGGGTCGTTTATGATCTTGTTTTTATTCAATGTGCTCTACTGTGCAAAAATGTTAAATTATAGTAACAATGTACATTACAATTGTTAATTTTTGTTAATTAACTTTCATAAACCATAACAAAACCCTTGCTTTGAGGTTATACCGAGTAAGAGGAAATATTATGCAGGAAACGACAATATTATGGGCTGATGACGAGATTGACCTGTTAAAACCACACGTACTTTTTTTAAAAGAAAAAGGCTATAACGTTACTACAGTAACCAATGGCAATGATGCTGTTGATGCCTTTAAAAATAATTATTTCGACCTGGTGTTCTTAGATGAGAATATGCCGGGTTTAACCGGACTGGAAACCTTGTCTGAGATAAAGAATATTAATAACGAAGTTCCCATCGTTATGATAACCAAAAACGAGGAGGAGTATTTGATGGAGGATGCTATCGGGTCAAAAATTGATGATTACCTGATAAAACCTGTAAATCCGAAACAAATATTGCTCACTATAAAAAAGTTAACTGAAAATAAACGCCTGGTAACCGAAAAAACAACTATGGCTTACCAGCAGGATTTCAGGACGCTAGGCATGACGCTTAATGATAATTTAAGTTACCAGGAATGGACAGACGTATATAAAAAGCTGATATACTGGGAACTGGAGCTCGAAAGACTTGAGGACGAAGGGATGCACGAAATATTGACCATGCAAAAGGCTGAAGCAAATGTGCAATTCTGTAAGTTTATTGAAAGAAATTATATAGACTGGATAAAAAACCCGGATACAGCGCCTACCATCTCTACACAATTGTTTAAAAAGAAGGTGTTCCCGAAACTGGATGGTAAAGGGCCCGTCTTTTTCATACTGATAGATAACTTAAGGTATGACCAGTTTAAGATCATTAACCCAATTATCTCTGAATATTTCAGGCTGGAGGAGGAAGATACTTATTATAGTATACTACCTACAGCAACACAATATGCACGTAACGCCATCTTCTCGGGACTGATGCCACTGGATATGGAAAAACGTTTCCCTGATATGTGGCAGAATGATGAAGATGAAGGCGGGAAGAATTTGTATGAAGAGAAGTTTTTGGCCGATCAGTTAAAACGTGTTTTGCGGAAGGATATTAAATTTTCATACCATAAGATATTAAATATTGATGAGGGCCGCGCGCTAAATGATTCAGTAAGCAACCTGATGAATAATGAGCTCAATGTGGTAGTATACAACTTTGTTGATATGCTATCGCATGCACGTACTGATATGCAAATGATACGCGAGCTTGCCAGCGATGATGCTGCCTACCGATCATTAACATTATCATGGTTTGAACATTCACCATTGTTTGACCTGCTTAAATTTTTAGCAGCTAAACAAATCAGGGTAGTTATTACTACAGATCACGGTACTATACGGGTTAAAAACCCAAGTAAAATAATTGGGGACCGTAATACCAACACCAATTTGCGTTACAAGCAGGGTAAAAACCTGAACTTTAACCCCAAGGAAGTATTTCATGTACGCAACCCGAACGATATTATGCTGCCTAAACTACATGTGAGTTCGAGTTTTGTATTTGCAAAAGGGGACAGTTATTTTGTTTACCCTAATAACTATAACCACTTTGTTAATTTCTACAATGAAACTTTCCAGCATGGAGGCATTTCGCTCGAGGAAATGATTATACCGATTGTTACCTACGGGCCTAAGTAAGTTTAGCGAATATTTTAACTTTGGCAATATGAATTTGCCTGTTAAAAATATTAACGAACTCAAGGGTGCCGCTCAGAAACTAGTAGACTTTGGCGGAACAATCAGGATATTTCTTTTTTATGGCGATATGGGCGCGGGTAAAACCACGTTCATAAAAGCCATATGCGACTGCTTGGGCACTCATGAACCTGTAACCAGCCCAACATTCTCCATAGTAAATGAGTATGAAGGCCTCAACAGTAAGATATATCACTTCGATTTTTACAGGCTTAAAAATCAAAACGAGGCATTTGATATGGGCTACGAAGAATACCTTTATTCTGGCCAATATTGTTTTATTGAGTGGCCCGAAAAGATCTCTGGCCTGCTTCCTGAACATTATATCCGCATTGATATACAGGTTTTGGACAACAATGAACGTAAATTAACTTTTACGAAGATTTAGTTTAAATCATTCGTTTTTTGTTTATCTTCAACATTCGGAAATAAGTACAAATGAGTTCGGAGTTATACAGTGGATTTTCTGACGTCGCCAAGCAGGCAATGATGCAGCCCCAGGAGTCGATGCTGGAGGTAAAGAATAAAAAAAACAAGCTTTATATCGGCATACCCAAAGAAGTTTCCTTCCAGGAAAACAGGATCGCTTTGACCCCTTTATCAATAGCCTTGCTGATAAATAACGGGCACGAGGTAATACTGGAAAGCAATGCCGGCCAGGCAGCAAACTTTAAGGACAAGGATTACAGCGACCAGGGGGCAAGGATCGTATATGATACCAAATCGGTTTACGAGGCGAATATTATTATAAAAATAGCGCCCCCGACGTTGCAGGAAATAGAGATGATGAGGCCGCATCAGATACTGATCTCGGCCCTTCAATTATCAACGCTTAAGGCGGATTGCCTGCATGCGCTATTACTCAAAAAGATCACGGCCCTGTGTTTTGAACATTTACGTGACGAAGGCGGCTCATTAAGTGTGGTACGGGCCATGAGCGAGATCGTTGGCGCTACCTCTATCCTCATAGCGGCAGAGTACCTGAGCAACATATTTGATGGCAAGGGTTTAATGCTTGGCGGGATAACCGGTGTACCCCCAACAGAAATTGTGATATTAGGCGCGGGCACCGTTGGTGAATATGCCGCACGAACTGCTATATCATTAGGCGCCGAAGTAAAAGTATTTGACCCATCGATTTATAAATTGCGCCGGTTACAAAATAACATTGGCAGCAGGGTGTTTACTTCGGTAGTTCAACCCATCGTTTTGGAGAAAGCCATTACTACCTGCGATGTGGCTATTGGCGCCATGCGTGCAGAAGACGGGCGCAGCCCTTGTATTGTTTCAGAAAGTACCGTAAGCCGGATGAAACCGAACTCGGTAATTATTGATGTAAGCATTGACCAGGGCGGTTGCTTTGAAACATCCGAAATAACCAACCATACACATCCGATTTTCCGCAAATACGACGTTATCCACTATTGTGTACCCAACATTGCCTCGCGTGTGGCACGTACTGCCACTTATTCGCTGACTAATATTTTCACCCCGATATTATTGGATATTGGCGAAAAAGGAGGCCTTAAAAATGTGATCTGGCAAAACACTGGTGTTCGCAACGCCGTATACATCTATGATGGTCATTTGACCAGTAAGTATATCGGCGAGCGATTTAATATTCCCTGTAAAGACCTTGACCTGCTAATAGTTTCCCGTCGCTAATCACAATCATGATAAAAACCTTAACCTTAAAAAAAGCAATCTTTTTATTCTTCCTCCTATTTATTACTAACAGCCTATTCGCTCAGGATATCATGTCAAAGGCCTGGCAAGCTTTCTTTGAAAACAGGCGCGCAGATGCCAGCAGCCTCTTTACACAAGCAGTAAAACAAAACGAATCAAGGAGTGATGCCTTATTGGGACTTAGCATATTATCACACGGCGACGGGCCTCCTGCGCAAGCTTTTGAGTATTTCAAAAAATTTTATGAGCAGAGCAAAAACCCCCAGCCTTACATCTATGCATTATGGGCAACGCCATCAATAAATGAAACTTTCGGTAAAAAATCGCCTGAGCAAATGGCTTTTTTGCAGGATCTGACCATGAAGAAGGATTATGATGGAACAATAGCTGCCCTGGCTTATTACATACTTGGCAAAAACTACGAAACCCGTAAAAAAACAGACCAAGCTAACCAGCAATATGCCAATATCGGTTCTGTTGATGCATGGGCAATAAGCGGCGAGTTCGAAAATATTTCTACCAGTGGCTTTGATAAAAGTTACGAAACATTGAACCACCCTGCGGATACTTCATCCTTTAAAAATAAAAAAGGGGTAAAAGTTGCCTGGCATGATGTGCCTTACATGCGTCATGACAAATGGTTTGACTTTACCTACTATGCCAATGCCTACAACTCCATCATGTTTGCACAAAGTTTTATCAAATCAGATGTAGAAAAAGAGGCGCAATTGCGTATTGGTGTATCGGGCTCAGCAAAAGTTTGGGTAAATGATCAGCTAATAATATCAGAACCCGAAGAAAGAAATAACGACCTTGATACTTATATCCAGTCGATTAAATTAAACAAAGGATACAACCGCATTTTGGTGCAGGTTGGTGAAAGTTATGCGGGCCGTTCTAACTTTTTAGTACGAATAACAGATGAAAAAGGCAATCCGCTGCCCAATTTAAGCAGTACCTTCAAAGCACAGCCTTATACCAAAGAAACTACCTACGTTTCGCGTAAAACTGAACAATTTGCAATCAGTTATTTTGAGCAGCAAATAAAAGATAAACCGGATGATTATTTATCTAAACTGTTGCTCGCACAAACCTACCTGGTTGATGATAAAGCATTTGAAGCCCGAAGGGTTATAGAACCGCTTTTAAAAAAATATCCAAACAGCACTTATCTAAATTCAATGCTTTTACAGGTATTTGGTAAAGTGAATAATCGTACCGGATCTGAAACGGTTAAAGAAAAAATCAAAATGGCTGATCCGGAAAGCAGTCTTTCATTAATACTGAAATACCAGGAACTGGTGGGGCAAAAGGACTATGACAAGGCCGCCGAGGTCATTAAAAAACTGGAAACAGCATACCCCTTTATGCAGGAGTTTATTTACTTAAGTAAGATGAATATTGCCGGTTACAACAAAAACCAGGATGAGGTAGTAAAAATAACAGAAGACGCTTACAGCAAATTTCCAGACAATGAAAATTTTATGGGTATTAAATACCTGATAGAAGCCAATTTGAGAAAAAACGCAACCGCAGCTATTGAGGTATTGAAGAAATATGTGGATAATAACGACAATTATACCGTTTCAAAGCAATTAGCTGCAGCCTATTTTACTGCCGGCAATGCCGCCGCAGGGTTTAAAGTTTACCAGGACGAGATCAAAAACGATCCGATTGGTATTGGGATATATGAAAACCTGGGCGATCAGTACTACCAGCAGCAAATGTATGATAAGGCCGCCGATGAATACCTAGATTGTATCCGTATATCTCCAACCAGGGGTGGATACTATACTTCTTTAGGTAAGATATATGAGGCAATGAATAATCAAAAGGAAAAAGCAATACAATACTATCAGAAAGGATTGCAATTAGAGCCAAGTGATTACGCGTCCATCAAATCGTTAAGAAAACTTCAAAACAAAAAAGATGTATACAGCTACTTTGAAGAACCAAATGTTGATGTCATTATTAAAAACGCGCCGAAGGCTACCGATTATCCCGACGATAATTTTGTTGTGTTACACAAGGAAACGCAAAGGGTAGTTTATGAAAATGGCGGATCGGAAGACAAAAGCTTCATGGTAGTTAAAGTACTTAACCAAAAAGGGATTGACAGCTGGAAAGAATATAATATTGATACTGATAACGGGCAGAACCTGTTAGTTGAAACAGCCGAAGTAATAAAAGCCAATGGCAATAAAATACCGGCCGAAAAAAATGAAAGTAACCTGGTATTTACCAATTTAGAGGTGGGTGATGTGATCAATATACGCTACAAAGCCGAAAACTATTTTAAGGGAAGCCTTGCCAGTCATTTTTGGGATTCATTTTATTTTACGCAAGGCTACCCCTGCGTAAATTCAAAATATTCGCTACTGATCAGCAAAAACAAGAAATTCAATTATAAATTTTCTAAACAAGGCATTGAGCCTCAAAAGAGCAGCGCCGATGAATTTGACCTATATGTATGGAAAGGCAGCCATGCAAAGTCATTGGACTATGAGGATAAAATGCCTCCGCTTGCCGATATAGCCAATATACTTTATATCACCTCCATACCCGACTGGAAATTTATTTCAGACTGGTATAATGATATGGCATCGGCCAAGGCCCGCACTAACTATGAAGTTAAAGAAGTGATACATGATTTATTTGAAGGCAAGGGCAATTTGAACGATATGCAAAAGATCGAAAAGATCTATAACTACATCACCAGTAATATCAGCTATAGTTCGGTCTCTTTCAGGCAAAGTGGTTTAATACCACAAAACCCTGCGGATGTTATAAACACCCGTATTGGCGATTGTAAGGATGTTTCAACACTTTTTGTCACCATGTGCAAAGAGGCAGGAATAAAAGCACAACTGGTACTGGTAAAAACACGTGATAACGGACTAAATAGTATGCCATTGCCTACAATAGATTTTAATCATTGTATTTCTAAAGTCAGGCTCAACAATCAGGATTACTATATCGAACTAACTTCACAATACCTGCCATTCCGTGCCATGTATTTAAGTGAGCTTAATTCAGCCCTGCTTGATATTGGCGATGACAATACAGTAAGTGCCATTAAATACTTAAACCCCGCTACACGCAAGCAAAACAATATCTACCGGTCTGTTAATATTGCATTTAAGGATAAGGATTTTGTTATAAAAGAAAATACATATAAAACAGCATCATTAGCAGGCAATTTAAGAGATGCTTACATGGATTTGTCACAGAAAGACCGGATTAAAAAGATAAAGGAAGCGATTACAGAACAATACCCGGATAACGAAATCAATACATTAACATTCGATAATATGGCAAAAAACAATGCCGACACGGTGTATATGAAACTGGATTATGAATTAAAAAACTCTTCTAAACAGATAGCGGGTATGTCGATATTTTCTTTTCCATGGTCTGATAAATTTACTCCTTCTGATTTCCAGATCATACCTCCGCGCTTAACGGGCATTGATTTGAGCCAGGTTTTTTATATGGATAGCGAAACTGAAACCATTACGCTTACCCTGCCTGTAGGCAAAAAAATAGTTGAAGGCCCTGTAGCTGTTAATTTAACAAGCGATGTAATGGATTACAGTATTGTACCTAAAACGGTTGGTAACAAATTAATTCTTACACGAACCTTTAAATTGAAAAAGGATTTTGTACCGGTTGAAAAATCTGCAGAGTTCAATACTTTTTTTAAGAAAATGGTTGAAGCTGATAATAAGGAGTTTGCAATGAAATAACATTGCAGGTTAGGTTGGCATACAAAGGCTTTTAAATAAGTTTTAAAAAAAGACTTGTAGAATGAAAAATGCTGACTATATTTGCCATCCCAAACGGAGTGGTAGTTCAGCTGGTTAGAATACATGCCTGTCACGCATGGGGTCGCGGGTTCGAATCCCGTCCATTCCGCT
>JAQBOK010000029.1 GCA_028288085.1 Mucilaginibacter sp.
ATTTCCATCCCCAAAGTAGGTATGTAATCCTCATCAATGTACCAGGTTGCTAATGCAGTGGATTGTCCGGGGCTCATGGCAGCATTCTTACCGTACACCTCTGTATTACTAGTTGTAGATGTAGGTAAATAAGGGGTCATGGTGCCTGATTTTACACCAGCTAATTTTAACACATCCTGTTTGAATGAATTTGCATGCTGAGAAAGTGAATAGGTGTTTTGCAAAACCAAAACCTGCTCCCGGTTGTAACCCAGTTTTTTATTGCGGATATAATTTAACTGACTATAAATAACCAAAGTGCCCACAATAAGCATAATCACTGTTGAAAATTGAAATATTACCAGGCTGTTACGTAACCAGCTGCCTTTGAACCCTGAAGCCAGTTTCCCCTTTAATACCTGAATAGGTTGAAACGCGGATAAGAAAAATGCAGGATAGGCACCTGCCGTAGTGCCTATAACTAAAGTGCCAATTAGTAAGAAAGGTAATAGCCACGTATTTGAAACCAGGTTTAGTGATATTTCTTTATCCGATAGCTGATTAAAGTAAGGCAACATCAATGAAGCAATAAATAGTGCAATAACAAGTGCTATAAAACTGGTAAGTATTGATTCTATTAAAAAATGATAAATTAGTGTTCCACGGCTTGAGCCCAATACTTTTCGCACACCTACTTCCTTTGAACGACCGGCTGAGCGTGCCGTAGAAAGATTCATGAAATTTATACAAGCTATAAGCAATATAAAAACTGCTATAATAATAAACATATAAACGTATTGGATGTTACCGGACGGCTCTTGTTCTTGTGTTAAGGTTGAGTATAGATGAATTTTAGTTAAAGGGATGGTTACAAATCTAAAATGGTCACCTTTATTTTCAAGGTCTGCAATGGAAGTATGAATAAAACTTTGTAACAATGGCTCAGCATATTTTTTAGTAGCCACACTTAAATAACTATCCACATCGCGTTGTGTTGTCCCTTTGTGAACTAATAAATAAGTGAGGTAATTTACATTGAGCCAGTTAGTATTACGACTATCAGCATATCCTGACATTGCTTTAAGCAAGTTGAAATGCAGATGAGATTGCGGAGGCATGTTTTTTATCACCCCTGTAATTTTGTAGTCATCTGTATTATCAAGCCTTAGCGTTTTGCCAATTACATCTGTAGAATTGAAATACTTTTTGGCAATATATTCAGATATTACCAAAGAATGGGGTTGCATTAAGGCCGTTTTTTTATCGCCCGCAATCATTTGTATTGTAAAAACATTAAACAAGTTAGCATCAGCAAACATGCTATTAGGTTCAAAAATGATTTTATCACCATTTCTAACTAACGTTTTCCCGTTATCCTTTAAACGTGTGGCCTGTTCAATTTGAGGGTAATCCTTCATTAAGATTCCAGCCATTGGCGCAGGCGATTCCCTATCGTTAAAAATGCTACCATTCACCTTAAAATCAGAATTTACACGATAGATACGATCGGCATTTAAATTGTATTTATCATAGCTTAGTTCATCAACAACAAATAGGGTAATCAAAAGGAATATGGCTAAACCAATGGCCAAACCGAAAATATTAATAGCAGAAAAACCCTTGTTCCGCCATAGATTTCTGAATGCTACCTTAAAATAATTCTTAAACATAAATGTTTTAATAAATGTAATTACCGTAAAAATCAATAACTTATTTTGTCATTCAATCACAGTGCCATATCATCAATCAATTGATTTACAACAGCATATAAAAGGATTTAAATTTCCGAATCGTCCGGTTTTGATACGGATGGTGTTCGATAACGTATGGCTATTTTTTCCTGATGTAAATGTGCTTCACGTTCTTTTTGCCGGTATCACGCTCGTCGATCTCAAATTTGTTTATGCTCCTGATCATGGGCGACATCTTCGGGAAACCATAGTTCCTGGGGTCAAAGTCGGGCTTCTTTTTGATGATCAAACTTCCCAGGTCACCTAAATAGGTCCAGCCATTTTCATCTGCCAGATCTGTTATGCTGTCGGATATGATCTCTATTATTTCCGGGTCGATCTTGTTGATAGGGTCATTAACAGGTGCAGCTATGCTTTTTGATGTCTCTTTATTGTTGGGCTCTGCCCGGTTTATTTTTTCCTTTTTTAATATCTCGATATAGATAAATTTGTCACACGCGGTAATAAACGGGGTCAGCGTCTTCTTTTCACCGATCCCAATTACCTTCATCCCTGCCTCCCGGAGTCTTGTGGCAAGGCGCGTAAAATCGCTGTCGCTTGATACGATGCAAAAGCCATCCACCTTGCCGGTATATAAAATATCCATTGCATCAATAATAAGGGCACTGTCTGACGCATTTTTACCGGTGGAGTAGCTATACTGTTGTATTGGGGTAATGGCATTCTCTAGAAGCACATTCTTCCACCCCGACACTGTTGGCTTTGTCCAGTCGGCATAAATTCTTTTAAAAGTTGGCGTACCGTATTTTGCAATTTCCTCAAACATCTCTTTCACGTTGGCGTAAGGTACATTGTCGGCATCTATCAATACTGC
>JAQBOK010000049.1 GCA_028288085.1 Mucilaginibacter sp.
ATGAGGAACGCATTGGTAAACTGGCCAGCTTTTTTGCCAGTCTCGCCATATTTATCAGTTGCCTGGGCTTGTTTGGTATGGCATCTTTCATGGCCGAGCAGCGCATCAAAGAAATTGGTGTACGTAAAGTGTTGGGTGCTTCGGTATTTAATCTTTGGAGCTTGCTTTCAAAGGACTTTATTCTATTGGTTGTTATTTCCTTGATGATAGCTACCCCTGTTTCCTACTATTTTATGCATAACTGGCTTCAAAATTACAAATATCGCTCTGGCATGGCCTGGTGGATATTTGTAGCAACAGGGGTTGGCGCTATGGCAATAACCCTTCTTACAGTAAGTTACCAAAGTATTAAGGCGGCATTGGCCAACCCCGTGAAGAGTTTAAAAACAGAATAACAGACAGTTGGCAGTAATCAGTTAAATAGAATTTATGATTTAGAATTTCAATGCTATGATAAAGAATTATTTAAAAATCGCGTGGAGAAACCTCATCAAAAACAAGGTTTCTTCATTGATCAACATTGGGGGCCTGGCAGTAGGCATGGCGGTAGCTATGTTGATTGGGTTATGGATTTGGGACGAATTATCATTCAATAAAAACTTTGAAAACTACAACCGTATAGCCCAGGTAAAACAAAACAATACTATGAATGGCGAAATAGGCACAGGAACAGATGTACCCTGGCCCATGGGTGATGAATTGCGAAAAAGTTTTGGCAGCGATTTTAAGTATGTTACCATGGCAACATACAATGGGGGGCATATTCTTACCTATGGCGACAAGAAACTAACAACTAGCGGAACTTATTTTGAACCGTCGGCGCTTGAAATGTTTTCCTTTAAAATACTGAGGGGGAATAAGAATAGTTTGAATGATGCATCATCCATTCTTCTATCAGAGTCAACCGCGAAGGCCTACTTCGGAAATGCCGACCCGATGGATAAGGTAATGAAAATTGACAACAATTTTGTTGTAAAGGTAACCGGCGTTTATGAAGATATGCCTGAAAACTCTTCACTTGCCGGTGTAAACTTTGTTTCACCATGGGAATTATTTTCAAACTCCGCAGGACTAAAAAAACAGGCAGATACCTGGCGCTGCAACTGCTTTTTTTCATATGCCCAGGTAGCTGATAATGCCGACATGAATAAAGTTTCGGCAAAAATCAGGGACATCAAAAAAAATAAAGTAAATAAAATTGAACTAAAACAAAAGAACCAGGTTTTTCTTGACCCGATGAAAAACTGGCATTTATACTCCGAGTTTAAAAATGGGGTAAATGTGGGTGGCCGAATCCAGTACGTTTGGTTGTTTGGTATTATAGGGGCTTTTGTATTGCTGCTGGCCTGCATCAATTTTATGAATTTGAGTACAGCCCGCTCTGAAAAACGGGCAAAAGAAGTGGGCATCCGAAAGGCTATTGGTTCTTTACGCATTCAGCTCATTTACCAGTTTCTGAGCGAATCATTACTGGTGGTTATTTTTGCGTTTGCTTTATCAATTGTATTGGTTTTACTTGCCCTCCCATTCTTTAATGATGTAGCCGGTAAAAAAATGTCTATCCTATGGGGCAGCCCGATATTCTGGTTATTGGGCATCGGCTTTAGCCTCATAACCGGGCTTATCTCCGGCAGTTACCCGGCATTATATTTATCATCTTTTCAACCTGTTAAAGTATTAAAAGGCACCTTTAAAGTTGGCCGGTTGGCGGCTATACCCCGCAAAGTGCTTGTAGTAATACAATTTACGGTTTCTGTTATATTGATCATCGGGACCATTATTGTTTTCCGCCAGATCCAGTTTGCTAAAAACAGGCCTGTTGGTTACAATCGTGATGGCTTGGTGGCTTTACCAATGGCTACTGCAGAAATTCATAAACACTTTGATGCCGTTAGAAACGAACTGCTAAAAAGCGGCGTAATTATATCTATGGCTGAAGCAGGAAGCCCGACAACGGCAGTACACTCTACCAACAGCGGTTTCGACTGGAAGGGGAAAGACCCGGCCCTGGCGGTGGAGTTTCCAAACATTGATGTCTCCCATGATTATGGAAAAACAGTAGCCTGGCAATTTAAGGAAGGAAGGGACTTTTCTAAGCAATATCTCACCGATTCAAAAGCATTCGTGATCAATGAAAGCGCGGCTAAATTCATGGGCCTAAAAAATCCGGTGGGAGAAACCATCAGGTGGGATGGTGACCCATACCATATAATCGGGGTAATTAAAGACATGGTGGCCGAATCGCCTTACGAGCCTGTAAGGCCATCCTTATTCCACCTGGTATCAGACGCCAGCGATTACATCATCCTGAAAATAAATCCCCAAATAAGCGCCAGCGAAGCTTTAGGTAAAATAGAAACGGTTTATAAAAACTATAATCCGGCGCAGCCTTTCGAATACCAGTTTGTTGACGAAGAATATGCTAAAAAATTCGGTAATGAAGAGCGGGTCGGTAAGTTGGCAAGTTCATTCGCCGGCCTGGCCATCTTTATCAGTTGCCTGGGCTTGTTTGGCATGGCATCCTTTATGTCCGAACAGCGCACCAAAGAAATTGGCGTACGCAAAGTATTAGGTGCAACGGTTTTTGGTTTATGGCGTCTATTATCAAAAGATTTTGTGCTGCTGGTGATTATCTCATTGGTGATAGCCTCCCCTATTGCGTATTATTTTATGTACAAGTGGCTGCAAAATTACCAATATCGTTCTGGCATGCCCTGGTGGATATTTGCAGTAACAGGCGTTGGGGCAATGGCGATAACCTTGCTTATAGTAAGTTATCAGGGCATTAAAGCAGCGTTGGCCAACCCGGTTAAGAGTTTAAAAACAGAGTAAAGTAAAAGCAGAATAACAAAGGGAGAAAAGTAAAAGTATTAGAATTTATAGATTAGTATTTAACCATCATGATAAAGAATTATTTAAAAATAGCGTGGCGAAACCTTGTAAAAAACAAGGTCCACACTTTTATCAATGTTGCCGGCCTTTCGGTAGGCATGGCGGTAGCTATGCTGATTGGCCTGTGGATATGGGACGAATTGTCGTTTAATAAATACTTTAAAAGTTATGATCGTATCGTACAGGTAATGCAGCATCAAACTTT
Organism: Mucilaginibacter sp.; assembly: GCA_028288085.1. Lineage (GTDB taxonomy): Bacteria > Bacteroidota > Bacteroidia > Sphingobacteriales > Sphingobacteriaceae > Mucilaginibacter. Next base: position 3,098 of record JAQBOK010000049.1, read on the forward strand.
TAATGGTGAAGTAGGTACACAAACGGCCATGCCTATTCCCTTAGGTACGCAATTGAGGCAGGATTATACCGGCGATTCTAAAGATTTCAAATATGTGGTACTATCAACCTGGACAGGCGATCATATTTTGGCGCATGGTGATAAAAAACTAACCAAGTCGGGAAATTACATGCAGGCTGAAGCGCCTGACCTGCTAACCTTAAAGATGCTGAAAGGCACCCGCAAAGGGCTAAGTGACCCTACATCAATTTTGCTTTCTCAATCAACAGCAAAAGCACTATTTGGTAATGTTGACCCCATGTTTCAAATGATAAAAATCGATAATTCCTGGAATGTGAAAGTGAGCGGTGTTTATGAAGATATCCCGGCTAATACTGATTTTAAAGAACTGACATTTATTGCACCCTGGGATCTGTATATGACCACTGAGCCTTATTTAAAAAAATATGCTGAAACCGAATATGGAAATAATTCATGGCAAATATTTGCTCAGTTAAACCCCAATGCCGATGCTGGTAAAGCTTCAGCAAAGATCAAAGATCTGAAGTTAAAAGGCCTGACTATAAATGGTGATAAGGTTGGGCTCAGTTTTAAAGCCGCAGTTTTTTTGCACCCAATGAATAAATGGCATTTATACAGTGAGTTTAAAAACGGAATAAATACTGGCGGCGCTATACAATTTGTATGGATGTTTGCCATTATCGGGATTTTTGTCCTGTTACTGGCCTGTATTAATTTCATGAACCTGAGTACCGCACGGTCTGAAAAGCGGGCCAAGGAAGTGGGCATACGCAAAACATTGGGCTCATTGCGTACCCAGTTAATAAGCCAGTTTTTTAGCGAATCGTTGCTGGTGGCTGGTTTTGCCTTTCTATTTTCGATCGTGCTCGTATTATTGGTTTTGCCCTGGTTTAATGTAGTGGCAGATAAAAAAATGGTTATTCTTTGGTCAAGCCCAGTATTCTGGCTGGCTGGCATTGCTTTCAGTTTATTTACAGGATTAGTCGCCGGAAGTTACCCGGCCTTCTACTTATCCTCGTTTCAACCTGTAAAAGTATTAAAAGGCACCTTCCGTGCAGGTCGCCTGGCATCTTTACCACGAAAAATACTGGTAGTACTACAATTTACGGTTTCTGTTACCTTAATTATCGGTACTATTATCGTTTTCAAGCAGGTACAGTATGCCAAAAACCGCCCTGTAGGATATAACCGTACCGGGATGATCCAAATAGAAATGAAAAATGCGATCATTCATAATCATGTTGATGCCGTAAGGAATGAACTGCTTAGCTCTGGGGCGATAGTTGAGATGGCCGAATCGGGCAGTCCGATAACAGGCGTATGGTCAAACAACAGCGGCCTTACCTGGCAGGGAAAAGACCCCAATTTGCAGGATGATTTCGGAACCATAGCCGTTACACATGAATTTGGTAAAACAGCGGGCTGGAAGATTGTCAAAGGGCGGGATTTCTCAAGAAGTTTTTTAACAGATTCTTCTGGCATGATATTGAATGAAGCGGCGGTAAAATTCATGGGCTTTAAGCACCCTATAGGCCAGGTTATTAAATGGGGTAAAAACTATAAAGTGATTGGCGTAGTGGAGGATATGGTAATGTCATCACCTTACGAACCGGTAAAACCAACCATATTTCACATGCGGAATGAGCCCGGGAATTTTGTAAATATTAGGATAAGTCCTAAAATAGGTACTAAGGATGCACTTACTACAATTGAAGCCACCCTTAAGAAGTACGATCCTGACAGTCCGTTCGATTATAAATTTACTGATAGTGAGTACGCCAAAAAATTTGATACCGAAAAGCGTGTAGGTAAGTTGGCCGGCTTTTTTACCATCCTGGCCATTTTTATCAGTTGCATGGGTCTGTTCGGTATGGCATCCTTTATGGCTGAGCAGCGTATCAAAGAGATTGGCGTGCGTAAGGTATTGGGCGCTTCGGTTTTTGGATTGTGGCAATTAATGTCAAAAGACTTTGTAATCCTGGTAACTATCTCGCTGTTTATTGCTATACCCCTGGCCTACTATTTTATGTTTGGCTGGATCAAAAACTACAAATATCACGCTGAGTTATCCTGGTGGATATTTGGCGCGACAGCGGTAGGCGCTATTATCATCACTTTGCTAACGGTAAGCTACCAAAGCATTAAGGCTGCACTGGCCAACCCGGTTAAGAGTTTGAGAAGCGAATGAGTGTTAGTTGGCAGTGAGCAGTAACCCGGATTTGTAAAGAATTTTAAAATAAGGATTTAGAGTATAACCATTATGATAAGAAACTATTTAAAGATCGCCATAAGGCAACTGCGCAAACAAAAGTTGTATGCCGCTATCAAGATTGGAGGCTTTGCCCTGGGTATTGCCGCCTGTTTGCTTATCGCTTTGTATATCAGGGAAGAAACCAGTTATGATAAATCGTACCCGGATGCCAACCGTATCTATCGTGTGGTGGGGTACTTTAACGATAACGGAAAAGTAAACAAGGGTACCGACTGGCCGGCCCCGATGGCGAAAGCGATAAAAGCCGACCTGCCTGAGGTTGAAAACGCCGGCAGACTGATGCCAAATTCATTAATGGGCGCTGGCAATAATGAACTAAAACGTGCCGACCAGGCGCAAAATACCTTTGAAGATGGTTTCACTTTTGCCGACCAGGAAATGCTGAATATACTGAAGCTGCCTATGGTTTATGGCAAGCGCGAAGATGCGTTAAAAGATCCTCTATCCATGGTGATATCCAAAAGCAAGGCAGATAAATATTTTCTGGGACAGGACCCTGTCGGGAAGATCATGTATATCAACAATGATAAAACAAGGCCTTTTAAAATTGGCGGGGTAATGCAGGATATCCCTGAAACCTCTCATCTCCATAAATTCAATTTCCTGGTAACCATGGCCGGGCAGGAATTTGGGACCGGTGAGCAAAACAACTGGGGCAATTATAACTATCCCATCTACCTTTCTATGCGCCCGGGTACAAAAATTGCTCAATTTGAAAATAAACTGACCACTGACCTCGTAAAAAATTACTTTTTGCCTCAATTGAACAAAGACGGGGTTAAAGATGCCGAAAAACTGGCTGCCAAACTCTCAATACACCTGCAACCCGTAAGTGATATAAACCTTTATTCTTACGATATAGATGACAATGAAATACCACACAGTGATATCCGCTTTATTTGGTTGTTCGGGGCTATTGCCAGCTTTATCCTGGTTATTGCCTGTATCAATTTTGTAAATTTGTCTACCGCCAAATCAGCCAACCGCGCAAAAGAAGTTGGATTGCGGAAAGTAGTTGGATCATACCGCAGTCATTTGATTAATCAATTCCTTACCGAATCTATTATCTATAGTGTCATTTCCTTCATATTAGGCATCCTTGTTGCGTGGTTGCTATTGCCTTATTTCAATACGCTGGCCTCAAAAACACTAATTATGCCATGGCATGAGTGGTTGTTTATACCTATTATCCTAATTTCAGCAGTTATTGTTGGAGTTATTGCAGGCTTATATCCGGCATTCTACCTGTCAGGCTTCAAACCCATACAGGTTCTGAAGAGCTCAATCAGCACGGGCAGCAAAAGTCCTTTGTTAAGAAACAGCCTGGTAGTGTTCCAGTTTACGGCATCCATCATTTTGATCATCAGCACCATTGTAATTTATAATGAAACGCATCTTATTCTTAACCGCAAAGTTGGGTTTGATAAGGACCAGGTAATGATCTTGCAGGGCGCCAATACATTGGGAGATGACAATGTAAAAATTCTAAAGACCGAGCTTTCTAAAATAGCCTCGGTAAAAAGCGTATCCATAAGCGACTATTTACCAGTTAATGGTACAAAAAGGAATGGGAATACCTTCTTTAACGAAGGCAGAACCAAGATAGATGCCGGCGTTGGCGGCCAATTCTGGCAGATAGATGATACCTACCTAAAAACTCTGGGTATGAAGCTTGTTGCCGGCAGAAATTTCTCTTACGCTACTATAGCAACTGACGAGCGGGGCCTGATTATCAACCAAACGATGGCTAAAAAACTTAATCTTAAGGACCCTATTGGCAAACGGATCACCAACGGCGGGATCTTCACCGTAATCGGCGTGGTGAAGGATTTCAACTTCGAATCTATGCGTTCCGATGTTCAGCCGCTGGCACTGCATTTCGGTCTTAGTCCTTCAATGGTCTCTGTTAAAATAAGTGGCTCAGATGTGCAAAATACCATCGCCAATATCAGCGCGGTCTGGAGGAAATACTCACCCGACCAACCAATCCGCTATACCTTTTTAGATGAACAATTCGCCGTTATGTATGCCGATGTACAGCGTACGGGTCACATATTTACCAGTTTCGCAGTGTTGGCTATCATTATAGCTTGCCTGGGCTTGTTCGCACTATCCGCCTTTATGGCTGAGCAGCGCAGTAAGGAGATCGGAATCCGTAAGGTGTTAGGTGCAACCGTTAGCAGTATCACCACGCTGCTATCTATGGATTTTGTAAAGCTAGTGCTGATCGCCATCCTGATAGCATCGCCAATCGCCTGGTACGGCATGAATAAATGGCTACAGGATTTTGCTTACAAAGTACCGATAAGCTGGTGGATATTCGTACTATCAGGATTGGCTGCAATAGTAATTGCGCTTTTAACAGTAAGCTTCCAGTCAATCAAAGCAGCATTAATGAACCCGGTGAAGAGATTGAAGAGTGAGTAAAGAAGGGATAAAAACTAAGGAATACTAAAATTCAGAGTTTAAATTTATTATTTAACAATAAAAAAAATCTCCCTGCCAGGGAGGATTTGGGAGGGACAAATGTTTAAAAACAATCTTAAAATTGCCTGGCGCAGCTTCATCAAGGACCGCCAATTTTCTTTTCTTAATCTGATAGGCCTGGCTACGGGTATTGCCTGCACCTTACTTATCTACTTATGGGTAATTGACGAATTAAGCTTTGATAAGTTTTTCGCTGATAATAACCAGATCTACCAAGTGATGGAGCTAAGAAAAATAGCCGGGGAAACAACCGTCACCGATGAATCTTCGGGCCTGTTGAGTGAAGTACTGGCCCTAAAGTCGCCTGAAATAAAATATGCCTCGCCATTGGCCCCACCGGAGTGGTTTGCAAAATTTACGCTATCATCTGGCGACAAAAACATAAAAGCAACCGGGCAATATGCCGGTAAGGATTATTTCAATATTTTTTCTTTCAAGTTGATCAATGGCCAAAAGAACAAAGTGCTGGCAGATAAAAGGTCTATTGTTATTTCAGATGAATTAGCAAAAAAACTCTTTGGCACAACTGAAAACGTTACAGGTAAAGTAGTTCACTTTCAGCACCAGCAGGATTTTTTTGTTTCCGGGGTTTTTGAGAAAACGCCCTACCACTCCTCGCAGCAATTTGATTTTGTATTATCCTTTGAATACCTTAAAGACGTGCAGCCCTGGGTTAAAACTTGGGACAATATGGGCCCTCACAATTTTGTGATGCTGCAAAAAGGCACTGATATAAAAGCTTTCAATAAAACGATCGCCAATGTGATCAGGGAAAACAGCAACGATACCACACGTAAAATTGTCGTTGTAAAATTCGCAGATAATTACCTGCTTAACACTTTTAGTCATGGTACTAAAATTGGCGACAAAATGGTATATGTAAAATTATTCTCCCTTATCGCGGCCTTCATCCTCATTATAGCCTGTATTAACTTCATGAACCTTTCAACGGCCAAAGCTTCCAGACGTATGAAAGAAGTGGGCATTAAAAAAGTAGTAGGCGCGGCACGCGGACAGCTCATTATCCAGTTTCTTTCAGAATCATTAATGATGACTGTATTTTCAGTAATCCTTGCTGTGATCATATCATGGCTGCTGCTACCCAAGTTTAACCAGGTAACCGGCAAACAGTTATCGCTTAACTTTAGCCCTCAGCTAATCATTGCATTATTAGGTATCACCTTGTTTGCGGGGTTATTATCAGGCAGCTACCCTGCTCTCTATTTATCAAAATTCAACCCGCTGGCTATATTAAAAGGAAAACTCAGTACCTCATTCGCGGCAGTAATATCACGTAAAGGATTGGTAATATTCCAGTTTACGCTTTCGGTGGTATTAATAGTATCAGTGCTTGTTATTTATGAGCAAATACAATACATCCAGTCAGTAAACCCTGGATATAATAAGGATAATATTGTAAGGTTTGATTCGGAAGGTAAAATTCAGGGCACTGAAGAAACATTTATAACCCGGCTAAAAACTATTCCGGGCGTTATAAACGCCAGCTTCACAGTTAATATTATGGTTGGCCGTAATTTTGCCACAAATGGGTTCGACTGGCCAGGGAAAAATCCTAAGGACAATATATATGTTGAAGATTTTTTAGCCGGGTATAATTTCATTGAAACGATGGGCATGCATATGGCCGAAGGCAGAAGCTTTTCTAAAAATTATGGCGGCGACGACTCCACCATTATGCTGAATGAGGCGACAGTTGCTTTAATACATCTTAAAGACCCCGTGGGCAAAAATGTTAAACTTAACGGGCATAATGTGCAAGTAATAGGTGTGGTGAAAGATTTCCATTTTGAATCGTTGCATGAAGCTGTTAAGCCTGCATTTTTCCAACTAACACACCAGGGATTTAATCCATGGTTCAAGATTATGGTTAAGATCAAAGGCGGACAGCAAAAAGAAACCATCGCTCAAATTCAAAAGCTATATGAGAACTATAACCCGGGCTTCCCTTTCACTTTTAATTTTTTAGACGAAGCCTATCAAAAGCAATATGAAACAGAAACGCGCGTAGCTATTTTGTCGAAGTATTTTTCAGGCCTGGCTATTCTCATCTCCTGTCTCGGACTATTCGGACTGGCCAGCTTTACCGCACAAAAAAGGCAAAAAGAGATTGGTATACGTAAAGTGGTGGGTGCATCGGTAAGTGGTATTACCTTAATGTTATCCAAAGATTTTCTGAAATTGATAATGGTATCGTTGCTGGTAGCCTTCCCTGTATCATGGTGGATAATGTATAGCTGGCTACAGGGTTTTGCCTACCGGATTAATATCAGTGCAGAGGTGTTCCTGGCAGCGGGTGTCGCCACTATACTGGTTAGCTTACTCACCATCAGTTACCAGAGCATTAAAGCCGCTTTGGCCAACCCGGTGAAGAGTTTAAAATCAGAGTGAACTATAGAAAGTTGAGCAGCCAAAGCTAAAAAGGTATTAATATTATTGCTTAGAATTCATAAAGTTAACGTATTATGATAAAAAATTATCTAAAGATTGCCTGGCGCAATATTTTAAGCAATAAGGTTTATAGTGCCCTTAATATTGTGGGATTAGCCGCTGGCATGGCTGTAGCGCTGCTTATTGGCTTGTGGGTGCAATATGAATATGCGTTTGATAAGTTTCTTCCCGGTTACCAGCAATTATTCCAGGTACGACGAAATTTTAACAGCAATGGCGATACGTTGACCTTTGGTTCCACCTCTTTAAAATTAGCCGATGTGTTAAGGCATAATATTCCCGAAATTGAGCGTGTTGCCGAAGCTGACTGGATGACAAACCACGGCCTTATGGTTGGTGATAAAAAATTATACCCTATCGGCATAATGGCGGGGGGAGATTTTTTAAAGATGTTTCAATTCCCAATGAATACCGGGAATCGTGACGTCGCTTTAAATGATCCTTATTCTATTGTTTTGACTGAAAGTACCGCAAAGGCATTATTTGCCAACGCGGACCCTTTAAATAAAATTGTGAGGGTTGATAATTCTTATAACTTGAGAGTTACAGGTGTGTTAAAACATATACCTGCCAACTCAAGCCTGCAGTTCAGCTTTATTATTCCATTTAGCCTGATGGAACAATACGACAAATCAATAAAAAAGCTTTATGCAGGCAGTTTTGCTGATAACGGGTACCAGCTATTTGCTCAGCTAAGGCCTGGGATTACCTATGCACAGTTAGCCCCAAAAATAAAAAATATTGAAAAGAGCGAAACAAGCAGTGTCAATGCCATGAACTCCAATGTAATTATGCAGCCCTTAAAAGACTGGCATTTGTACACTGGCTATAAAAATGGCAAGGCTACAGATGGATTTATTGAATATGTACGCATATTTAGTATAATAGGCGCGCTGGTATTGGTTATAGCATGCATCAATTTCATCAACCTGGCAACAGCCCGCTCAGAAAAGAGGGCAAAGGAGGTAGGCGTAAGAAAGGCTGTCGGTTCGCAAAGAAAAGATCTTATCTTCCAGTTTTTAATAGAATCGGCACTGGTTACTTTTATCTCGTTTTTATTTTCCCTGCTGTTCGTTCAGCTGGCATTGCCGGCCTTCAATACGCTCACGGGCACTTTGATAACTGTGCCTTATAGCAACTTTACTTTTTGGATGGTTATGCTCGGTTGCGTGCTGACAACCGCACTTTTAGCAGGCAGCAGGCCTGCGTTTTACCTGTCATCATTTAACCCGGTTAAAGTATTGAAGGGAACCATCCAGGTTGGCAGATCAGCTTCCGCCTCGCGCAAAATATTGGTGGTTATCCAATTTAGCTGCTCTATTGCCCTTATCATCAGCACAGTGGTTATTTACCGGCAAATTGAGTACGCCAGGGACAGGCCTACCGGTTACCAGATGAGCCATTTGATGACCACCAATATGAATGATGACCTGACCCCCCATTACCGGGCACTTAAAAATGAATTGTTACAAAGTGGTATTGTACAATCGGTAACTTCTGCTAACAGCCCTGCAACGGATGTTAACGGGCACATGAACCTGGATTACTGGCAGGGTAAAATCCCCGGTGAGACTGTTGAGATGGGGGTAATCACAGTATCGGGTGATTACTTTAAAACGCTGGGCATGAAAATGAAGTTGGGCAGGGATTTTATGGTAAATTCCCGCTCAGACACCGCAAATGCGATATTTAACGAAACTGCTATAAAACGCCTCCGCTTAAAGGATCCATTGAACCAAATAGTTAAAAAGAATGGCAGGCAATTCAGGGTAATTGGCGTGGTAAAGGATGCACTAATGAACTCTCCCTTTGGCGCGGCCGATCCCACTATGTTTCAATATGGCGGAGGCGATTATTTGATATATCGCTTATCGCCCAATATAAAAATACACCTGGCAATTGAAGGGCTCACGCGGATATTTAACAAGTATAGCCCCTCATTTCCATTTCAGTACTGGTTTGAAGATGAAGAATATAATCATAAATTCAGCGAGGAAGTACTGATAGGAAAGCTGTCCGGTATTTTTGCGGCATTAGCCATTATGATCTCATGCCTCGGGCTATTCGGCCTTGCTGCGTACGTTGCCGAGCAGCGTACCAAGGAAATAGGTATCCGGAAGGTGCTGGGAGCAACCGTTGCCCAGGTATGGCTGTTATTATCAAAGGACTTTATTGTGCTGATAGTGATAAGCTGCATTATAGCATCGCCAATAGCTTTCTATTTTCTGCAAAATTGGCTTTTAAAATATGATTACCATATAAAAATTGGTCCGGGTGTGTTTATCGTTTCGGCTATTGGGGCAATATTGATCACCTTAGTCACAATAAGTTTCCAGGCTATAAAGGCAGCCTTGATGAACCCTGTAAAAAGTTTAAAATCAGAATAGAGCCATCACGCTTTCATTCAAAAACGGACATGCCTGTATCAGGAACGGACGCTTGAATAAATACCATTATTTATATCTAATTGATATTCAATACGTTTAGTAATGGCATAGGGTTTGGATCGTACTATATGTTACCGAAAATTTGGTAACTTAACGCTGAAAAATCAGCATGTACGATTTAAATAATTACTATGATACAGAACTATTTAAAAATCGCGTGGCGAAACCTCAATAAACACAGGTTTTTTTCCCTTGTAAATATTTGCGGGCTGGCTATTGGTGTGGCCACATTTTGGATGATCGCATTATATGTGACTGATGAGTGGAGCTATGACCGTTATCACGAAAAAGCCGACCGTATATTCCGGGTAGCGCAACATGGTAAATGGAATGGCGGAAGTTTCAACCTGGCTATTACTTCTATCCCTTATGCTCCGGCGTTAAAGGCGGATTATCCTGAAGTAGAAGATGCGGTACGCATAGATATGGAGGGCGGTGGAAAAATAGTTTATAACGATAAGGAGATTATGACGAATGATATTTCATTTACTGATAATTCCATATTTAATATTTTCACATATCATTTTTTGGCTGGCGATCCTCAAACCGCCTTATTAAAACCACAGTCTATTGTTTTAACAAAAACACTTGCCGAAAAATTATTTGGGGACGCCTCATTGGCCCTTGATAAGACCATATTATTTGAAGGGACGTACCCTAACTTAGTTACCGGAGTGATAGATAATATCCCCGCGAACTCACACTTTAATTTCAGCGCCCTCAGGTCATTTAATAGCAACTTAACGGGCAAATGGGGCAATGCCAATATGTTTACATATGTTTTATTAAAAAATCCGGACGATTATAAAAAGATCGAAGCACGTTCTGATGATTTCTACAATAAACACTTAAAAACAGACCTGGCTAATATCCATTACAAAATGGAGCTGCAACCTCTTACCTCAATACACCTTCATTCTAACCTTGACTATGAAATGGGTAATAATGGCAGCATTATTTATGTTTATGTATTCAGCATTGTTGCCTTATTAATATTAGCTATTGCGGTGATCAATTATGTTAACCTTACTACCGCGCGTTCATCTGTCAGGGTCAAAGAGATAGGTATCCGAAAGGTAATTGGCTCCGGCAAAAAACAGTTGATGCTAATGTTCTTTACTGAATCGATCTTATTAGCTGTATTAGCTACCGTGGCAGCACTTTTCCTGATCCAGGCAACCCTGCCCTACTTCAATCACCTTTCGGGCAAAGCTTTATCTATATGGCAGTTTGGTTTGGTTAAATCCCTATTCATATTTGCCGGGTTTGCTATTTTAACAGGGTTGTTAAGCGGAATTTATCCGGCAGTGTTTTTGTCAGGTTTCCGTACTATACCAGCCATGAAAGGACAGTTGGGTAACCAATCGTCAACTATACTTTTCAGAAAATCGTTGGTTATATTTCAGTTTGTGACCACAATTGTGATGATCATTGGTTCGTGTGTGATTTACCAGCAACTGCATTATGTATTAAATAAAGATATGGGATTTAACAAATCTCAAATGCTCACATTTCATATTCACAGTAAAACTGCCCGAACAAAAATTGACGCGATCAAACAACAGTTATTACAAAATACATTAATTGAAAGCGTTGCCGCAGCCGGCAACCCTATTGGCAACAATGACATTGGGCTAAACGATTTTAATTTGGGACCAGATGGCAACACAGCCGCTGATACCAAGCTTGTTGAAAACCTGATAATTGATGAAGACTTTATTCCTGCTATGCAGATAAAAGTTTTAGATGGGCGAAATTTCCAAAAAGGCGTGACAGATGGCAAAAACAATGCGATCATAGTCAATGAAACATTGATAAAAGAGTTGGGATGGAAGAATCCGGTGGGCAGGCGTGTACGAACAGGTGTTGATCACGGTGTGATCAGTTTTTCAACTATAGTTGGTGTAGTAAAAGATTTCAACACTTATTCTTTACAGCACAAAATTGCACCTATGGCATTGGTGCTGCCACAAACGGCCAATGACGAGGATAACCTTTATGTACGATTGAGCAAAAGCAATATCCCTGCGGCGTTGAGCTACCTGCAGGAGGTATATGGCAAGTTTGATCCTGAAAATAAAATAGATTACCATTTCCTTGACCAAAATTTTGCCGATCAATATCAAACTGAACAGAAACAGGGGAATTTATTGTTGATATTCACTATACTGGCTATCAGCATTGCTTGCCTGGGTTTATTTGGCCTGGTTACCTTTACTGCTGAACAACGCGTAAAAGAGATCGGTATCAGAAAAGTTTTGGGAGCAAGTATTAAAAATATTGTTACCCTGTTATCCAAAGATCTGATACAGTTGGTACTGCTTGCCACCATTATAGCATCACCCCTGGCCTGGTTTGCTATGAATAAGTGGCTGCAAAGCTTTGCCTATCGTATAAATGTAAACTGGTGGGTGTTTGTAATAGCCGGGGCCATAGCCATCATAATAGCGTTTTTAACCATCAGCTTCCGCTCTGTTAAGGCTGCTATGGCCAACCCGGCGAAGAGTTTAAAAAGCGAATAAAACGAAAAGCATAAGTTTTAGAGCTTCACAAAAAAGCCACTCAGCGTAAATCTAAGTGGCTTTTTAATTTCTGCTAAATATTACTCTACTATCAGCGTGGCAATAGAATGCGGCTCGCTGCTTGTTTTGGCGGCTTTGCCTTTTATCCATAATACGTAATCGATCTTTTCATCGGTTTTATTCATCACCACTACAGCGATCTTGCCATCTGGATTTATATACGCGGTGGTTGACAATTTATCCCGGCTGGCTACGCTGGCAATACGTTTAGCACCCGGTTTAATAAATTTAGAGAACTGGCCAATATAATAATATGAGCTGGTATAAGTTAAGGCACCGGTTTTAGTATCTGCATGAACCGGGGCAAAACAATAGTTGCCTACGTGGTTTGGCCCGCCCTTTTCATCAAGCAATACGTTCCAGTCTGTCCAGCCTACGGTTCCGGCATTAAAATCGTTGATCATTGATGTTCCATAACGTTCACCAAGAGCCCATTCATCCAGCTTACCTGCATCAAATTTTTCGACACAGCCTTCAGTAAATATCAGGTTCTTATTTGGAAAGGCTTCGTGCACCAAACGGGTTGCTTCAAAGTTAGGGCCTGCACCTGTCCATGTTTCATACCAGTGAAAACCAATACCCCAAACATATTTGGCCGCCGCCGGATCTTCTAAAACAGTGCTTGCACGTTGGTACAACAGGTCGCGGTTGTGATCCCAAATAATCAGTTTTTTAGATGCCATTCCTTCTTTATACAAAGTTGGGCCCAAAAAATTTTTGATAAAATCGCGCTCGTCTTCTGCTGTATATAAGCACGATTCCCATGTTTGTGTAGCCATTGGCTCATTTTGCACACTAAGGCCCCAAATTGGTATGCCAACCTTTTCGTAAGCTCTTATAAATTTTACATAAAAATTTGCCCAGCTTTGATCATATTTTGGTAAAAGCTTACCCCCATGTAAAACATCACCATTGGTTTTCATCCATCCCGGTGGGCTCCATGGTGTGGCAAATAAAGTTAGCTTACCACCTGCGGCAGCTGTTACTTCCTTAATAAAGGGGATACGATATTTTTTATCATGACTGATATCAAATGTTTTAAGGGATACGTCATTATCCTTAACGTAGCTATAGCTCCCGCTCGAAAAATCACAGCTTTGGATATGTGTGCGGCCTAAAGTGTAACCTATGCCCTTATCCTTACTGTAATAGGCTGTCAGAAATTCCTTTTGCTTATCCTTAGGTAGTTTATAGAATGTTTCGGCCGATGCATCTGTAAGCGCGCCTCCGATACCCAGCATGGTTTGGAAAGATTTAGAGGGATCAACAAAGACAGCTACTTCTGTTTCAACCGGTTGTGGTTTAGCTTCAAAATGCAGCGTTTCGGTTGCTGTGATCCTTTTGTCTGTTCCCTTTTGAGTAACATATACCTTTACTGTTTTATTTTTCAGGCTGAAGGGGGCCTTTTGAGCATTTGCCGCGCCCGTTACCAATAGGCTTGCAGCAATAAGGGTAAAACAGGCGACTGTAAATTGTTTTTTCATCTTAAAGAGTTTGATGGAATTTGGGTTTGATCTCTCAAATCTATTAAAGTTCGGTATTATAACAAATATTAATTGGCGTTGCGTCTGCAAAATAATAAAAGCGGGTAAATCTTCATTCCATCAAAAAAATCTTAAATTTCCTGTAACCAATTTATTTTTCGGGAGTTTCCAATTCATATAAGCATAATAACAACTGATTGAACACGCTGACCGATAACGCGATCATGCTCAAGGTGAAAGCCGGGGACCTGGATAAAATGAGCCTGCTCTTTGAGCGGTATCATAGATCGCTGTATGGTTTCTTGTTTCACATGACCTATCAGCGCGAAGCCAGCGAGGATATGGTACAATTGGTTTTTTACAAGATGCTTAAATATAGCCACACCTTTACCGGCACCGGCGAATTTATACACTGGATGTATTCTATAGCCCGTAACGTATTGAAAGACCGGGGCAAAAGAAAGCAATTGCAAATGCAACAAGAAGGTGTGGAAGAATTAGCGGATAAACTTGCAGGCGGTATATCGCCGGAAGAGTTGCTGGAAAAGAAACAGGCGAAGATAGAGCTTTATAAAGCGATGGAAAAACTAAGTAACGATCACCGGGAAGTATTAACCCTGAGCAGGTTCCAGGAATTGAAGCACCATGAGATAGCAGAGATATTGAATATTTCAGAAGTCGCAGTAAAAACGCGTGCACATCGCGCCATGCAGGAGCTGAAAAATATTTATACAAAAATAGAACGTTAAAACAGGAATAAGATGAAATGTGAGCAATATGAGGAACTGTTTACCGGCTGGATCAATAACGATCTGACTTCGGCCGAACGGGAAAGATTGGAACAGCATCTGATAGGTTGCGCCGCCTGCCGGGAAGAACTGGCTGCTACGCAAAAAACCTGGGAGATGATGGGAACTTTGGAAACACCCGAACCATCTGCCAATATAAGGGTGAAATTTCAGGCTATGCTTGACACCTACAAAGAATCGGTTCAGGATCAGCAAAACAGCTATCGTATTAAAGACCAATTGGACCGGTTATGGCACTGGCAGCCCAGATGGACGCTGGCTTACAGTTTTGTTATTGTATTGATAAGTTTTGGCTGCGGTTATTGGGTATTCCATGCCGGTAAAGGTGGTCAGCAGGAACAGCAGTTGCAGGCGCTTACATCGCAGGTTCATGAATTGAAGCAAACTATGATGCTTGCATTGTTAGAAAACCCTTCGGCATCTGAGCGGATCAGGGGGGTGAGCTATACCAGCGAGATCAAGCACGCGGATAAAGAGGTGATCGACGCCTTGTTGATGACATTAAATAATGACCCGAATGTTAACGTACGATTAAGCACGCTGGATGCCTTAACGCATTTAGCTAATCACCCGGAAGTAAGGGAAGGGCTGATTCAATCTATCAGTCAGCAGGATTCACCGCTGATGCAGTCGGCCATAGCGGATGTAATGCTGAAACTGCAGGAAAAAAGATCAGTGAGATCATTTAGAGAATTATTGAAACAAAAGGATTTAAACCCTGACATAAAAGATAAAATCAGGCAAACTATAACGCAACTCATTTAAAAAACAATAAGTTATGAAAAGATTATTGATCCCTGTTTTTACAGGAATAGGGCTTTGTTTTGCCCAATTGGCGGCCCATGCCCAGGAGTTTAAGGAGCATATCAGCAAACAATTCAACCTGCAAAAACCGGCAGCAGAAAGCGTAGTGGGCATTTACAATATATTCGGTTCAATTAAAGTAGAAGGTTATTCGGGCAACCAGGTATCAATAGAGATAGATAAAACTATTACCGCTGATACCGAAGAGGAACTGGAAAAGGGTAAAAAAGAATTTAAGATGGAGTTTGAACAAAAACCCGACAGCCTTCTCTCCTATTCAACGGAACCCTGGAATACACGTCCTCATCATTATCAAAACCGGGACGAATGGCATCGGGAAATACATTACCGGGTGAAACTTGAGTATACAGTAAAAGTGCCTTTTAATGTCAATCTCGAAGTTTCAACGGTAAATAATGGCAATGTTGATGTAAAGGATATATACGGCACGTTACACGTAAACAATGTAAACGGTGGCATAACCATAGCTAATGCAAAGGGTACTACAAAAGCCCGCACGATAAATGGGCCACTAACGGTAACCTATTTGAGTGTTCCACCAGATGCCTCATCTTACTATACCTTAAACGGGCAACTCAACGTAACTTATCCGGCAAGCTTATCTGCCGACCTGGAGTTTAAAAGCATGAACGGCCAATTTTACACCGACTTTCAAGACACGGAAGTACTGCCAAGCCATGTAGTTAAAACACATACCAAAGAGGGCGCAAGCACTGTTTATAAGTTGAGCCAAACTCCTGACGTTCGGGTAGGCGCGGGCGGCAAAACATTCAAATTCGAAACCTTGAACGGTAATATTTATATTAAAAAACAACAATAAAAGAAGATAACATGAAAACGATAAAAGTAATATGTGTATTGATGATGGCCATGCTGTCGACTACCAGCATTTGGGCGCAGAGCGGTGAAAAAGAAAGATTAGTTGTGCCGTTAAGCAATCCGGGTAAACCTTATAAAATGGACGTGGGTTTAGTAGATGGATCTATCACTGTAACCGGATACGAAGGAAAAGATATAATTATTGAAGCACAAACCGATATAGAAAAAAAGGATAATGAAAACCATGGCACGGGGATGAAACATATCGCGGCAGCTAATAACGCTGACATACAAGCTGAGGAAAACAACAACGTGATTAACGTACATGGGAATGTGGGAAGAAAGGCCAACCTGATTATCAAGATCCCAATGAATGATGTTACCCTGAAACTATCTACAGTAAATAACGGCAATATAATAGGCAATAATATCAATGGCGAACTGGAGGTTACCAATGTAAATGGTTCAATACAGCTTCATAATATATCAGGCTCGGTGGTGGCAAATACGGTTAACGGCAAAGTTGAAGTAACCTTCAAAACCATCGATCCAAAAGCCGCCATGGCATTTTCGACCCTGAATGGAAATGTGGACGTAACTTTCCCCGCAGGTTTGAAAGCGAACGTAAAACTAAAATCAGACCGCGGAGAAATCTATACTGATTTTGATGTTGTAACAGAGCAGCATAAACCCAATGTTACCCGCAGCAACAGTGGCGGCATGTATAGCCTTAAGATTGATGACTGGGTATATGGTAAGATAGATGGCGGCGGCCCCGAGATCATGATGAAAAACATGCAGGGCAACATTTATATCCGCAAAGCTAAATAACTATGCCGGCCAGCTACTTATCATATAAGCAATAAATTTATATATCATCAAAAATTATTCATCATGTTAAAAAACTATATTAAAACCGCCTGGAGAAATCTGCTGAATAACAAATTTTATTCGGCCATTAATATAGCCGGCTTAACATTAGGACTGGCCATAGGTATCCTGATATTAGTATGGGTACAGGATGAATTGAGCTTTGATGATTTTCACAAACAGGCTAAGGACATTTACAGGCTTGAACTTTTTGGTGGCACCGGCGCCAACAGGCAGATTTTCAGCATTGGTGTGGCTCCGATAGGGCCTTTCTCTAAACAAGGGCTGCCTGAAGTAAAAGATTATGTGCGCTTAACCGGAAACTATGATTACTCTTTATATAAATACCGCGATAAGGTATTTGGTGAGGAATCTGCCACGTATGCCGATCCTTCTTTTTTCTCGGTGTTTGATTTTCACCTGGTTAAGGGCAACTCATCGAAGCCTTTCACGGATGATCATTCGGTTGTTATCACTCAAAAAACCGCAGATAAATTTTTCGGCAGCCAGGACCCGATAGGTAAAGTGATTGTTGCAGATAACAAGGCTAATTTTACGGTAAGCGGAGTGATCCCTGATTTTCCAAAAAACTCTAGCATACAGTATGATATGATCATGCCGATCAGCCTGCATTTTAACACTTTGCTGGTACAAAAGACCGATATGAGCAACAACTTTAGTTTTTTTAATTATCAAACCTACCTGCTGCTTAAGCCTGGAAGCTCATTAGAAAAGCTAACCAAACAGATCAGGCAGATACACCTTGACCATAAGCCGGATGATACCGATGCCGAATACTTGTTGCTGCCTTTAACAAAAATGCATTTATACAATGCCGATTTGAGTGATAAAGGAATATCTACAGTAAGAATATTTATTATTATTGGCATACTTATACTGGTAATTGCCTGTATAAACTACGTCAACCTGTCTACCGCGCGTTCAATGCTGAGGTCAAAAGAGATCAGCATGCGCAAAATTGTTGGTGCCGGAAAAGCGCAGCTCTTTATGCAATTTATTGTTGAAACTGCCTTACTGTTTTCGCTGGCAGCGATTCTTGCCATAGGACTGATCTTTATTCTAATGCCTGTATTTAATCAGGTGGCCGGCAAGAAAATGACCTTTAACGTGGACGATTACCATCTATGGCTTACCCTGCTATCGGCCATTATAGGAACATTGGCCGCATCCAGCATCTATCCCGCCCTGTTGCTTTCCTCATTCGAGCCATTGAAAGCATTGAAGGGTAAAATATCGGCCGGTATTGGCGATGTGCTGTTCCGCAAAGTACTGGTGGTAACGCAATTCGCGTTTTCGATCATTCTCATTATCGGCACTATGGTGATCACCGGTCAGTTGAATTATATCCGCACAAAAGACCTGGGTTATGATAAAGCACACGTGCTTACCATTTGGATGCGCGACATGGATAAACATTATGACGCAGCAAAAGCAGAATTATTGAAAGAACCAGGAATATTAGGCGTAACCCGGTCTAACCAGAATATTGTAGGGTTTCAGGGTTTTACTGGTGACGTAGACTGGGATGGTAAAGATCATAAACAGAACACTATTATGCATCCTATTGTGGTGGATAAGGACCTGATATCTTTTTTTAAAATGAAGTTGGTAGAAGGCTCATCCTTTACAGGGGCAGTAATTGATACAGCACATTTTATTGTTAATGAAGCGGCTATTAAAGAGATGGGGATCAAAAACCCGGTGGGCAAACGCTTCAGGATGGAACAGATCAATGGAACGATCATCGGCGTTGTAAAAGATTTCCATTATGGATCGATGAAAGAAAAGATAGCACCTTCTATTTTTTGGTATGTACCAAAAAACATGAGCAGAATGTATATCAAAACTACCGCAAGAGATGCCCCAAAAGCAATTGCAGCGGTTGAGCGACAGTTTAAACAATATAATGGCGAATATCCGTTTGTATATAATTTTGTAGATAATTTATTCAATAACATGTACCGGAGCGAACAGCGCGAGGGTACCCTGTTCACTTACTTTGCCATCATTGCCATCTTTATTTCCTGCCTCGGCCTGTTAGGTTTGGCCGCCTACACCGCACAGGTACGTACCCGCGAAATTGGTGTAAGAAAAGTACTGGGGGCGAGTGTAAGCGGTATCGTACAGCTTTTAGCCAGGGATTTTATTAAGCTGGTGCTAATAGCCATTATAATTGCCGCGCCGGTAGCCTGGTATTTTATGTACAAATGGTTACAAGACTTTGCTTATAAAATTACCATTAGCTGGTCGGTATTTGTACTGGCGGGGTCTATGGCCATACTTATCGCTTTTATTACAATAAGTTTCCAGGCTGTAAAAGCGGCTTTAACAAACCCGGTAAAAAGCTTAAGAAGCGAGTAAAGTGAAAAAAGGCAGCAAAATCGGGACCAGATTTCAGTTACTACCTTTTACTGATAACCACTACATCTGCCCCTTTTTTGAAATTTTTGCTTCTGTCATTTTTTAAACCGTGATCAGTGTAGCTTGCTGTAAGTACATAAATACCCTTTTGCCCGTTGGCAGGCTGTTTAATTCTAATTGTGCCTTCTGTTCCGGTGTAATAATTTACGTTTGGGTCTGTCCCATTTTTTAATATCCATTGAACCGTGCTCTTAATTTCCCCGTTGGTTAGTTCGGGATGTGAGGGCATTTTCTCCTTTACCCAAAGACCAGATGAGCCTTCCCTGATGCGTTTTGTTAGTGTGTCTGTATTGGATAACGTAGCCGGATAACGTTTGCTGATATCATAAAATGACGGGCCGATAGACTTAGCGTTAAAATTATGACAGTTAAAACAATTGGAACTCCTGATCACGGCCAGTCCCGGTGCATCGTTTTGAACGGCCTTATTTGTTACTGCCGGAGTTTTTAACTTACCCTTTATATATTTTACTTCCAACAATACTTCTTTCACATTTATTTCATCATATTTTGATTCCCCATCCTCCTTATCAGATACGGTGATCTTGTAAGTTATTGGTGTATCCCAGTCAAAAAGACTGTTATTTTGAGGAGCGCTGAGTTTTACAACAGGAGGTTGATTTTCCTGTTGTATTTTATTTCTGTTGTAGGTAGCTGCAAAGTTCAGTAAGAAAAACAAAAGTAAAATAAGGATAAGGATAAGCTTTGATCTCTTTATCATAATCAACATTAAAATTTAAACCTTCCCTATCTCCTGTGCAACCCGTTGGGCCGAACGGATGCACGATTCCATACCCCGGCTCATATTATCGGCGTAAGTACCGGCAAAATATATCCTTCCTTCCGGCATCATTAATTGCGGCCAAAATTTATGCATCTCTCCTATCGGGAAAGGTTCCATTTCGCATACCGGTGCATATTTATCTTTGGACCAATCTAATGTTAAAACCTGTTCTATTGTATCGTGTTTGCCAGGATACACTTGCCTGAAAGCTGCTAAAACACGTTGAGGTGAAATACCTCCGGGCCCGAAAGCTTTTAAAATGATCCGGCTGCTATCCACCTCATTTGTCTCCTGCCAAATGGAAGATATATCCGGATGTTCAAATTCCATATTGATGCTTTTAAAACCGTCGTCGAGCCAAAACTTAGTGCTTGCCTCAAATACATAAAAAGGATGTGAAGAATAAGCCATATTATCCACCACATATTGTTTTGCCGGTGACAATGCCGGGGTTAAAGGGATGTTTTTAAATATGGGCAGTGTAATGCAGTTAACAAGTATATCTGCGCTCATTTCTTTTTCCTCATCTGTTCCAAATGCCTTGTAGGTAACTGTTACGCCACTATTGCTTTGCTTAATAGCCAGCACGGGATGATTTAACTTTACACGTGCACCTAATCTTTTAGCAAAGGCCATTGGAAGCTGTTCGTTGCCGCCTTTAAGGTGAAAAGTATCACCTTCAGAAAGTGGTATGCCTCGAAAATCCATGATCGCCATGCGCCATAAATAATAAAGAGCGGATGTATGTTTCCCGCCCAGAAAACCAAGAGCGGCTGGAGACGCGCCTTCTTTTTTAAACAGGTCTGCAACGGGGATCTTATCCAAATCGTCGTAACCCACCCCAAAAGGCTGGTAGGGATCGGTAAACTTACCCATGTACGGTTTAAGGTAAAACGTATTTAAAGCATACATTGGGTTTTGAGACAGGAACTTAGCCTCCTTATCATTGAAACCAAATTTGCTGAGCACTGCAGGGTCTTTCAACTGCTCAGCTGAATAAAATTTGCCGCCAATCATCCTCAGGGCATCTTTATCGTAAGCAGCTTCAGACCCCTCGGCGTTGGGATATGGGATTGCTGTGAGATTGAATTCTTTTACATAATCAAA
>JAQBOK010000076.1 GCA_028288085.1 Mucilaginibacter sp.
CCACCCCCGCTATCAGCACCGTGCGCGAGTCTTTTTCGTTCAGCCCGAATAAGCGGCCAAAAAAGTCGGCAATGCTGCCACCTATCTGTACAGCCGTTCCCTCGCGGCCTACAGATGCGCCAAATAAATGACTGATAAGGGTTGCGCCAAGTACCAGGGGCGCCATACGTTTGGGGACACCGCCACCCGGCTTGTGTATCTCATCCATGATTAGGTTATTGCCCTTTTCAGATGATTTCCCGTAAAGCTTATAAACAAAATGGATCAGGATACCTGCTAAAGGCAATAAATATAATAACCATGCATGCGCAAAACGAAAATGAATGGCGAGGTTCAATAGCCATAAAAATAAAGCTACCACGCTACCGATGATAATAGCAACAGGAATGGTGAGTAACGTCCAGCGAATAAGGTGGTTTAATATCAGGAAATGCGGAGATGTAAATATTTTAGAATAGTTGTAACGCTTCATACCTATGAAATAAACAATATCAAAACTTTATTTCGTAGGCGCCATCAGACCCGCATAAGTGCGGGACGGTTCGAATAGGTGGACCACCATCACCTTTATTTATTGCAATAATACAGAAAAGGGTTATTATTTCAATATTATAACCCGTTAAGGATAAAATTTTATAACATGAATTTGAAATCTGTAGCGGTTGACATATTAAAATGCCAGAAAATGCACTTAGTATCCCTATGGATTTGTGTTCCTAATATCGCATTCTGTGAATCCTGAATAATTTATTCAGGGTTTGAAGCCTATCGCTATTTTTTTGTCTTCTTTTATTTTAATCCGTAAACCACTACCTGGTTTGAAAATGTGGACAGGTAAACATGGCCGTTTACTATAGTGGGTGCCGAAAACTTAGCATAATACCCTGCATTGTCGGCAACGGTTTGATCATTGCTCCAAAGCTCTTTGGTGATATCATTTGCATCAAAGGCTCTCAATATTCCCGGACTAACGGTGTGTTCTGCATCACCGCTTGACGCGTAAGAGGCCCATAAAATACCCGTTCCCGCAGTAGATCCGTTAGATGAGACAGATAACATTGCGCCGTTTTGCCCCGTCGGGCCACTTACCATAGATATAAGCTCATTATTTATATTAAATGTATTGTTACTCCGGTTAAAAGGGAATGCCCTTAACCGGTCATTCTCTGGCCAGATGTAGGCAAATTCATTTATAGCTCCTTTATAATAAGTGGGCTGACAATGCATATTGGAACTCGAGCTTAGCGTTATGATTTGCTGTACCTGGTTGGAAGTAACCGTAAAACCTCCCATATTATCCTTGTTCAATAAATAGATATTGCCATCCTTACAACCGGTAAAATAGTAGTTTGAATTAGGGATTAAAAATGAGCCCATACTGCCATAGTCAAGGTCATTATCTTCCAGAATCTGGTAATTAAAGGGTGTAAAAAAAGTACTTACGTTCAATGTCGATCCGTTTGGTGTAAGCTTTAAAGCACTTTCGCCACGGTTGGTAAGTACAGTTGGATCATTATTTGCACCAACCGTTCCATTCCCGATAACAACATACAAATTCCCTTGTGCATCAGCAGCCATACCAGTGCCGCTTTCCCAAATACCGCCGTCGTACCCGTTGGGGGTATCATTATAAACAATTTGCTGCTGAAGAGATTGTGAATTATAGCCCAGTATCCAGCCGTGGTAAGGCCCCCAGTCGCAATGTGAAGAAAAAGTCACATACACTATTCCGTTTAGCAGGGTTAAGCCCTGGCGCTGGTTTTGTCTCTGAGCGTCAAAGGTTAATACATTATTGATGCTGCCGTCACCATTACCGGCATACGTAGCGGTTATCTTAACAGGACTCCCGGTACGTTCGCTGCCATCAACCAGGTTAACCGCATGCAGATATTGAACAAAACTGGTACCATTACTCGTGCTCCTGGCCACAAAATAAATGGTTTGTGCTGCCGAGTCAATAACCGGTGTTCCAACTAAGCCAATATTACCGCTAAAATCCTGGTATTGTCCGCCGCAAGCACCGGTCATATCTGTGTTTTTAGGGGGGCGCATGCCAGTGACGGTGTAGTTTTTTTTCCAGTATAATTTGCCGCTATCGCCATCATAAGCGTATATTGTATTGTTTACAGTAGCAATATATGCTACATTATGATTACCCGAACCAATGGTCAAATTGCCAGCCATAAGCGGTTGTGCGTAAACCTGGTCGTCAACAGTTAATGTAAACAGTTTGCCAAAATGCTGCGCATTAACATTGCTTGTAGTTAATTTGGTTTCCTGGCTGTTCCAGCCAGCCCGGGTATTATTATTGTGTTGGGTTAGTACCGATATATGCTGATCATTTGATACATCAGCAATTTGGACTTGTGGTTTAGTAGTTTCCTTTTTTTTACAGCTTATACAAAATAAGACGATCAGTATCAGGAAGATATTTTTTTTAATCATAAATTCAGGTTTATAACGGGTTGCCTAATTTAATACTTTCTGTCAATTATTATCCTAATCAAATAAATTTCCTAAAATCAATGAAACACCTGATTTACCAATTCATAAAGCAGCATTCATTAGCAATAATTGCTACCACTAATAAAACAAACGGGCCCGAAGCTGCCCTGGTGGGTATAGCTGTTTCTGCTGACCTCTGGATCATATTCGACACGGTTAAAACATCCCGTAAGTACCATAATATTTTACAAAACCCCAAAGTAGCATTGGTAATAGGGTGGGATAACGAAACTACGGTGCAGTACGAAGGTGAAGCTAAAGTTTTAGGAAACAATGCAGATGCCGAAAAATTAAAGGAAATATATTTTGAAGTTTACCCGGATGGACGCGAACGTGCCAAAACATGGCCTGGGCTGGTGCATATAAAGGTAACGCCCAAATGGTTGCGATATAGTAATTTTAATGAGCCTGTAGTGATAGAGGAGGTGAGATTTTGATAGATTATCACTCTATGAATAAAGAATGAATGAATACATCTTGTTA
>JAQBOK010000084.1 GCA_028288085.1 Mucilaginibacter sp.
CCATTTTCTGAAAGTCGGGCAATACCGCCAACTTGCGAAACTGAAATATAATTCCATCCTGGAAAAGCGAAATAATACCCACCAATTTATCCTCAGTAAAAGCTCCGAAGTGTATGCCCTCATTATCTTCATCCAACTCCATTTCATGCAGCTTTTGAGCAGGATACAAGACCTGTTGCCGTAATCGCCAGGTTAATTCAGGACGGATCTGTTCGATATGGATTTTCATTTCTCAAATTTAAAAGCATTGGGATGAGCGATTCCCTCCCAACGGGAGGGTGTAGGGGGGTGTCTCCGGCTATGCTAACAAACTAACATCCAAACTATTTGGTAACTTAATAGATGGATTATATTTAATGATCTCAACTATTTTGCCTTCGATTGCCCTAATCATATTAGCCATATCCGTCTTCATTTCAGCTTCACTAAAACGTAGAAATTGGATGCCAAAACTCTCCAGTTTATTTTGCCTCATATCGTCTTTGAGAAAAGCGATCTCATTATTGTGTGACATGCCATCAATTTCTATGACCAGCATTAACTCTTTGCAATAAAAATCAACAATATAATTGTCTATGCAACGCTGTCTATCAAAGTCAAAGCCCCAAAGCTTATCTTCTTTTAATTCATTCCACAATAACACTTCGCCGGATGTCATTTCTTTTCTCAACTTACGGGCAAGTTGTTTTAATTTAGAATTGTAAGGGATAATTTTAGCCATATTATATTTTAGCCAGTTAACAAACTTTTTACCCCTCCCTACACCCTTCCGTTGGGAGGGAATCGTACATTCCCAACTTCAATTGTCTTTAGTTTTCAATCCTTCATCTATAAAGGTATATTCCCATGCTTTTTCCTTGGGTTATTCACCACTTTATTCTCCAGCATTTTAAAAGCGTGGATCAGTTTGATGCGGGTTTCGGCGGGCTCAATTACTTCATCAATAAAACCACGTTCGGCGGCACGGTAGGGGTTAGCAAATATTTCGGAATACATTAATTCCTTTTCTCTCCATTTAGCTTCTTTGTCTTTCGACTCTGTAATTTCCCGTTTAAAAATAATTTCTGCCGCGCCTTTGGCACCCATAACAGCTATCTCAGCTGATGGCCATGCAAAGTTCATATCAGCGCCAATATGCTTGGAATTCATCACATCATAAGCGCCGCCATAAGCCTTGCGCGTAATAACTGTTATGCGTGGCACAGTAGCCTCGCAAAAGGCATAAAGCAGTTTAGCACCATTGGTGATAATGGCATTCCACTCCTGGTCTGTACCCGGCAAAAAGCCTGGTACATCTTCAAATACAAGCAGCGGGATATTAAAGCTATCGCAAAAGCGCACAAAACGAGCGGCTTTGGTAGATGAATGGATATCTAATACACCAGCAAGGAACGCTGGCTGGTTGGCGACGATGCCAATGCTTCTTCCGGCCAGTCGTGCAAAGCCTACTACAATATTTTCGGCGAAGTCTTTGTGTACTTCCAAAAATGAATCCGAATCAAGCACCTGACCGATCACATCTCTTATATCATAAGGCTGAGAAGCATTGTCAGGCATCAGATCAGTAAGATCCGGACGCAATTCATTTTTGCTTTCATAAGGTAAAGCAGGAGCCTTATCCTCGCAATTTTGCGGCATATAACTCAGCAGTTTCTTTACATGCTGAATGGCATCTATTTCATTGACACAGGCAAAATGTGTGACGCCTGATTTGGTCGCATGTGTAGTAGCGCCTCCCAATTCCTCAGAAGTAACCACTTCATGTGTAACCGTTTTTACTACATTGGGCCCGGTGACAAACATATAAGAAGTATTCTCTACCATCAATATAAAATCGGTAATGGCGGGTGAATAAACTGCGCCACCGGCGCATGGCCCCATAATGGCCGATATTTGTGGCACCACACCAGATGCCATGGTATTGCGGTAAAAGATATCCGCGTATCCGCCAAGTGAAACCACGCCTTCCTGAATCCGGGCACCGCCAGAATCATTTAATCCGACAACTGGCGCACCGTTTTTCATGGCGAGGTCCATTATCTTGCATATCTTTTCGGCATGTGTTTCAGAAAGCGATCCCCCAAAAACGGTAAAATCCTGCGAGAACACATAAACCAGTCTGCCATTAATGGTTCCATACCCTGTTACTACACCATCACCCGGGTATTTTTCTTTTTCCATGCCGAAATCGGTTGACCGGTGTGCTACCAGCATCCCTATCTCCTGGAATGAGCCCTCGTCCATTAAAAAATGCAGGCGTTCCCTCGCGGTTAATTTCCCTTTTTTATGCTGGCTGTCTATCCGTACCTGGCCACCGCCTAACAATGCCTGCTCGCGTTTATGCTGTAATGCCTTAACTTTTTTATTCACAATTGTGGTTTATAATGCAATTTGCTAAAAATAGTAATTATCAAGCTAAATGCTTCAATATACGCTATAGTAAGTATCACTAAAACTAATAAGGATTTATTACTAATTTTAGCCCCAACCCGGAACAATTAAATTCGACCTATGTGTGCCAAAAAGAAAGAGCATAAACACGATACTGATCATATCACTTATAAGGGGCTGCTAGAGGGGAATAAGGAGTTTATAAAGCGTGCCTTAAAATCCGATCCTGATTATTTTAAGAAGCTGGCAAAACAAAACCCACCTGTTTTGTGGATTGGCTGTGCCGATAGCCGGGTGCCTGCTAACCAAATCACCAATACTGCGCCGGGCGAAATATTTGTACACCGCAATATTGCCAATATGGTGATCCATACGGATATGAATATGCTATCGGTATTGGATTATGCGGTAAATGTATTACACGTGCGGCACGTAATTGTGACCGGCCACTATGGCTGCGGAGGAGTGATTGCTGCCATGAGTAACAAGGAATTTGGGTTAATAGATAACTGGTTACGCCACATTAAAGATGTATACCGTGTACATGCCGATGAGCTTGACGGCATAATTGATGAGGACAAGCGTTGCGATCGCCTGGTTGAGTTGAATGTAATTGAAAATGTATATAACCTTTGCAAAACGTCCATTGTGCAAAACGCCTGGAAGATAGGGCAACCCTTAGAAGTGCATGGCTGGGTTTACAGCATTAGCACAGGGATTATAACGGATATGAATGTGAGCACCAGCAATAATGATAAGCTGGATGATGTATTTAAATTCAAATAGGAGAGCCCTGCCCCAACACTTCCCAGATGGGTGGGCTTCAAAATAGCGGTGATATAAAATAAAAAAATCTCCCTTCCTGGGGAGATTTAGAAAGAACTAAACTTCTTTCGACAAAAATGGATATCTGTAATCCTTAGGCGGATCAAAAGTTTCCTTAATAGTTCGTGGTGATGCCCAACGCAGCAAATTGATCATGGAGCCGGCTTTATCATTTGTACCCGAGCCTCTGGCCCCGCCAAATGGCTGCTGACCCACTACCGCACCCGTAGGTTTATCATTGATATAGAAATTACCGGCTGCATTGCGTAAACGGTGAGTTGCTTCGGCAATTGCATAGCGGTCTTGTGATATAATGGCACCGGTTAAAGCGTAGATGGAGGTTTTATCCACAATATCTAATACCTTGTCAAAATCCTTGTCATCATAAACGTAAACGGTCAGTACCGGACCAAAAAGCTCCTCGCACATGGTTACATAGTACGGATCGTCTACACGGATAACAGTAGGCTCAATAAACCAGCCCTGACTTTTATCATATTTACCACCGGTTACTATTTCTACACTTTTATCGTTTTTGGCAGCATCAATATATTTTGCTAGCTTATCAAATGATTTCTCGTCAATAACGGCATTAATAAAATTCTCAAAATCTTCAACCGGCCCCATTTTAAAGCTGGTAATATCCCTTTGCATTCTTTCTTTGATTGCAGGCCATAATGATTTGGGAATATAAGCCCTTGAAGCAGCCGAGCACTTTTGCCCCTGGTATTCAAAAGAACCGCGTATCAAAGCGATATTAGCTACGTCAACATCTGCAGTTGGGTGTATCAATACAAAGTCCTTACCGCCTGTTTCGCCTACAATACGGGGGTAAGTTTTGTATTTATGGATATTGTTTCCTATGGTTTTCCAGATATTTTGAAACACGCCTGTTGAACCTGTAAAGTGGATACCGGCAAAGTCGGGATGATTAAATATTACGTCGCCTGCCGTTGGGCCGTCCACATAAACCAAGTTGATCACACCATCAGGTAATCCCGCTTCGCGAAACACCTGCATAATTACGTTGGCAGCATATATCTGTGTATTGGCAGGTTTCCAAACCACTACGTTGCCCATCATTGCAGCAGAAGATGGCAGGTTACCGGCTATTGCAGTAAAGTTAAAAGGAGTTAAAGCAAAAATGAAGCCTTCCAGCGGACGTTGTTCCAAACGGTTCCAAACACCTTTGCCTGATATTGGGGGTTGCTGTTGATAGATCTGCGTCATGTATAAAACATTGAAACGCAAAAAGTCAATCAGTTCACAAGCCGAATCAATTTCAGCCTGGTAAGCATTTTTAGATTGCCCCAGCATAGTAGCGGCGTTTATTTTGGCACGGTATGGCCCCGCAAGCAGGTCGGCAGCTTTAAGAAAAATGGCTGCACGTTGTTCCCACGCAAGGTCCTCCCAATCAGCTTTTGCCGCCAGGGCAGCATCAATGGCCGCGATAACGTGGCTCGCGTCACCATAGTGGTAAGTAGCTAGTACGTGTTTATGATCGTGCGGTGGGCGCAATTCCTGAATTTTACCCGACCGTACTTCCTTGCCGCCAATATACATCGGTATATCAATCGGTTTTGAACGTGCTTCTTCCAAAGCAGCTTTTAATGCTGCACGTTCCACACTGCGCGGGCCATAGTTTAAAACAGGCTCATTTTGCGGTTGCGGAACATTAAAAAATCCTTTAAGCATAGATGTTATTTATTGAGTGGGCAAAGATACGGGGAAATGTGCAAATGTGCAGATGTGCGGATATGCAAATTACTGGTGAGTGACAATTGCGGGCATTAACTCATTAAGCGTGTTCACGTTTTTTTCGTGAACGCCGTGAACAAACATGAACACCTGATAATCAGCGCATTGATGGCCTGGCGTTGGAAAAATGCCGCAAAACTGGCAAATTATTTCTTCGCGATCAATTCTTTGAAGATGTTCATCAGCATCCTGTCCAGCTCATAATCTCTATTGTTATTATCACCGAACCGGCCAATAATTTTACCGTCAGGGTCTATCAGTATCTTTGTTGGCACAAAGTATATAGCGTATTTGTCCCCAATATCATTCGCGGTTTCGGCCCCCAAAAGCAGGTTGGGCCACATGTCTAAACAATCTTTAGCGATAGCATTTTTCCACGCTTCTGGTGTAGCGTCATTATCGGCAATACCTATAATATTTAGTCCCTTACTACTATATTTATTATACAGGTCAATCATATGAGGGTTGGTCCTGCGGCAGGCGTCGCACCAACTTGCCCAAAAATCAAGTAGCACGTATTTACCTTTATAATCCGCAAGCGAAACGGTGTTTCCATTCAAATCGGTAGCTGTAAAGTCGGCAGCCATATTTCCGGGAAGCGCCGCGTCCATTTTTTTAATTTCCGTGGCTATGCTTATCGCTTCGCTGCTTTGCTTTAATTCGGCGTTAAAGTTCTTGTAAATATGTTTGGCCGAGTCGAGGCTAACCTGGGTAACATAATATTCCATCTGGTTGGCTGTCAGGTAGGAGTTAGGGTGTTGTAAAAAGAAAAAGTAATTGATCTTTTTGATCCTGTCCTCATAAGGCTCAAATTTTGTGCGCAACCGCGCCGCTTTTTCAAGGTCAGGTTCCTTATTTGCGGCATCCACCAACGGTTTCATCAATGCTTTTATAGGCGCTATTTCACTATTCAAAGTATCCAGTTGGTCTTGGGTATCTGATCCGGTCAGTTTTAATTCGGCTAATTTTGATGGATCGCCGGTAAGTGTGAGCAAGCCGTGTTCCAAATAAATTTCTTTTCCGCGGTTTTCAAAATCTTTATCTGTAATAACTTCACCAATGTTTTTAAATATGATAAGGGCTTTTATGGGTTTGCATATACTATCGGTCATCATAAATGAATCATTAAAAATAGGGAGCAATTGAAATATGCTTTGCCCCCTCATATTTTCATAGTACAGGTATACCGAATCCATGTGCACAAAGTTCAGTTTGGCTTTTAAAGTAAACAGGCTGTCAAATTTTGATTGTGCGAAAGCCGCCTGCAAAAAAAGCAGCATAAAAATGGCGCAGCCTATATTCTTTACTTTCATCACTGCCGATTGGTAATTATAAAAACATAGTAATAAAATTACTTTTACGATACTTTGCGCGCCTAAGTTTGCCTTATTTCCTGCTGGAAACACATTAAATACATTTTAAAAAAAATCTTAAGTTTTTTGCATCCTTTAAATCAATCGATCCGTATAAATGTTATAAGGTATTCACTGAGCATACAATATGATTTTTGTGTTGCGTTATTAGTAAACTAAACAGGTAACAATGATAAAGCCGGAAGACATATACAAAGAGTACAGGGAACTATTACTGAAAAGAGGTAGCGAAGATGCCGGCGGACAAAAATTCTCCTTTAATTTTACTTCGGATAACGCAGGGACATTTACCGTTACCAATAATGAGACCAGGGACATGTTTGGCGGCACTGTAAAGCTTAGCATAAATAACGACGGCCTGAATATTTTGATGGACTTTAAAGGCTTCTACATTACGCAAACTTTAAAGCTGCATAAAAGCGAGAACGGAGAGGCTACGCTGGTGCGTGAGCCAAATAGCGGTAAGGTTTTCCTTACAGGTCATAAATTAGATTCCTGAGTTAAAAATTCTTCTGTTTTAATACTCCCGGTTAAAACCTAACCTGTGGAAACTGTTGCTCGTATTGCTGTAAATGTTTCACACATTCTTTCATTTCAACAAAAAATCCCGATTTATTGGTTTATTATAATTAGCTGATAATCAGTTTTCATATAAGTTCATTTAATCTAACTGCCGGGTGGTGTGATAGTTGCCTTATATCCGGCATGAAACACATCATCCTATTTTTATTTTTAATAACATTTTCCATTTCGGCTTTTGCACAGTTCCCGCTGGGAAGTGATAGGGGCCAGATAAAAGCATACTTTGCCGAAAATATACCATATGCTTCAGTTCAGCAGTTTAAAGCCGAAAACGGGGCAAATGGCCTATGCTTTACCAAAGTTAAAGTGGTTGGTGATTATACTTTCTATTTTGATTATTATGGTAAATGTTCATCCTATGTGGTAACTTATGACAATAGCGAATTACCCGAAGTAATTACCCGTTTTGACAGCGAATTTTGCCGTGAGGAAATGGCCAGATGGTCTGCTCACGATAAAACCTTTGATGTGACATTAGTGCGCCCCACAAACGGCGAAAACTTCTTTAGCATGATTTACAAACCGGCCTCGGCAAGTATGCTGCCTACAAATGCGCTGGCAGCAAATTAATACATTTAGTAAAAAATCATTCGTTCAGCATGTACCTGGCCACCCCATCTGCAGGTTTCCAATCACTTTTTGGCTCATAATAGTGCCAAATTAATGCGGATACTTTGCGGATCAATACGTCAGCTTCGTTGTCAGGTACCCAGCGCTGGTCCTTATTATTATTAGTGATGATAGAAAATACATAGTCGCCATTTGGAGCATTCACCAGTACAGTTTCAGATTTCGATTCATCCAGCGCGCCTTGTTTGCTCACTGTATGCACATATGGTGGTATTTGCGATAAAGCTTTATCATCCCAGTATATGCGGCCCATATTGCGGTACATGCGTTCACTGGCAGCGGGGCTAACGGCCTTGCCATCCCTTATCAGGGTAAACAACCTGCACATTTCATACGGTGTGGTAACCCCCCAGCCGTATTTTTCATGTATTTTTTCGCGGCCTTTTACCCTTGAATTCACCCGCATTACTTTAAATTCATTTTGATCAAGCCAGTTATTGATATAGTCGCCGGTAACAATCTTTTGAAGCCAGGTGCTGGCCGTGTTATCGCTCATGGTGATCATCAGCATGGCAACCTTGCTCAGCTCTATGGTATCTTTATCTTTAAAAGAGCCTAAAATATCTTCGCCGCGATATAATAGCGAATCACGATAGATCAGTTTCTGGTTGTATTGAAGTTCACCCTTCTCTATCTTATCCATCACCCCGCATTGTATGCTCACCTTTATCATGCTGGCCGTGGGGAACAGTGTATCGGCATTAATAGCCGCCGTTTTGCCGGTCTTTAAATTTTTTACATAAATACCTACCTGTCCGTTAAATCCTTTTATTGCGCTTTGCAATTGTGCTGTTAGTTTATTGTCGGTTTGCGCAAATGCTGTGGAGGTAATAGCTAAAAGAAGCATTAAGAATTTCAATCTCATAATCAGCAGGGTTTAAAAATCTAAGTTATAAAACTACAGGTAAAATCCCTATCGAAGCGTTTTTATATCTTTACCAATTATATTATATGAAATACCTGCGCTGGCTATTATTCCCGTTCTCATTCCTTTATGGCCTGGTTGTAACCATCCGTAACTGGTGTTATGATGGGGGCATATTAAAAAGCAGGGAATTTAGTCTTCCGGTTATCTCGGTGGGCAACCTTGATGTAGGGGGCGCCGGCAAATCACCAATGACAGAATATTTGGTGCGCCTGTTTGAAAATAGTTATAAGCTGGCCACCCTAAGCAGGGGATATGGCAGAAATACGAAGGGTTTCCTGGTAGCTACCACAGCCGCCACTGCCACTCAAATAGGAGATGAACCGGCACAATTTAAACACAAATTCCCCTCAATAACCGTGGCAGTTTGCGAGAAAAGAGCTGATGGCATAAGCAGGCTCCAGGCCAATCATAATTTGATCATTTTGGATGATGCTTTCCAGCACAGGGCGGTTAAACCGGGTCTTAGCATTTTATTATTTGACTATGGCAGGATAAACGAGCCGCACTTATTATTGCCCGCGGGTAATCTTCGCGAACCTTTCAGCGGCAGGTGGCGGGCCGATATTCTTATTATCAGCAAATGCCCTGTGGATTTAGGCACTCATGAGCAGGAGAAAATTGCACGCCATATAAAACCGCTTCCATATCAGTCGCTTTTCTTTACTGCTATTGCATATCAGCCATTGCAAAATATAGATGGGAGCAGCACAGATACCATAATAGATGCGGATACCAACGTTTTTGTATTAACAGGCATAGCTAACCCTAAGCCATTATTGCAGTATGTTAAAAATTATACGCAGCAGGTAAACCATCATAATTATCCCGATCATCATCGCTTTAGCTTAAAAAATATCACTAAACTTGCCGATGAGTTTTCTGCCTGTACCACACAAAAAAAAGTGATTGTTACAACAGAAAAGGATGCACAGCGTTTAGTTGAACATAAACTGCTTCAGGTTGTAAAAGCACTGCCCTTTTTGGTGATCCCAATAGGGGTTCAGTTTTTGGGTAAAGGGCAGCCGCAGTTTAATAAATTAGTTACAGAATATGTTAGAGAATATACAGCAAACCACCTCATACATTAAAAACCGCATCGGCGATTTTGAGCCCGAAGTGGGTATAATTTTAGGGACAGGGCTTGGTGGGTTAGTTTCAGAAATTGAAGTTGAAAAGCAGCTGATGTATTCTAATATTCCCGATTTTCCAATATCAACGCTCGAATTTCATTCAGGTAAACTAATATTTGGGACACTGGCAGGCAAAAAGGTAGTTGCTATGCAGGGTCGTTTGCATTATTACGAAGGTTATACCATGCAGCAGATCACGTTTCCGGTTAGGGTGATGAAAATGCTGGGAATAAAAACACTACTGGTATCCAACGCAAGCGGTTCGCTTAACCCGGATTTTAAAAAGGGCGATCTGATGGTGATTGAAGACCATATTAATCTGCAGCACTTAAACCCGCTGATAGGCAGGAATGAAACAGAACTGGGCCCGCGTTTTCCGGATATGAGCGAAGCCTATAAAAGGAATTTAATAGATAGGGCGCTCGAGATTGCGGTGGCCAACAATATTACCTGTCATAAAGGAGTTTATGTAGCTGTAACAGGGCCTAACCTGGAAACCAGGGCCGAATACAGGTATTTACGGATCATTGGCGGCGATGCGGTAGGGATGAGCACCGTACCCGAAGTGATTGTAGCAAACCACATGGGACTGCCTGTTTTTGCAATATCCGTATTAACGGACGAAGGTTTCCCCGAAATCCTCCAACCGGTTTCTCTTGAAGAGATACTGGCAGTTGCGCATGAGGCTGAACCAAAAATGACATTGATACTTAAAAAACTGATTGCCGGCCTTTAATGCATACTCAATTAAAATATGTCCTTTTATTGCTGCTTTGTATGTCGGCAGGGCTTGCTTTTGCCCAATCTCCTACAAATCCAAATTACCCGCAACGGCAGCAGAAGGCTGATTTTAGCCGGGATACATCTACAACTACCTCCAAGAAATTAACAGGCGACCAGGAAATAGACGCGCAGCGTGCTAAGGACGAAAAAAAACATGATTCGGTTGTTTTTACTTCAAAATTTATCAGGGTAACTAATGAGCGATTATTGAGTGATAGTACGCAGATATTTCCTCTTGATACAGGCCTTGCCAATTTTGAAAACTATAGTCCGCTTTATCAGCCGCGAAGCCCTAAAATAGGTTTGGGCAATTTGGGCTTACCAGAGCGTAGTTTATTATTTGAACCCAGTCGTACCATTGGGTTTGATGTTGGGCAGCATTTTTTGGATGCTTATATGTTTACCCCGCAAGATGTGCAGTATTATAAGGCCCGTGTGCCTTATACCAACCTATCTCTTTACTCAAGCGGGGTTAAGGAGCAGTATTTTAAAGTGATCCATACTCAAAATGTTAATCCGCAGCTTAATATAGGGTTTAATCTTAATTTTATAGGTTCACGCGGGTTTTATCCCCGCCAGGGGGCAGGTGATTTTACCGGTGCGGTATTTAGCTGGTACGAGTCAAAAAGCAAACGCTATAATTTACTGGCTAATATTACCTTTAATAGTCTCAAAGCACCCGAAAATGGATCTATCAGGAATGATTCTGTTTTTACAAGTCCGCAGGGTTCGTATACCACCGCTCAAAACGAGCCGGTGCGCTTATCTAATTCAAGCGAGAATATTAGTAATAACGGCATTTATATTAAACAGTTTTATTATATCGGTAAGATAGATAGTTTGCAAAAGGGAAAAGATAAATCAAAAATTTTACCCACTCAGCGGGTAGCATATACTTTTTACTATAACACCAATAAGTATAAGTTCCTGCAAAATGAGCCCGATACTTATAATGTTTTTCCTGATTATTACTATAGCTCTACTTATTCAAGGGACTCGCTTTCTGTATTTCATTTGCAGAACGGTTTTTCCTACAGCTTTTACCTGAGAGGTAAATCAACGGGTTTTGTAAAGAATGAGGTAAAACTGGACCTTGGCATTGTACAGGATTATTATCAATACCAGCAATTTATAACTGATACGGTAACTAATAGCACTTTTGGGCGCATTGTTCAGAATGAAAGGAAACAAAATGAGTCGTTCCAGGATATTACATTAAAGGCAAAGGCCGGCTACCGCTTTAGCGACAGGATATTGCTGGATGTTGACTTGCAGCAAATTGCACAGGGCCGTGATTTTGGGGACTTTCTTTATGATGCAAAACTCACTCTGTCTGGAGGAAATAAAGCGGGTCGTGTAATATTTGGTGCCTACTCGCAAAGCAGTTCGCCCCCTTTGGTTTATACCGACTGGATATCAAACCATTATATCTTCCATAATAGCTTCCATAATCAAAAAACCACCAGTCTGTCATTCAATTATATTAATGATGCCCTGAAATTCGACGTGAAAGCCGAATATTTCTTGGTTTCCGATTACCTGTATTTTACAGCGCAACCTAATGGTATTGATGCTACACCTGCTCAATTAGGCGCTCCGATAAACCTGCTCAAAGTAAGCCTTGGTAAAAACATTACCTGGCATAACTGGCATTTTGATAACTATATCGTTTATCAAAAAACTGATAATCAATCTGTTTTGCGCACACCCGAAGTATACACGTATAGCAGTTTATCGCATTCGCAGTTTTTGTTTGGAGTGCTTCATAGCAACATCGGGGTAAATGTGCGTTACAATACAGAGTATATCGCGCCTTCATACGCTGTTGGTTTAGGACAATTCTATAATAGCAGCCCTAACCTTACGTTTTCGTCATATCCTATTGCCTCGGTATTCTTTAAAGCCACACTAATACGCACCAATATATTTGTGCAGTATGATTATGCAGACAAGGGTCTGTTTAGCCAGGGATATTACCAGGTTAACCGCTATCCCGGCCTGGGCAGTATGCTTAAGCTGGGTGTTTCGTGGACGTTCTATAATTAAATTGGCAGTTTGCACTGGCCGCTTTACAGTTTAATCAATTGGTTTTCATACAAAATAACTGTCTGCTGCAAACTGGTATCAGGTTTTCTGTTTTTTCTTCTTTGCCGCCGGGAACAAAACATTGTTCAATATCAGTCGGTAGCCAGGCGAGTTAGGGTGCAATTTAAGATCAGTAGGCGGGTCGCCTACAACATGCTGATAATCTTCCGGATCATGCCCGCCATAAAATGTCCACTGCCCCTTACCGTACTCCCCATGAATATAACGGGCCTCGTTGGATGTTTTCATTTCGCCCATAATGGTGATGCCCGGTTTAAGCATTTTTTCGTTGAAGGCAGTTGTTAAACCCATAAAGCCTTTAATCACTTTATCATGGTTCTGGGTAAGCATGCTTGGTACCACGTCCCATTTGGCCGAAAAATCAAACAGCGTGAAAAAGTCTCTTGACCGGTCCACCTGCCGGGTGGTAGTCACATCAATATTACTGAACGAGTGCGACATGGGGTTCATATCCAACGTAAAGTTCTGAAATGCGAATGTTTGTCTGAAATCCAATTTGGCCTGCGCGTCAGGGTCTGCAGCATCGCCATCAAACATGCTCTCGCAGATATCAGTATTGGAGGCTGCCAGTGCAATGTCAAACGTGTCCGTTCCCGAACACATGGCAAACAAGAACCCTCCTCCGGCACAAAAATCGCGGATATGTTCAGCAACTGCCAGTTTCATTTGCGATACTTTTTTAAAACCCAGTTTATGCGCGGTAGCTTCCTGGAACTTCACATCATCATTATACCATTGCGCGTATCTAAATGAGCCATAAAACTTGCTGTACTGACCCGTAAAATCTTCGTGGTGTAAATGCAGCCAGTCGTACTTGGGCAGATCGCCCCGTATTACTTCTTCATCATATACTACATCATAAGGGATCTCAGCATATTTTAATACCAGCGTAACGGCATCATCCCAGGGCAATTTATTTTTAGGCGAATAAACAGCCATGCGCGGGGCCTTTTGCAATTTCACCAGGTCCATATTCACTGATGGGTCGCTCACCTCGGTAATAATCTCATTTACTTTCGCATCGGGCAGCACTTCGTAGCTCACCCCGCGTATCTTGCATTCATCCTCTACATTCTTATTATATTTCAACATAAAACTCCCGCCACGGTAGTTCAGCAGCCAGTCCACTTCTTCACCATTCTTTAACGTCCAGAAAGCGATACCATAAGATTTTAAGTGATCCTTTTGCTCCTCATCCATTGGTATAAGAATAGAAGCGGCCCTTGAAAGCGCAGGTAAAAGGCAAAAAGCGAAAGGTAAAAGGCAAAAGAAAAGGGTTGAAATATTTTTTTGAATGCGCTTCATTTCCAAAAATAACGAATAATTGTGGAAGCTATTATGGATATAGATTGATAAATGTAAATGGAATAGTGGCTTTTTTCCTTCATAACTATAATAAGCCGATCAATTCACCTTTGGCGTTTCATCCTTCACCTCTCCTTTATACACACACCCTTCACCTTTCACCCTTTACCTTGCCCTTTTTCCTTTCTCCTTTTTTATTACCTTTGCACTCCCTATAAATTATTAAAAATGAGTAAAGCAATAATTAAAACTGAAAAGGGCGACATGACCGTAGAATTCTACGACAAGGACGCTCCTAACACTGTGGCTAATTTTAAAAAACTGGCTGCTTCAGGGTTCTACAATAATGTAACCTTTCATAGGGTAATACCTAATTTTATGATACAAGGCGGCGATCCTACCGGTACTGGCGCTGGCGGTCCGGGTTACCAGATCGACTGCGAATTAACGGGAGAAAATCAATATCATGACCGGGGCGTATTATCAATGGCTCACGCAGGCCGCAATACAGGTGGCTCACAATTCTTTATTTGCCACAGCCGTGCTAATACAGCTCATTTAGACAGAAACCATACCGTGTTTGGTAAGGTGGTTGAAAATGTTGATATAGTGGATGAGATTCGCCAGGGCGATAAGATTTTAGGTATCGAGGTAATAGAAGATTAATTGTTGAAAGTTGTGAGTTTTAGGTTGTATAAATAACGACCTGCAACTTGCAACCTATAACTTACAACTAAACAGAATGAATTTACGTGGAATTGTAGCGGTATCAGGAAAGTCGGGTTTATGGAAAGCGTTAGCGCAAAACAAAACCGGATTTATTTTGGAAAGTCTTGATGCGCAAAAAACCAAACTGGTTGCCAATTTGTCAACTGCTAAAATAGCGGCGTTGGATGAGATCACCATTTTTGGCGATGGCGAGGATATCAAACTAATTGATGTTCTGGAACGCATGAAAAGTGTCAAAAATGTTCCTGAAGCTAAAGCTGATAGTAAGCACTTACGGGAACTTTTCAGAGAAGTGGCGCCAGATCATGATGAAGAAAAAGTGTATGCCTCTGATATGAAAAAGATCGTATCCTGGTATCATATCATCAAGGATATGCCTTTATTCAGCGAGGTTGAATCAACCGAAGTTATAAGCGAAGAATCGGTTGCAGAAATTGAACCGGTGAAGCCTGTAAAAGAACCTAAACCGGCTAAAGCAACTGAGCCGGCAGAAGAACCTGCCGCTCCTAAAAAGGCAAAAGCAAAGAAGAAATAAAAAAACAGAAGGTTATGCTAAACTTGTTTGGCATAACCTTTCATGGTATTTAGGAATATCAACAATCTACCTGCAAACATTTCTCATCGGCAAACTCCGGTTCAAAAGTGCTGTGGCTAATGGATAAATGCTCCAGGCGGTGCCTCAGATCGTGTTTGATACTATCAAATGAAGAGGTTGCTTTCTGGTCAATCACTAAGTGGGCCGTAAGAGCGTTTTCAGTAGTACTTAATGCCCACACATGAATATGGTGCACATCAACAACTCCTTTAGCTTTCATTAGCTCCAGTTTTATTTTTTCAACATCCATCTCTTTCGGTACGCCATCCATTTCAAGCCTCAGGCTATCGCTTAACAGGCTCCAGGTACCTTTCAATATTACTACAGCAACTATCAAACTTACCAGGCTGT
Organism: Mucilaginibacter sp.; assembly: GCA_028288085.1. Lineage (GTDB taxonomy): Bacteria > Bacteroidota > Bacteroidia > Sphingobacteriales > Sphingobacteriaceae > Mucilaginibacter. The sequence goes on from JAQBOK010000084.1 coordinate 15,487, forward strand.
CTATCCAGTATATATGGGTAAAATAAATGATCAACCCGGATATAACAACGCCAAACGATACGATGGCATCAACCGCCATGTGCAGGTAAGCGCCTTTAATATTTAGGTCTGTATCTTTATCTTTAACAAAAAGCCATGCAGTAACCGCATTAATACCTATTCCTGCAAATGCTACCCAGGCCATTGTGCCCCCGGCAATGACTTCGGGGTGTAAAAATCTTATTACAGCTTCATAACCGATAAAGCCTACCGCTATAAACAGCACCAAAGCGTTAAAAAAAGATACAATAATAGTGGAGCGTTTATAACCATAGGTATACTCACTATTGGAACTTACTTTGGTTAGTTTAAAGGCAAGCAACGCAAGAGCAAGGCCCGCAACATCACTCAGGTTGTGACCAGCATCCGTTAATAAAGAAAGTGAATGGCTCCATAAACCCATTACCACTTCGAGTACTACAAATGCGGAATTTAAAATAATACCGACAATAAAAGCGGTATTTAAATGGTCAAGCTTTGGGGCATGATCGTGGTGATGATGACCGTGAGAATGAGCGTGCGAATGATCGTGACCTGCTGACATGCGGCAAAGTTAGTTAATTTACTTTAGAGGTAAAGGGTAAAAGCATGAAAGACAAAAGCATAAATCAACCAAATAATTGAAATTATCTTCCGTATTTACCTTTTCTGCCATTCACTATTCACCACTCACTACTCGCCCACTCACCTCCCTTTCGCCCTACTCATGATGATAAGGCTCACCCTTAATTATAGTAAAAGCGCGGTAAAGCTGCTCCACAAAAAATAAGCGCACCATTTGATGTGAGAATGTCATCCGCGATAGGGATATTTTATCGTTTGCCCGCTGGTAAACAGATTGATCAAAACCATAAGGTCCGCCAACAATAAAAACCAGATTGGTTACCGGGCCAACAGCTTTTTTATCAATAAAAGCAGCAAATTGGGGCGATGATAGTTCCATCCCTTTTTCGTCCAGCAAAATTATATGGTCTGTGGCAGCTGTTTTTTTAAGTATCAGTTCCGCTTCTTTTGTTTTTTGCTGCTCCTGGGTCAGTGCTTTAGTGTTTTTGAGCTCCGCGATTTCCACTACCTCTATTTTTGTATAGTGCTTTAGCCGTTTCAGGTATTTGTCAATTCCTTCTTTCAAATAAGCGTCTTCTGTTTTGCCAACTATCAGCAGGATGATCTTCATATGGTGTTGTTGTAAAGTTGTGCGGTTTTAAGGTTGAAATGTTATGAAAACGCAATCACTTACGATTAAATGTATTATTGAACTTATAAAAAAGCTATTCTTGCAAAAAACCTTACAACTTTACAACATTTCAACCTTAAAACAAACCAAATGGAGCAGGATATTATCAATAATTATAATTCAAGGGTTTCAAACGCCGGGGTGCAGGCGGATAAATACCAGAAACTGGCCAACACTTACTCCCTGTTACGATTAAGTGTTTTTGGCCTGCTTATCCTGTCGGTATACTTTGCCATCGTTTTTAATAATACGGTAATATTGCTGCTTGCCTTTATTGTGCTTGCTTTGGGGTTTGCATGGCTGGTATCCCGGCAAAGCCGGTTTGATAGTTTGAAAAAATACTTTCAGGATCTCAAAAAGGTAAATGAGAATGAATTGGAAAGCATTCGGTCCCGCTCAAATATTTATGATAACGGAAGCGGGTTTATCGATGAAAAACATTTTTATACTGCCGATCTGGATATATTCGGCAACGCTTCCCTGTTTCAACTCCTAAATCGTGCGGCTACCACACCAGGCATCATCAGGATAGCGGAATGGTTGCAGGGACCTTCCAAAAAGGAGGTTATTTTATCGCGCCAGCAAGCGGTTCAGGAACTTGCAGAAAAAAATGACTGGAAACTGGATATGCAAGCCCGGTTGTTGTTTTCGATAAAACAAACCAGCGATCAGTTTCGGCAGCTTTTCGCTTATTTACGTACACCATTAAACCTTAGCGGCGAAACGTGGCTGAACAAGTATGTTAAGGTGGCGCCCTATTTACTGCTTGCCGCTATTGTGCTAACCTATTTTTACCCCCTTGCCAGGCCTGTTGCTGTGCTGATTGGACTGATTAACATAGGTATTGTTTTTTCCAAAGCGATGTATATTAAAAAAGCCGACCTGATTGCAGGTAAGATTGGAGATATACTGGGCCGGTATGCTAGTGTGTTTGAAAAGATTGAGAATGAATCCTGGCGGTCTGGATATGCAAATGCATTGGCTCTAAGTATAAAAAACGGGCACACATCAGCCCGTATAAAAGAGTTATCTGAACTGATTAATAAGCTCAACTACCATTTAAACATGCTGGTTGGGTTTTTCCTGAACCTGTTTTTGCTTTGGGACATCCGCCAGATCATCGCCATTGAAAACTGGAAAAGAGCAAACCAGGAAAGCCTGGAAGCAGCCTTTGATGTTATCGCGGAGTATGAAGCGCTTATCAGCCTGGCAAGTTTACGCATTAATTATCCAGGCTGGTGCCTCCCTGTTATTGCCGATGGCACAGGCTATACTGTAACGGCTGCCCGGTTAGCTCATCCATTGATAAACGAAGACAATCGCGTTGATAACGACTACGAATTGGACGATGCTTATAGGATAGATATCATCACCGGATCAAACATGGCCGGCAAAAGTACCTTTTTGCGAACCATCGGTATCAATACCGTATTGGCACTATGCGGCGCGCCGGTTTGCGCCGGATCAATGCAGGTATCGGTAGTTACCATATTAAGCTACATGCGAATTAAAGATTCACTGAATGAAAGTACATCAACCTTCAAAGCGGAGCTTGACCGTTTGCAAATGTTGCTGACTGCAGTTGAAAGCGACACCAAAGTTTTCTTTCTGATTGATGAGATGCTGCGGGGTACTAATTCGGTTGATAAATATCTTGGCTCAAAAGCCGTTATAAAGCAACTGATACGCAAGAAAGGGGTAGGGCTGGTAGCCACCCATGATCTGCAGATAGCAGAATTAGAAAAAGAATACCCTGATTACATTCGCAACTTTTATTTTGACATCCAGGTAAAAGAAGGAGAGATGTTGTTTGATTACAAGATCAAACACGGTGAGTGTAAAACCTTCAATGCATCATTGTTGCTTAAGCAGATAGGTATTGATGTAAACGCGGAATAATTTGCGGTAATTAAGCTGGTTCAAACAAAAATGTGCAGATGGGTTAATCCATCTGCACATTTGAAATCTGCATAGCAGTCAATTAAATTATCTTCCACCGCCGGTACCACCTGCCGGTGATCCAGAGTCGCCTTGTTTCAGGTCATCATTATTAACACCTTTTTTCTGTTGCTGCGGATTGCTGAAGGTAAGCTTACCAAAGCTATAGCTAAATGTAATACCTACAGAACGGAATGGAAATGCAGTAGAACTGCTTTGAACAAGTGTCGCGCTCTTTATATCCTGGTTGAAATATTTGTTTTTTGAAAACGGCTGAACAGTGTTGATACCGATAGACATTTTCTTTTTCATAAACTGTTGCCTTATACCAAACGCATAAATACCAAATGCCGGGTTGGTGCCTTGTATAGTTCTGCGCGGAGAATTGGTGAATCCAAACGCTTCTGCTATAAAACCGCTTTGCAAGGTTACAGATGCACTTCCAAAAGCAGTGTATTGGAGGTACGTTCCCGTTGAAGATGCTGAACTTGCAAATACACCAGAGGGAGTTGGGTTATAAGTAAAAGCATTTACACTACCCCTGATGGTTAATATTTTGATGGGGTTGATAGAACCAAAAAAGCTTGCTCCAATAGAATTATTGCTGCCCACGTTGGAATATGTTGTACGTGTGCCCTTAACTGTATCTGTACCTATTTCTTCAACTAATGGTTTAGCGATACCTTCTATCAGGTTATTGGTTTTCTTATAATATACCGAGAAATTGAGTACCGATGTCTTTATAAAAGTATTATAGTTCAACTCAACAGTTTGCGAGGTTTCTGGACCCAAATTTGGGTTACCTACAGATTGATTTTGAATACTGCTGCGGTTAATAAAAGGATTCAAAAATGTAAGACTCGGCCTTTGAATACGCTTGCTATAAGTTAACTTTATCGTATTGTTGCCAAATGCTTTTTGTATGGTCAGGCTCGGTATATAAGTTGAGTAATTTGATGTAAATGGCTGCAAGTTCTGAAAAAGTGTGCTGCTTGCATTCTGAAACGGGTCCTGGGGATCGCCTTTTATACGGGTTTCTTCAAACCTGCTGCCTGCCAATATTGAATAGCTTTTTGGAAGTGTAAAAGTTAATACGGCGTAGCCTGCATATACGTTCTGCGTATAATCATATAAGTTCGAGTTGAGTGAATCCCTTACAGCATTGCCTCCGGAATTATCTGTGTCGAAAATGTCATACACGCTATTTATGCGCCTTTGAATGGTTTTACCACCAGCTTCAAGTTTTAATACTTTGCTTAAAGGTATAGTATAGTCGGCCTGGAAAGTGTATTCATTATTCTTACCGTTATTATCGCCCTGCTGACTTGGGTTAACTGCGCTAAACAAATTGCTATAGTCTGTAGTAATCACGCTATGACTCCACTGACCAGATATGTCAAGTTCTTCTCCTTCTTTTTTAAATTTGTGGGTATAATCAACATTCCAGTCAAATCCACCAAAATGGTTATGTGAGGTGGTGTTGCCTGTATAAGCTTCGTTTAAAGACTGATCAAGAAAATTGGTTTGATTATATTTTCCCATTCCTGTAATATTGAAACCACCGCTATTAAGTCTGAGTGTGCTATTGATGCTATTAAAAGCATTAAATTCATAACCCGCAGTTATTGAGCCTATTGCGCCATTTCTTTTGATTCTGCTGCTTGAGTAGTTAAGGTTCTGCAGGTCTGTAGCTGGTTGCTTTCCTCCGGATGGGGTAGTAAAGGCTGGTGTATTAATAGTTTGGTCAAAGGTAGTTAACGAGGTTTGTGGCCAGGTAAGGTTACCACCGGCATTAATACCCAGGCTAAAACGGTTTTTATTATAATTAAGGTTAATGTTGCCATTGTTTTGACGTGTACCTACTCCACCGCTTACCGATCCGCTGAAACCCGAAACGTTTTTTTGCTTGGTGATGATATTGATAATACCCGCAGTACCCTCGGCATCATACTTTGCTGATGGTGACGTGATCACCTCTATGCTTTTGATCTGGTCGGCAGGTATGGTTTTCAATACATCTGATAAGCTTGCAGACGTAGCGCCTGAAGGTTTACCATTGATCAGTACACGCACATTGCCATCTCCCCGTAAGGATACATTTCCGTTAATATCAACAGCCACCAAAGGTACTTTCTGCAATACATCGGTTGCGTTGCCACCTGCCGCGGTAAGGTCCTTCTCGGCATTATAAACAATCTTGTCAATTTTATTTTCAACAATATTGGCAGTGCCGGTAATGGCTACTTCCTTCAAGGCGTTTGCCCTCGCAGAAAATAACACACTTCCCATATTCTTATCTGGTTTTGAATCAGTGGTGGTTACAGGGTCAACAGTTTTTTGATTATATCCCATAAATGCCAGTGTAATTTTATAATTTCCGGGATGGATATTATCAATTTTAAAATTACCCTTATCATCAGTTAAAACACCGTTGATAGGCGATTTGCCGCCGCTGCGATATATACTTACAGGCACATAAGGCACTGGCTGTTTAGTTGCGGAATCAATAACTGTACCGGATATTTTTCCGACTATAGTT
>JAQBOK010000098.1 GCA_028288085.1 Mucilaginibacter sp.
GGAGACATTGGTTTACTGATTGCTATTGCCATATTGTTCACCATGTACCATACTTTTGATCTGGACAACCTGTTCGGGTTAGGTAACCTGGTAAGTAATTCAAAAATAGAGGATGGTTTATGGGTACTTAACACCAATTCAATGCCCGGCATAAACGGGGCCATCAGTCATACGTTTCAGCTTCCGGCTATATATCAATACATAGCCTTCGCAGGTATTCTATTAGCCGTTGCTGCTAAATCCGCCCAGTTTCCTTTACATACCTGGCTGCCCGATGCCATGGAAGGGCCAACTTCGGTTTCCGCCCTCATTCATGCGGCAACCATGGTGGCCGCGGGTGTGTTTTTGTTAGGCAGGGTTTACCCCTTGTTTAACAGTTCAGAACTGGTAGTACTTGCGGCAATAGGTTGTTTTACCGCTTTTATGGCGGCTACCATAGCACTCACTCAAAATGACTTGAAACGCATCCTGGCTTATTCTACCATATCACAATTGGGCTTTATGGTAATGGCAATGGGCATTGGCGCCTATGCGTCATCCTTGTTTCACTTGGCAACACATGCCTTTTTCAAATGCCTTTTATTTTTAGTGGCAGGTATTGTGATACACGAGGTACAACATATTAAAGATGAATACCAGTTGGATATCGACCCGCAAAATATCCTGTACATGGGCGGCCTGCGTAAAAAGATGCCGCTCACCTTTATAGCATGTGTTATAGGTGGCCTTGCATTGGTTGGTTTGCCGCTTACATCTGGTTATCTCTCTAAAGATGGGATTTTGATACAAGCTTTTGATTGGGCCGAAGGCAAAAGCTGGTTATATAAGTTGGTGCCTGTTGGCGCATTGGTTACCAGTTGGCTTACGGCTTTTTACGTAGCGAGATTGATAGTCAAAGTGTTTTTTGGCGAGTTTAGACTCTTAAAAGTTAATCCGGCAATTAAATTGCACATCAGCGATGGGGGGTGGCAATACCGCGTGCCATTAATATTTCTGGCAATTGGCTGTTTATTTCCGCTGTTTTCAATCAACCCTGTTTTATATGAACATGCCTGGTTGTTCAATGGCTTTACCCGTAGTGACGGTCTCGACAGGGTCAATATTTATCATACCATTATCCCGGCAGGGGTAAATATTTTAAGTATACTTATCATTTATTGGGCATACGCTGTTTATGTAAGGCAAAAGGCATTACCTTTCCCAGAAACTGGCTCCCTGTTTAGATTCTCTTATCACGAATGGTATATTGACAGGTTTTATGATCGCTACGTAGTAACACCTGTATTGGGTTTAAGCAAAGCCGCCCAATGGTTTGATGGTAATATCATTGATGGTTTTATACATTTGCTGCAGCAAATAGGTATTGGCTTATCTGTTATTGCAGCGTGGACCGATAAGAATATTGTCGACGGCATATTAAGTTTACTGGCATCAATAGTTTTGGGTATCGGGAATTTTGTCCGCAATTTCCAAAGCGGGAAAATACAATACTATTTGTTTAGCATGCTGGCGGTTATACTGGCCTTGTTTATTTTAAAAATACTGATCTGGACCTGATGAACATATTATCACTGCTCATATTTACACCTTTGCTGTTTGGCTTGCTTATTTTGCTGCTGCCATCCGCCTGGCGTGCAAGTTTTAAATACATTACCCTTGTTGCAACGCTGGTGCAATTAGCCATCAGTATATTAATGTACTTGCATTTTAAAACGGGTGGAGGGTATGCCGGGATCAATAACGAGAGCCAGTTCCAGTTTATGCAGAAACTGCCATGGATAAACCTTAACCTGGGCAGCATGGGCAAAATGCAGATCGATTATTTTGTGGGAATCGATGGAATATCCATTACGCTGGTACTAATGACCTCTGTAGTAATGGTCATCGCCGCTTTAGCATCCTGGGAAATTAAAAGTAACCTGAAGGGCTTTTTTAGTCTTTTCCTGTTGCTCAACATGGCCGTTATCGGTGTGTTTTGTGCGCTTGATTTCTTCCTGTTCTATATATTTTATGAATTGATGTTGTTGCCGCTTTACTTCCTGATCGGAATGTGGGGAGGCGCGCGCCGGGAATATGCCGCAATTAAGTTTTTTCTTTACACTTTATTCGGGTCTGTTTTTATGTTGCTGGTGATGATCGGATTGTATTTATCAGTCAAAGATCCTGCAACAGGCAATCATACTTTCAACATCATACAAATGATGAACCCTAATAATTATGATGCTGATTCCGTGTTCGCGGTATTGGGCCATAAAACTTTATTGGGTATGCCGGCGCGAACGGTGGGTTTTGTAGTGCTGTTTATTGCCTTTGCTATTAAAGTGCCGGTAGTGCCATTACATACATGGTTGCCAGATGCGCACGTAGAAGCGCCCACCCCGGTCTCTATCATATTGGCAGGTGTTTTATTAAAAATAGGTGGTTATGGTATTATCCGTATTTGCCTGGGGATATTCCCCGAAGTAGCGTCATCAGGTGCATTTTGGCTTGGATTGTTAGGGGTTATCTCCATCATATACGGTGCATTGAACGCGTTGGCCCAGCGAGACCTGAAACGAATGATCGCTTATTCGTCAGTATCACACATGGGGTTTGTTTTATTGGGAATAGCCTCGCTAAATGCAGAAGGGATCAGCGGCGCGGTAATGCAAATGGTAAGCCACGGGTTTTTATCAACTATGCTGTTCTTTTTGGCCGGTGTGGTTTATAACCGCGTGCATGACAGGGACATTTACAATTTCCGAGGTCTGGGTACGCAGATGCCAAAATATACCGCCTTTATCATGATCGCGTTTTTTGCTTCATTGGGATTGCCCGGATTTTCGGCATTTATTGGTGAGGCATTTTCCTTGATCGGGGTTTTTGAATCACCATCTGTAAACGGTGCTTTGCCGTACTGGATGGCTATTTGCGGAGCGGTAGGTATTTTATTAAGCGCGGCTTATTTCCTGTGGACATTGCAGCGCATGTTTTTTGGGTCGTTATCATTAAAAGGCGGCGAGGTATGGAAAACAGCGTTAGTTGACCTCAATGCGAGGGAAATGATCACCCTTTTACCGCTGGCGCTTTTAACATTGGTTTTAGGGGTAATGCCATCATTGGTATTTGATAAGATAAATGATTCGGTGCTGGCATTAATACATTTTATAGGGGCTAAATAAATAATGGCTTTTTGATAAGTTTTTTATGGAAAAACGATAAGTGATGCATCTGGTAATTAATTACTCCTGCAAACCGGGGTATAAAAATCACAGATCGTTTCACTTAAATCAAAAACCATGTTTAGAAAACTATTATTGGCTGTAACTATTTTTTTTATAACAATAGCAGCAAAAGCGGATGATCAAAAGGTCATTTCAAAAGTTCAGAAAGTTATTGTGTTTTTAAACGGGGCACAGGTAACACGTACAGCAATGGTAAATGTAAACACGGGCACATCAATATTAGTTTTTGAGAATATTTCTCCCGGCATTGATGTGCAAAGTATACAGGTACATGCCAATGGCGGGTTTACTATACTATCTGTTAAGCATGAAATGAATTTTCTGAATGAGCAGGTTAAGCAAAAGCACCTGGAAGATCTAAGGGCACAACAAAAAGCAATAAGAGATAAGATCACCTTGAAAAGCAATTTTTTATCTATTTATGCTGAAGAGTCCAACATGCTGGTAAAGAACCAGGTAGTAAGCGGGCAAAATACGGGTCTCGATATTATAAAATTAAAGCAGGCCCTGGATTTTCAAACCGAGCGCTTAGCGGATATCAGGAAAAAGGAGCAGGCGGTCAATGATGAAATTGAGGTTCTCAATACCGAATTGCTGAAATATAATCAGCAAATAGCCGATATAATGAAGGGAAGCAGCACGGCCACAAGTAATATATTGGTAACTGTATCCTCAAAAGCAGCTTTGGAAACCGAATTTACGTTGAATTATGTGGTGCACAATGCAAGCTGGTTCCCTACTTATGATATCCGTGCAAAAAATGTAAATAGCCCCATCAGTATCTCTTATAAAGCCAACGTATCACAACAAAGCGGCGAAGACTGGAAAAATATTAAATTGACCCTGTCTACAGGCAACCCAACAGTAAGCGGAAGCAAACCAGAATTAAATCCTTATTACCTCAATTTTGGGATGTACTACTCCGCACCTGCCGGATCAGTAACAAGTGTTAGCGGTAAATTGATCGGTGGCGATGACGGGCAGCCTATCATTGGCGCTACAGTTAAAGTAAAGGGTACATCTATAGGTGCTGTTACGGATGTAAATGGTAATTATTCTGTCCAATTACCGCGTAACGCCCAGGCATTGCAGTTTTCATATATTGGATATGTAGGCAAAGTATTGCCTATTACTTCCGAACTAATAAATGTAAGGCTCGAGCCATCTGTAAGTAGTTTAAACGAGGTTGTGGTTACAGGGTATGCCACACAGCGTAAGTCGGACGCAACCGGTTCGGTTGCTTCTCTTGATGTGGGTACGCCCGGCAGCAGTAACACTGTATATATTCGTGGCATAAGTTCTGAAAATTTACTGCAGGGTCAGGCAGCAGGAGTAGCCTTAACAACTATCCCAATCGGTGTAGATCAAACAGAAAATCAAACCAATATCGAATTTAATATAGCTAATCCTTATTCTGTACCTAGCGATGGTAAACAATATACGGTGGAGATCAATCAGCTGGATATTAATGCAAGCTATCAGTATGTTGTTGCACCTAAATTAAGTACGGATGTGTTTTTAACCGCAAAGCTGACTGATTGGAATAAATATAATTTTTTGTCAGGCGAGGCCAACTTGTTTTTTGAAGGTACTTTTATTGGCAAATCATTGATTGATGTGCATGCTACTATTGACACCTTGAACCTTTCATTAGGTACTGACAAAAATATTGTAGTATCCCGCACATCCTTAAAAGACCTTACAGAAAGGCAAAGCCTGGGCTCTAATAAAAAAGAAACACGTGACTGGCAGATAGAAATAAAGAACCGCAAAAATCAGCCTGTAAGTTTATTGGTAGAAGACCAGGTGCCAGTTTCACAAAACTCTTCAATTGATGTGGAAACACAGGAGTTATCTGGTGGGCAACTGGATAAAACTACCGGCAAAGTTATCTGGAGCCTGCCATTAAAAGCGCAGGACGATAAAAAAATAGAATTAAAATACCAGGTGAAATATCCTAAAAACCAATCGGTTATCATACAATAGCGAATAATGAACGATCTGTTACCTTTTTTACCCGGCCAGTTAGACCAAGTTTTGGGCAGCATCCCTTACTTTATGCCCGAAATTTACCTCTCTGTATTATTTGTCCTGGTATTGGTAACAGATCTTTTGTTTGGGAAAAATGCCGCATGGATGTGTAAGATACTGGCTTGCGCAGGGTTATTGGTGGTGATTTTCAAAGACCTGGAGCAATTTCCGCTATTGCTTACCGGGACACATTTCCTTTTCAGCGAAATGCTGTTGCTGCATCAAACATCCTTAGTATTTAAGTTGCTTATTGACCTGTTTTCGTTTATTCTTTTACTCTATTTTGATTGGGATGATGATCTCAACGCTCATGGTAAAGGATTGTCAGACTTATATTCTATCTCCATAGCCGCGATATTTGGTCTGCATTTAATGACCATGTCAGTTAACCTGTTATCAATCTATTTATCTGTCGAAATGGTTTCCATAGCTTCCTATCTAATGGTGGCGTATCGTTCCGAAAATGGGTGGAGCAGCGAAGCGGGCTTAAAATATGTGCTTTTCGGGGCCGCGTCTTCAGCCATTATGCTCTACGGTATATCCCTGCTTTATGGTTTTGGCGGAACGTTAAATTTGTTTAACGGTAACCTGATACCTAACTTATTGCAGGTGAACCCTATAGCCGTTTCTTTTGCAATGGTATTGTTTTTTGTGGGGATTGGCTTTAAGTTATCTTTTGTGCCAATGCACTTTTGGGTTCCCGATATTTACCAGGGGGCGCCTACACCGGTCACTGCGTTTTTATCAACGGTACCTAAGATCGCGGCTTTCGGATTGCTGATAAATTTTCTGATACCTTTTATCTATTTCCCTAAATGGACAGCATTTGATTTTCGCTTGTTCTTATCGGTCATCGGCATTGTGACCATGATAGCGGGCAACTTCGCGGCCACGTGGCAAAACAATATTAAAAGAATGTTAGCCTATTCCAGTATAGGGCATACAGGTTTTGCCTTAATGGCGCTGGTTACTTTTAGCACACAAGGAAAATCAGCTTTGATATTTTACCTTTTAGCTTATGCCCTCGCCAATATAGGCGCGTTAATGCTGGCAAGCTATTTTGCTAATACAGCAAAGGCAGAGGACCTGGATTCTTATAAAGGATTGGGCCTTAAATATCCGGTTGCGGGGGTATCATTTGTCGTCATATTAATATCCCTTACCGGTTTACCTGTCACAGCCGGCTTTAACGGTAAATTATTAGTGTTTTCTTCAGTGTATTCTGTTTATCAGCAAAATCATGATATATGGCTACTATTACTGATGATAACAGGAGCGTTAACCACAGTAGTATCTTTATTCTATTATATTAAAATCCCGCTTAATTTATTTTTGCGCAAGCCCGAAAAAGCAGTCGATTACCCTTCATCATCTCCTTATTTGCTCATCACTTCGGCAATAATTGCATTATTGCTAATTTATTTAGGGATTTTGCCGGATATTTTGGCAAGATTTATGTAATTGGCAATAAAAATTAGGATTTATTAAATAATTTAAATCTACTCGTTTGTTTTTTAGGAAAAATATTAATTTGCGCCTCGCAAAAGATAAACCAATTTTTTCCTAACATTCATGAAACGTTATTTCCCTTTTACCCTCATTGTAGGTGTTTTACTGCTGACTTTTATGTTTCCCTCGGTTGAGTTTCACAATTCTGGCAATCCGAAATTTAATACAGGGGATATAGCCTGGATGTTAATGTCGACCGCTTTGGTTTTGATCATGACACCGGGACTTGCCTTTTTTTATGGGGGTATGGTAAATAAAAAGAATGTGATATCTACCATGTTGCAAAGTGTTATTTGTATGGTGATCATCACGGTGATGTGGGGGATATTTGGCTTTAGCCTGGCTTTTGGCGAATCGTTCCATGGCATCATCGGCAATCCATCCACCTATTTTATGATGAAAGGCATGTTGGGTAATGCAACGTGGCCATTGGCGCCAACAATACCCTTATTGCTTTTTGCGATGTACCAGTTAAAATTTGCCATTATCACACCGGCGCTAATCACCGGCGCTTTTGCCGAGCGTATCCGCTTTAATAGCTATATATTATTCCTGTGTCTGTTTTCCATCTTTATCTTTTCACCTTTAGCACATGCTACCTGGCATCCGGATGGTATTCTGTCAAAGTTGGGTGTGCTTGATTTTGCGGGTGGAACTGTAGTACACATGTCTGCAGGATGGGCGGCTTTGGCATCAGCATTATATTTAAAACGCCGTAACGAAGCTAATCACGCACCTGCCCGTGTAACCTACGTAATAATTGGTACCGGTTTATTGTGGTTTGGTTGGTTTGGTTTTAACGCAGGTTCGGCTTTTGGCGCAAATCATTTGGCGGTAAATGCATTGGCTACAAGCACAACAGCATCAGCAGCGGCGGGGTTAACCTGGATATTTTTTGATATGCTGCGGGGCAAAAAACCATCAGCTATGGGTACCTGTATCGGTGCAGTTGTGGGTTTGGTTGCCATCACTCCGGCGGCAGGCTTTGTAACTATCCCGCACTCGCTGGCAATTGGTATCATATCGGCCGTAGTAAGTAACCTGGTGGTTGAATGGCGCACCCGTACATCAATCGATGATACGTTGGATGTATTTCCCTGCCACGGTGTAGGTGGTATGGTTGGGATGCTGCTAACGGGGGTATTCGCCAATCAGAACGTGAATGCTGCTAACACAACCGGGAACGGCTTGTTCTTTGGCCAAACCCATTTGTTTTATGTGCAGTGTGTGGCATTAGTTGCAGTATCTATTTTTTCATTCTTCGGCTCATTGCTGCTATTAAAGATTGCCGATATGATCTCGCCGCTTCGCGTCTCTAAGGAAGAAGAGGAAATTGGCCTGGATATAAGTCAGCATGGCGAGCGATTGTAAAAGCACTTGATTTTTATCAATTCATAATGCTCACCTTCATAGTCAGCAATCGCCTTACGATGATTTTTTAAATGGTTTAATAGCCTGATTATATTCACCATAATAAAATAACGTGCGGTATGATTGAAGTTTTAATAATTCAGATAATAGTGTCTTAATACTCCCGTCTTGAGAGGGAGCGTGTTGGGCAGTGTTATGGGAGGGGTGTGTTGGTAGCCTGATATAAAAGGACACAACCCTCGCCCTTCTCAAGAGGGGAACCCAACGCACAGTGTCAAATAAGGCATAATTAAGATGATTTAACCCGCGAACAATATATTCAATTGCACTACATATTAAATAAATAATAACTTTACGTATTGACATTTATCCTGAACTTATGAAACGATATTTACTTTCCATCCTTTTATCAGCCTTGATTATTAATGCCTATGCGCAAAATACTGTTTCCGATAGCGGTACTTTTCTCCTGCATAAATTTGAGCAGCATATTGGGAAAGAAACATACTATATCACAAATAATAAAGATTCCAAGACCTATACTGTCGATTTCAAGTTTGTCGATCGCGGCTCGCCGGTACCTTTAAAGGCCGAATTGAGGGTAAATCCGGTTTTGGATCCTCTGATGTTAAATATCAAAGGTAAGGTAGCCCGCGGTGCAACAATAAACGACTCGATAAAAATTAACGGTAGCCAGGCACATATCAGGGTGGATGATTCTATTTATGATAAAAAGATAGAGCCCCTTACCTTTCCTATTGCTGGCTATGCTCCCACGGTAGTTCAGCAAGTATTGATACAATATTGGAAAAAGCATCACGAACCAGCCAGTATCAACACATTGCCTGTGGGGTCTGTGCAAATAAAAAGGGACGGTGCCGATACGCTAACCTATAATAATAAGCCGCTGATATTGGAAAGATACACCATCGGCGGCCTTATCTGGGGTAATGAATTTGTATGGACAGATAAGCAAAACCAGGTAATATGTATTATCACCAACGATGCTGAATTTGACAAATTTGAAGCGGTGCGTGAGCCTTACGAGGCCTTGTTATCAACGCTAATAGGTAAAACTGCTACTTATAGTATGCGCCTGTTTACCAAATCGGCATCCATAAAAAGCGCGGGTGAAAAATTGATCGCTATAAAAGGCGGAACAGTAATTGATGTGGTGAACGAAAAGACGATACCAGATGCAGTTGTGCTTATTGAAAATGGTATTATCAAAAAGATTGGTAAAAATGGTGATGTAAATATCCCTGCCGGGGCAAAAATAATTGATGCAAAAGGTAAAGTACTGCTGCCTGGTTTGTGGGATATGCATGCCCACTTTGGACAAGCCGAATGGGGGCCTGCTTACCTGGCAGCGGGTGTAACCACCGTGCGCGATTGTGGTAACGAGTTTAACTTTATCAATTCCATTAAGGATGCTATTGATCAGGGTAAAGGCTTAGGACCCGAAATATTAAAGGCCGGTATTATTGACGGCAAGGGGCAATATGCTTTGGGCATTATCCAGGCGGATACCAAAGTAGAAGCGATAAAGGCTGTTGACCGCTACAAAGAAAATGGCTTTGTGCAGATAAAAATCTATAGCTCGGTAAAACCGGCCATAGTAAAAGCGATATGTGATGAGGCCCATAGGTTAGGGCTGACAGTTACAGGGCACATCCCCAATGGGATGACCTTACAACAAGGAGTTGATTCGGGAATGAACCAGGTGAACCACGTACAATATGTGTATTCCATCATGAAACGGAATAAGGACCGTTCTATAGATTTCAATGATCCTGTCAGTATAGCGGCTATCAATTTTATTAAAGAACATAATGTGGTGATCGATCCTACTGTAGGGGTTTTCGAGATGTCTTTCCGCTCAATCAAGGATGATATCACCATAATGGAACCGGCATTTTATACCCTGCCGTTACCATTGCAGGCTTTATTAAAAAACACCGGGCAGGATACCGCCGGGGCAAAAAAGTTTAAACCGCTTTATCAAAGCCTGTTGGTTATTGTAAAGAAACTGCACGATGCAGGAGTAACCATAGTTGCCGGAACGGATCAGGGTTTCCCGGGTTTCAGTGTTGCCCGCGAGTTGGAGCTATACGTACAGGCAGGACTTACACCGGCAGATGCCATACAAACAGCCACTATTACGCCCGCCAAAGTGATGAGCCTGGATAAAAGCACAGGCTCAATTGACGAAGGAAAACAGGCCGATATTATTATTGTAGACGGCGATCCGTTAAAAAATATAAGGGATATCCGCAATGTAACTGTAGTAATAAAGGGAGGGCATATCTACGATCCGGGAACCTTACACAGATTAGTTGGGTTCAGTAAATAGCTAATTTTATTCGGTGTCAGGCATTTTAAAATTTACCTGGCCAGCCTTATTGATCTTTTTTAAAAAGAATAAACCTTACAGATCTTTTGGTTTTCCGTCTGCGTAAAAAGTAAAAATTTATGAAGAGCATAGTGTAAACGTGAAATTTGATGGAGATGCACCTATGAAATTTAGTGCTGGTGGCCTTCGGATGGCAGTTCTACAATTTTGTTTCTGGACCCCAGCTTCGAAATTTGTTGCCCGTTTAAAAACGGCTAAAAAAATGATCGTACAAGCTGAGTTTTATGAAAGTGGCGCGCAGGAAATGGAATTTGATGTATCTGGATTAAAATGGGTCACTAATAATATCCTGTTAGATTGGAAAAAAGCGGATAGTTAATTATTATCCGCTTTTTTGTTAACTGGAAATTTAAAAAAATGGCTATACAATCCATTCCTTCTTCATTTCTCTTCCTCTTAACTTATTAGCCTCCGCGTCGTTAAACACTTCTTTGTGTGGATCCCACTTTAATGGCCGTTTCAATTCGTAAGTTATATTCCCAAGATTGCAAACTGTAGCCGTGCGATGGCCAATCTCTACATCGGCAATAGGCTTTGTACGGTTTCGGATCGCCTGCAGGAAATCCTCATAGTGATTCTCGCTATGGTAAACATGTTTATCATTGGGCCCGATAAGTTTATCCTTTAACGATGCTGGGTTTGTTACTAATGTTCCACGCTCTACGTGTACAGTTCCCTCTGTGCCAACAAATGTCAAACCCTGATTGCCTGCCGGTTCATGCGTCATGGTGATGCCATTGGCATATTGGTAGGTCAAAAAAGGATGGTCCTGGTCGGGAGGTGTTATCATTACCGGCCCGCTGCTATCCATATCCAATCCCCATTGAGCAATATCAAACATGTGCGCACCCCAATCGGTCATACCGCCACCACCAAACTCTTTATAATCGCGCCAGTGCGCCCAAAAATCATCAGCCAAACCCGGTGCCAGGTTATGGTTATAAACCTGCGGTGAATTTGGCCCCAGCCAAAAATTCCAGTTCAGATCGGCGGGCAATTGTTCGGCTGGCAGGTTATAGGGGATAGGCGGCGATCCAACGTTCACTTTTATCGTTTTGATCTCACCAATATATCCGTTGCGCACCAGTTCCACAGCCTGCCTGAATTCGGCCGATGAGCGCTGCATGCTACCGGTTTGGAATACCCGCTTATGTTGGCGGGATTCTGTTACCATTGCCCTGCCTTCATCTATGGTTAATGATAATGGCTTTTCGCAATAAATATCCTTTGCCGCCCTTGCAGCCAGGATAGCAATTACGGAGTGCCAATGGTCGGGCACGGCTATAACTACCGCGTCAATATCCTTTCGTGCCAAAAGGTCCCTGAAATCAGCGTATGTGGCACAACCTGCATATTGGCTTTGCGATACTTTGGCAGCATAATATTGATTAACCTGATTTGCAAACTGTTGCAATTTGGTACCATAAACATCCGCTGCCCCAATGATCTTTACTTCATTGGTATCTAAAAACGACCCCTTTAAACCCCCGGCCTGTTTGCCCGTACCAATAAATCCAAGCGTGATCAGATCGCTTGGAGGAGTGTATCCGCGCCCGCCCAACACAAACCGCGGAACGATCATAAAAGCCGAGATAACCGATGCTTTTTTTATAAACTGCCGTCTGCTTAGCGCATTTTTATTTTCTGGTTCTATTTCCATAATCGATTCAATATTAAATTCAGGTTTGATAAGGGGGATAAATAAATGTAAAAGAAAATCGGTGATTAATCCAACGAAATCTATCATTAAAAATGCGTTCCGCTTCAAAACCCTGTGCCGGCCAAATTGCAGGCCAGGGTTTACAATCCCGATAATTAGCCTGTTGGTTATTACTAAACCTTATTAAATTATTCTATTAACTTTAGCCGTTTATAAAACCTGAACGCCAGTTATTATTATTTTATCTGCTACACCTAAAAAGTCATGATGAAAAAAGCCATTATTATCCTGTTTATTGCTTTTGCTAAACTTAGTGTGTTTGCACAACAGGGAGAAATGCTTGTTTATCACCCTATACAAACCGATAAAAGCGGCAATATTGTACCCTGGTTTAATCCCGATCCGGCTATAGCCTATGACCATAACCTGCATACTATATGGAGCTTTTGGTTTAACATGCGCAGGGATTTAAACGGGCTGCCTTATTATATGAACCACCAGGTATGGAATAAAAATATGGATGACCCGCGTGGCATCGGTGGCGACCAGTTTATGATGGCAATTTCCTCCTGGCGGTTATTATATGCCTATACAGGAGATGAAAACATAAAATCGAATATCTATTTTCTGGCAGGCTACTATTTAACGCATGGCTTATCACCATCCAATTGCAAATGGCCTGACATCCCCTTTCCTTATAATACGCTGATCTATTCGGGGATATATGATGGTGATATGCGTAATGGTAAAGATATAGCGCAGCCTGACAAAGCAGGTTCATTTGGCCTGGAACTGATCCATGTATATAAAATAAAAAATGACCCCGTATTTCTGGACGCGGCTATCAAGATCGCAAACACACTTGCCGCTAACGTAAAAACCGGCAATAATGAACACTCGCCGCTGCCGTTCAAAATAAATGTATTTACTGGTGAAACGCCTTTGCTGAACCTGCAGACTAAAAGCGAAGGCAGGTCAATTGATACCGCTTGTTATACCAGCAACCTTACAGGAACGCTGCAAATGTTTCTTGACCTCATACAACTCAATAAAGGCAACGTAACAGCTTACAAAATTGCTGCAGGTAAAATCCTGGTCTGGCTTAAAAAATATCCTGTCCAGACTAATAAATGGGGACCGTTTTTTGAAGATGTAGCAGAGTGGAGTCAAACGCAGATAAACGCCATGACCTGTGCAAGGTATATGATGGAGCATCCACAGTATTTTCCCGACTGGAAATTGCAGGTTAAAAATATCATTAACTGGGTGCACACCAATTTTGCCAACACGCAATGGAAAAAATATGGTGTGGTAGTTACCAACGAACAGACCATTTACCCGGTTCCGGCTAATAGCCATAGTTCCAGGCAAGCTGCGGACGAACTGTTGTATGGATCGCTAAGTGGCGATACTTCCCTTTATAAAAATGCGATAAGAGAACTTAACTGGGCCACTTATATGGTTGATTTTGACGGTAAAAATTGTTTCCCCACCGATGAGCCCTGGCTTACTGATGGTTATGGTGACTATGTACGACATTACTTGCGGGCTATGGCCACCTATCCGGTTTTAGCGCCTGTTGAAAATCATATTATTGCCAGCACATCAGTCATTCAGCAGGCAGATTATAAAGATCACTTTAAAAAATTCCTGAGTGTCGATTTTAATAAAACCGATACCAATAAAGTACGCCTTTACTACCGCACCTATGATAATGATGGGACGGAAGAAATTAAACTAAAAACCCGGCCATCGGCTATTCTGTTAAATGATAGTGCTTTAAAGGACACTGCAGATGGTGAGGGCTACACCTGGACCACGCTCGAAAAAGGCGGAGGCATTTTATGGGTAAGAAGAAAGAACGGAAACAAAGTGCTTATTATGGAATAAAACGGTAGTCAAAAGGCTTTGAATACGGTTTTATCGTGGCCATCCAGGTTAATGTTGCGTACAGACCCTGTACCCTGGAAACTATAAGCCATGCCAACTATGTTTTCATTATATAGGGGTAACGGAGTTTCGTAAACTAATTTATCATCAACGTAATATTGGATCTTACCCGGAACACTACGGCAGCTAACTTTAACCCATTGAGAAAGATCGGCACCAAAACCAGACAAGTCAGTGTTCTTTCCCGAAACAAAATAACGACCGTTTAACAAACTCAGGTTGGATACACAGCCTTTGGCCGATAGCTGGATGATTACCGGCGTGTTGTCTGTGAAAAGGATGATCTGCAAAAATTGGCAGGCAGCAGCGCCATCATGGTAATCGTTTTTCACTTCAGCCCTGAATGAAAAATCTTTAAGGGAAACAGGGATAAAATTGCCAACATTATAAAATTCAACCATGGGCGGCTGTGGGCTAAGAGCGATATTTTTTTGGTTGATAGCCGATATAGGCAACTGTAACTTATCCTTATTGATAAACTCATCAGGACTTAAATAAACAGGCACCGGCTGATGAGCGATCAAGCCAAGCCAGCCGTTGGTGGGTATTAATAACATACGCTCTTTCACCACTTTGTTGTTTATACCAAGTTTAGCATGATAAAATCCGGGCACATAATAAATTGAGGTATACTGGTGCAGGTTTTTATCTATCAGTACACGTGTTCCCGGATCCCAGGATTGTTGAATGAAAACAGAATCTTTTGGATTAGTTTTAACATCATAGTTAAAAACTACTGAGTTGGGAATTGTCCGGGTAACAGTATGCGCGTCAAATGAAAAAGTGCTCTTTGTAAGCGATGCAGGTGTTTTCTTAACATACATACTTACCAGGCTGATGGTAATAACAGCAATAATAACCAGTGCTATTTTTAACCGCCATCCATGCTCTTGTTTGGGCTTAGCTACCAGGTGTTCCATCTCTTTTGGATTTGCTTCAGTAGCGGGATTTTGACGGGCAAATGTTCTCCAGTTTTCAAACCCGGCAAACCTGGCCAGCGTATCTAAGGTGGTAGTGCTTGGCAGGTGGTTATATTCTACCCGCCCCCATATTCTTCTCAATGTACTTGCACTAAGTGAAACCCTGGTTTTTTCTAAAATGAGTTCGTTAAGGATTTCAAAATCCTTGCTTTGCCAGGTAGACGCGCCACCCCAATCGAGCTGTCGTTCAATAATGATCAATAATTGTTTTATATCAGAAGCATTCATTTAATAATGGCCTTGAATTTCTGAAGATCAGTTATATAAGCAGACGCATCAAATCCGTATCTGTTACAGCGGCATTTTGTATTGTAAATTTGTTGCTGAAAGAATAAAAATGCTGTTGTCATAATCGGCTGTTTTTCAAAAAGATACAACTTGAAAAAACTTGAATGTAAAATGAATTGCCCTGCTTTGTAACTCTATATAAATTTGTTATACAAAGCTAACATAAAGGTTTTTCGATGAGTAAGATACAACTATCATTTATTAAAATATTCGCATTACTGGTATCATTTACATGCTGCGTTTTTACTGCCGGCGCCCAGCAAAGCAAGCATTATAACCTGGTTCAATTGCTGAAAGATAATAAACTGGTAACCACACCGGGCCAGCAAACGCAGGTGATTGATAGGCAGAAACAGGCAATATCAACCAAAGGGATTGTATGGTTAAAAGGGGTTGATTTTAAACAAGGCACCATTGAGGTTGATTTGCGCGGAAAAGATGTTTTTCTGCAAAGCTTTTTGGGGATAGCTTTCCACGCACCGGATACTGCAACTTATGATGTGGTATATTTTAGGCCCTTTAATTTTCGGCATGCCGATACCCTGCGAAGGAAGTGGTCGGTACAATATATGAGCATTCCCGACTATGATTATGTCAGGTTGCGAAAGGAACATCCACTGGTTTATGAAAATGCGGTCGACCCCGTTCCCAATCCTAATGATTGGTTTCATGCAACAATCGTTGTGAAAGATGATTGGATAACAATTTATGTCGATCATTCAGAGAAAGCTTCCCTGAAGGTCAAGTTACTAAACAACCGTAAAGATGGGATGATTGGTTTATGGACGTCTCCACCGCTAAGTGACGACTTTGCCAATTTAACACTTACTCAATAAAAAGAATTGCCATGTTTAAAAAGCCTGTAAAAAGTTTGCGGTCTGCGTGAATATTAATAAGCACATTACAACCAATGAGTAAACTACTCTTTTTATCCATTGTTTTATTAGCCATATCAAGCGTATGCATGAGCCAGCAAGCCCATTTCTGGAGCAGCACCCATGCTTATCTTGGTCAAATCCCTCCGGGCGATAAGCCTGTAAAATTTGCCCCGGATTTATTAGTAACCGGTAGTGGGGTTTTCTCATTGGATCGTGTTGCCTTTTCACCGGATGGTACTTCGTTTTATTATTGTGTAAACGATGCCTGGTTCAGCGGGAAAAATCTGCGGGTGAAATATTTTGAATATAAAAATGGCAAATGGATTGGGCAAAAATTGCTGATAGAACACCATTACGCGCCAACGTTTTCGCCCGATGGTAAAACCTTGTATTTTATCGGTGGCGCCAATAAAAGTATAGGAGATGTAGTTTGGCAAATGCATAGAACACCAACCGGTTGGAGCGGGTTGGTCCCGTACATCCAAAAACCTTATGGATTATACGATTTTATACCAACTTTGAGCGGCAATATATATGTTGGCAGTAATGGCAATCAAGGAAATATAAAAGATTTTACCACATATACTTTTAGTAAGATCACTGTTTCAGGTAAAGATACCACTATCCAAAGCCTGGGCATTCCTTTAAATTCGCCAGGTTTTAATGGCGATTTTTTTGTTGCAAAGGATGAGTCATACATGGTCATCAGCACCAAGGAGTGGCCCACCTATGAATGTGAATTATACGTCAGTTATCACAAGCCGGATAATACCTGGACAAACCCCAAAAGCTTGGGGCCGCTGATCAATGATGGGGTGGCCCATCGTTGGGGCGAATACGTAACACCGGATAATAAATACCTGTTTTACAGTCATGGCCATAGCGCAAAAGACTGCGCTATTTATTGGGTGAGGTTTGATAAGCCGCTTGAGTGTTTGAAACATACCAATTTTGAGCCCTATGTTAAAAGTCCGATAGGGGAACAGTCGGCTACCGTTGGGCAATCTTTTTCGCTGCAAATATCTGACAATACTTTTTTTGATGATGATGGTAATAACACGTTGAGCTATTCTGTAACATCAGGAGATGGCCGGGCGCTGCCTGCCGGGCTGATGTTTGATCCAGCAACAAAAACAATTTCTGGTAAGCCTGTTGCAAGCGGAAATTACGTAGTAAAAGTTACCGCTACAGATACTGCAAAAGCTAATATTTCACTTGCTTTTTTATTGAAAGTGAATAATTGAGTTTTGAAGATATCTACTCCTTTAAACTTTTCACGTAAGCAATAGTAACCGGGATCTGCGCAGCGTGGTTAGGGCTTTCATCTTCGATGAAATAATGTTCAATACCCACCGCTTTAGCAGCTTTTAATACTTCGGGTATGTTGATCTGACCAGTGCCCAATGCTACATCGTTTTTGGTGTCTGTTCCTCCGGTCAGGTCGTTGGCAATGCCTTTACGGATATCTTTCAGGTGCATTAGTTTCCAGCGTCCTTTGTATTTGTATAGCAGCTTAGCTGGATCGGCGCCGCCGTGGAAGGCCCAAAGTACATCCATTTCAAATGATACGTATTGAGGATTAGTATTTTGAGCGATATAATCGAACAGTGTGCCATCGCCATATTGGCCAAACTCATAGCCATGATTATGATAACATAAGGTGATCCCGTTATCTTTCAATATTTTACCCACCGTGTTAAAATCGTCAACCGCTTTCTTAGCATCATCAATAGTAAAGGTTTTACCATGCGGTATCCATGCTACCATAATGTATTTCGATCCAAAAACTTTTGCAAGTTTCACCGCCGCTTCCGGATCTTTTACAATCGTATTATAATCAATACCAATTGACGGCATGGTGATATTCCGCTCGTTCAATAGCTTTTTAAATTCCTCCGGGATCGAATTTTTGGGGTTCGGGCCCTCCATTTCTGTTATCCCTAAAGCTTTAATGGTATCCAATGTAGCCACAACGCTATTTGGGAAGCTGTTGCGGTAAGTATAGGCCTGTACACCAATTGAACCGGTGAAAAGAGGCTTTCCCGCCTGTGCGAAAGTATTACTTAGCCCTGCGACAAACATTAAGTAAATGTATAATGATAATTTTTTCATGGTATAATGAGGTTAGTTCATGCAAAATAGAAATAAAGTATACAAAATGTGTCTATGGATTTGAATTATAAGGAGAAATGAATGAATTTGAATAGAAAATGTTAAAATCGGAAAGTAAACATAGCTTACGGATAATAATGGTCACATTTTTAACTGTTTACAACTGACCACCCGCCCCCGGAATATTAATGCATTTTAATGACATTGTTAATTTAAAGTTCCAACATTAAAATAGTACTTTTGCAGCCTCGTTCCCAATCATGAGTGATCAGATAAAACACGAATGCGGTGTGGCATTTATCCGCCTTTTAAAGCCACTGTCCTTTTACCAAAAAAAATATGGCACTGCGCTGTATGGGCTAAACAAGCTTTATCTTTTAATGGAAAAACAACATAACCGGGGCCAGGATGGCGCAGGCGTTGCTACCATTAAACTGGATATAGAGCCTGGTAAAAGATACATTAGCAGACATCGTTCAATGGCTTCAAACGCGGTTGCTGATATATTTGAATATATCCAGAAAAAGTTTGCCGACATACAAAAGGAACAGCCCGAAAAAATGCTTGACGCCGAATGGCTGAAGGAAAATGTGAGTTTTACGGGTGAGGTATTATTAGGCCACTTGCGTTATGGTACCCATGGCAAAAATAGCATTGAGAATTGTCACCCCTTTTTAAGGCAAAACAATTGGCAAACGCGTAACCTGGTTATAGCCGGTAATTTCAACATGACCAATGTTGACGAGCTTTTACAGCAGTTATATGATCTTGGTCAGCACCCCAAAGAAAAGGCCGATACCATTACAGTACTTGAAAAAATAGGCCACTTTTTGGACACCGAAAACCAGGGTTTGTTTGATCAGTATAAAAGGGAAGGGCTTGATGATAACATGGAGATCAGCAAGCTGATAGCTAAAGATCTTGATGTAGCAAAAATATTGCGCAAATCAGCCAAGAGCTGGGATGGCGGATACACTATAGCCGGTATTATTGGCCATGGCGACGCCTTTGTAATGCGCGACCCTGTTGGCATACGGCCTGCTTATTATTATTATAATGATGAGATAGTGGTTGCTGCTTCAGAGCGCCCGGCACTTCAAACCGCCTTTAATATTCCTATCGAAGATATCCGGGAGATTAAGCCCGGGCATGCACTTATCGTGAAGAAGAACGGTAAGATCACAGAAGATATGATCAGCGAACCGCTTGAGAAAAAATCTTGCTCATTTGAGCGTATTTATTTCTCACGTGGAAGCGATGCAGATATTTACCGCGAACGTAAACAATTGGGGCGCCTGCTTTGTCCGCAGATACTGGAGGCGGTGGATAATGATATGAAAAACACCGTTTTTTCATATATCCCTAATACTGCCGAAGTTGCCTTTTATGGCATGGTAGAAGGCGTTCATAAATACATCAAAAAATATCAGCGCGATATACTGTTGAACAGGGAAGATAAGATAAGTGATGAGGAATTAACAGAAGTACTATGCCTGGCTCCACGTGTGGAAAAAATAGCCATCAAGGATGTTAAGCTCCGCACATTTATTACCCAGGATGCTGACCGTAGCGAAATGGTAGCACACGTTTATGATACCACCTACGGCCTGATCAACACAGGTTCTGATACGCTGGTTGTACTTGACGATTCAATTGTGCGTGGTACTACACTAAAGCAAAGCATCTTGAAAATATTAGACCGTTTAGGGCCTAAAAAGATAGTGGTTGTATCATCGGCACCTCAAATTCGTTTTCCGGATTGTTATGGTATCGATATGTCGCGCATGGGTGAGTTTGTTGCATTTGAAGCAGCTATCAGTCTTTTGAAGGAAATGAAGAAGGAAGACATTATTCTTGATGTGTATAAAAAATGCAAGGATAGTGCCTCACTTCCAAAAGAAGAAGTTGAAAATTATGTAAAGGCGATTTACGAGCCTTTTACAGATCAGCAGGTATCTGACCGTATAGCTAAGATCATTACACCAAAAGAAATTAATGCTGAGGTTAAGGTGATCTACCAAACATTGGAGAACCTGCATATTGCTTGCCCGGATCATAAAGGCGACTGGTATTTCTCAGGTGATTTCCCTACCCCAGGTGGTAATAAGGTAGTTAACCGCGCCTTTGTAAACTGGATGGAAGGTAAGAATCAAAGAGGGTATATGTAATAGATGTTGTGAGTTGAAGGTTGTAGTTGTTTAATTGAAAAATTACTGACTTACAACTTATAACATACAACTCACAACTCACAACTATCAACTATCAACTATCAACTATCAACTATATCCAATTCTGTTAAGCCCAGTTTTTTGCACCAGGTTACAAATTACTAAATATAATCAATCGTATTAAAACCTATGCCCCCGGTGGCGAGAAAATAAAGTGTGTCCACAATTTATCCACCAGGATAAGCGATGCGATGATCAGTGCAATACCGGCAACCTCGTTAAGGCGGTGCACAAATTTTACTGATATACGGTCGCGAAGTTTGTCAGCATAAAAAGCCTTAGTGGTGTCCAGGCCAAACTGAACTACCAGGATAGTCAAAAACATGATCGCTATTTTCAATGACCGGTTATGCACCCCTTGGTGATAAACCGTACTTGCTGCTGTGATCACTATAGTCCAGTGGAAAAGAATGGTAGGATTGAAAATGCACATCACAAAGCCCTTTAAAAAATAGCCTGCACGGTGCAGTTTGGTTGGTACTGTATTGCTATAATTTATTTTAGCTTTTTTAAACAGGTAATAAACACCGATAACAAACAAAACAATGCTGCCGATTACACCGGCTATAGTTTTGCCGGAATTTGAAATAACGAAATATTGGGAGCCAAATAATATAGCTCCTACAAATACCATATCACTGGTAACCACACCCAACGCCAGGGCCACACCAGCATGAAAGCCCTTCTCGATGCTGATTTTAATTAATGCAAAAAAAACCGGGCCGGTTAAAAATGTAAGTACTAATCCAAACCCAATTCCCGAAATAATAGCTTCTATCATTAAATGATGGCTTAGGTTTAATTTGAATTATGCGAATATGCAACTTTATCTGCTAACCATCCAAACCCAAAATTGTGATTTATTAATTAAAAAGTATACCCGAATTATAAAAAAATAATTTATGTTAGTGTTTTATAAACACTCAATCTCCAACCTGAATTAGAAATGGAACAAAACAACTCAAAAAGTTACGGCACGGCGTTGTATACTATCATCACTGTATTTTTCTTTTGGGGCTTCTCAGCCGCGTCGAATGGTATTTTTATCCCTTTTTGTAAAGCGCATTTTAATCTGACACAGTTCGAATCACAGTTAATTGATTATACTTTTTATGGGGGCTACTTCATTGGTTCGTTAGGGTTATATTATGCGTCCCAGATCAGTAAGGTTGATATTATGAACAAGCTGGGATATAAAAATGGTATCATAACCGGCTTGGTAGTATCTGCGTTAGGGGCTCTTTTAATGATCCCTGCAATAAATTCAGGTTCTTTTGGATTTATTTTAGGCGCTTTTTTTGTTATCGCCTTAGGCTTCTCATTGCAACAAACAGCAGCAAATCCATTTGTTATAGCGCTTGGTCCAACTGAGACCGGAGCTAACCGTTTAAATTTGGCAGGTGGTGTTAATAATTTTGGTACTTTATTGGGCCCGGTTGCCATTAGTATCATTTTGTTTGGAAGCGCAAGTAAGGCCCTTCCGCCAGACCAGGTTAAAATAACCTCTGTAAATAATGCCTATATGATATTGGCGGCTTTGTTTATTGCAGTCGCCATATTCTTTTGGGTGTCTAACTTACCCAAGGTTACCAGTGACGAGAAGGTAGAGTCGAGCAAGAAAACCAACCTTCCATTATTCGTTATATTTATAGCGTTTTGCCTGGTTTTTGCAGCAAAGCCGCTTTCGGCTGCCACCAGCGTACCAGAATACTACTTCGTATACGCATCATTGGTTATTATTTTGGCCACGCTGTTTGCTTCATTAAAAGCTGCCGGTAAAGCTGGTAGCGAAGGTTGGGGAGCTATGCACTATCCCCAGTTAATTTATGGGATGATTGCCATATTTACTTATGTAGGTGTTGAAGTTACGATCCAGAGTAATATGGGGTCATTACTTAAAACCCCGGAATTTGGCGGTTATACAACCGGGCAGATAGCACCTTATATTTCTTTATACTGGGGAAGCTTAATGATTGGCCGTTGGACAGGGGCCATCGGTGCGTTTAACTTTTCAAAAACAACTAAAACCATATTAACTGTTGTAGTGCCTTTTATTGCATTTGGCGTGGTGTTAATAGTTAACAAGCTAAGCGGGCAGGATGTATCCAATTTATATATTTATGGGGTGTGTGTTTCTGTACTGATTGTTGGATTTTTTATTGGTCAGCAAAAGCCGGTACGTACTTTAACCATATTCGGAATATTAGGTGTAATAACCATAATTATAGGCTTATTAACCACAGGCAGAGTTGGCTTATTTGCCCTTATCAGCGGTGGTTTATGCTGTTCTATCATGTGGCCTTCTATTTTTGCCCTGGCCATTGCAGGTTTAGGAAAATACACCAGTCAAGGCTCCGCATTTTTAATTATGATGATATTAGGCGGATCTATTATTCCACCAATACAAGGTGTACTTGCTGATACCTCTCAACATGCTGTTGATGGTATGAGCGGTATACATTTATCATACATAGTACCAGTGCTTGGCTTTGCTTACCTTGCATTTTTTGCATGGAAAGCCGGTGTAGAACTAAAGAAACAAGGCATAGATATTGATCATATGGAAGCTTCTGCCAGTCATTAATCAATTTAGTAATTAGTTCATTGGCTCATTAGTTCACTTATTATTCGGTGTATACTAATGAACCAATGAACTTTTTTTTGTGATAGCATCACCATGCTAACATAACTAATGTTCAAAGTGCGCTAAAAATGCAGGTGTAAAAACTTAATAAACGATGGAACAAAACAATTCAAAAAATTACGGTTCGGCGCTTTATACGCTTATTACCGCATTTTTCTTTTGGGGCTTTGTAGCCTCATCCAACGGTATTTTTATACCATTTTGCAAAGCGCATTTTCACTTAACTCAATTCGAGTCACAATTAATTGATTACACATTTTATGGTGGCTATTTTATTGGTTCACTGATACTCTATTTTGCTTCGCAGATTACCAAAGTAGATATAATGAATAAGATAGGTTATAAAAATGGGATCATAATAGGCTTGTTTATATCTGCAATAGGGGCTTTGTTAATGATCCCTGCTGTAAATGCTGATTCATTCGTATTTATTTTAATGGCTTATTTTATCATCCCTTTAGGTTTTTCACTTCAGCAAACAGCAGCCAATCCATTTGTTGTGGCTTTAGGCACGCCTCAAACGGGTGCAAATCGTCTTAATTTAGCTGGTGGTGTAAACAACTTTGGTACATTACTTGGGCCGGTAATTATTAGCGTAGTACTGTTCGGCAGTGTAAGTAAGGCAGTTTCTGGTGCCGATGTTAAAATAACCTCTGTTGATAATTTATATTACATACTTGCAGGTTTGTTTGTAGCGCTGGCTATATTTTTCTGGGTATCAAAACTTCCGAAAATTACCAATGACGAAAAAATTGAATCGAGTAAAAAGACCTATTTGCCTTTTGTAATTATGTTTATTGCCTTTTGCCTGGTTATCCCCACGTTGAGTATTTATACACATATCCAACAGTCGTATTTTGTATACGCTTCGGTAGGAATCATTCTTATAACACTTATTACATCATTAAAAACGGCAGCTAAGAAGAAAGAAGGCTGGGGTGCCATGCAGTATCCACAGTTAATTTATGGTATGATAGCTATATTTACTTATGTGGGTGTAGAAGCTACAATACAAAGCAATTTGGGAGCCTTATTAAAAACCCCTGAATTTGGAGGTTTTAATGTATCAGAACTTGCACCCTATATTTCATTGTACTGGGGAAGCTTAATGATAGGCAGATGGACCGGCGCAATTGGTGTATTTAATCTTACAAAAACAACCAAAAATATTTTAACAATTGTAGTTCCTTTTGTAGCGTTCGGGGTTGTATTGTTAGTTAACTCTCTTAGAGGACAGGATGTTTCTAATTTATATATTTATGCATTGTGTGTGGCGGTATTAATTATAGGCTTTTTTACTGGTCAGCAAAAGCCGGTGCGCACCTTAACTATATTTGGAATATTAGGGGTAATAACAATAGTTATTGGCTTACTAACCACCGGAAGAGTAGGCTTATTCGCTTTAATTAGTGGTGGCCTTTGTTGTTCCATAATGTGGCCTTCCATTTTCGCTCTGGCTATTGCTGGTTTAGGGAAATACACAGGCCAGGGATCATCCTTTTTAATTATGATGATTTTGGGTGGTTCTATTATACCGCCATTACAAGGTGTACTGGCTGATACAAGCGGTATTCATTTATCTTATATAATTCCTGTGATTGGCTTTGCTTATCTTGCATTCTTTGCCTGGAAAGCTGGCTTTGAGTTGAAGAAACAAGGTATAGATATTGACAAAATGGAGGCCTCCGGAGGTCATTAATAAGTTTGTTCATCAGTTTATGGTTCATTAGCAAATCGGGTGGACACTAATAAACTGCTGAACGAATTAAACTACTAAAATGACTAAATTAAGTTTCAATCATATATTTATGAATTTGGCAACTGATCTGGCTAAACGCTCACATTGCGTTAAGGCACAGGTTGGCGCCGTTTTAGCAAAGGATACACGCATTATCTCTATTGGGTATAATGGTCCGCCTGCGGGTACACACAATTGCGATGAAGAGTGGCCCGAAACCGGCTGCCCCCGGGATGCAAGGGGAAGTTGTTCGTTGGCTTTACATGCAGAGGAAAATGCCATATTATATGCCGTTAAAAACGGTGCGAATTTAGAAGGGGCAACTTTGTATACTACATTATCACCTTGTTTGCCATGCGCCCGCCTGATATTTTCGGCCGGTATAAAACACGTTTATTTTATGAATTCGTATGCTGAATACAAAGGCTTGCCCAGTGATGAGGGCATTGATTTTTTAAATCATTTTGGGGTGAACGCGGAAAAGTTTGTTATTGGTTGATTTCGTCAATCAGGCATATAATTACATCAATTTTATATGGTTGATATAATCGGTGTAGTCAAAATGGATCTGTAAAATCTAAAATCATCAGGGTTCAGACAATCCCTTAATTTTATTCAAAGCAAACTCCAGCTGCTGGTCTGGTGTGAGGTTTGTATTGTCTAATATAATGGCATCAGCGGCTCTCATTAGCGGACTTTCTTCACGTGTAGTGTCCTGGTAATCGCGATGTGCGATATTCTCAAAAACCTCTTCTAATGTGATATCCGGATTTTTTTCATGTAATTCTTTGTATCGTCTTTCTGCGCGTACTTTAGGATCAGCTGTCATGAAAATTTTTAACTGCGCATCCGGAAATACAGTAGTGCCGATATCGCGCCCATCCATTACAATGTTTTTTGAGCGGCCCATGCGTTGCTGCTGCTTTACCATTTCATAACGTACCTCCCGCAAAGCTGCCACCGCGCTAACATTATCAGAGACGGGCATCTGGCGTATCTCTTCCGAAACCTCTTCATCATTCAATGTAATATGAGTCTGGTAATCGCGCGAATGGAAATTGAGGTGGATGTTTTTTAATGCTTCAACAACCTGTTGATGATCATGCAGATCAATATGATGACGTAAGAAGTAAAGTGTTACCGCCCGGTACATTGCGCCGCTGTCAACATAAATAAAATGAAGCTTTTGGGCTAAGGCCTTTGCTAAAGTGCTTTTACCACAGGAAGAATAGCCATCAATGGCTATTACGATATTATTGCTCATTGGACAACTAAGGTACGGAAATAATGTTTTCAGTTGACAGTTTTGGGTTTGCAGTTTGCAAAAGAAATTTGAAAGTGTATACTTTCAGTGACACAAACCATGTTGAATGTCCGCGTATCGTGAACCACTCATCGTAAACTGCAAACTTTCCGTAAATTCGGCCATGAATTTTACTAAAGCCGACCTGAAGAACGAGGTTAGTTATAAAACATCAAGAAGCGGGGGTAAGGGAGGCCAAAATGTAAATAAAGTTTCCAGTAAAGTGGAACTGCTGTTTGATATTAATAGATCAGTTTTGTTTACAGATGAGGAAAAACAGCTGATACTATCAAAACTACAATCAAGGCTCAATAAGGATGGTAATGTGCAGGTAGTGTGTGAAGAGGAGCGGAGTCAATACCTGAACAAGGAAAAAGCGTTGGAGAAGTTAGAAGTAATATTGACAAAAGCACTGCATCAGCCTAAAAAAAGAAAAGTTACCAAACCCAGTAAAGCTATGATAGCCGCCCGGCTGGCAAACAAGAAAATACAAGCAGCTAAAAAAGAAAATCGAAAAGGAAATTTTGACGAATAAATGGTGTTAAAAGCCAGGATATAAAGACTTAATAACCTTTTCCTGCTTCTTGATTCCTTGTATCTTAATTTTAGTGAAACCGGTATAACAAGGTTACACTTGCCCACTGATGCGATTGTGCCATTTGTTTAACATCTTTGGTGTGGAATATGGCAGCAGCATCCAAAACAAAGCGCTTGCCCGAATATCCAACTCCCAACTGGTTACTAAATACAAGCCGTTCGGGATTTAAAGTTATTTCCATGCTGTTTGGATTTCGTGAGCCAAACAAACTGCCTTGCACAGTAGCATCATATGCTACTACATTAAACTGTGGTTTGTAATAGAAAAACAGTTCGCGATGGTGTAGCGGTGTAGCTGAATTGGATTTGATGGCGGTACTTTGTGTGCTTACCGAGTTAAATAATTGGTTAAAATCGCCTAAGCGAAACAATGGCCCAATGCCGGCACCGGTAAAACCATTTCCGAGGTTGGCATAGCTGGCTAAAGTAACATCTATCCATGAGCCCCGTGTGAGTAACTTATTATATTCAGCTGAAAGGTTAAGTTCAAAACTATTATCCACCTGGTATTCCCAACCGCTTGGATGGTAGAAACCGAAATTATCATGCACAAAATCCTGTGTTTGTTTGCCGAAGGCGTCGGGCCCTACAACACCAATTTGTGCGCCGATCTTTAAATTGCTTTCATTTTTATATAAAAAGTTTAAGGTTGAACCTACATATAAATATGCCGCGAAGGGACGATCGATAAACTTGGGTTGATCTGCATTATCGGCAAATATGCTGCCTGTTTGTGGGTTAAATAATTTTTGCCCTACCTCAAACCCTAATACTTTATTTTGCAAGGTGGTATTACCCTTAACCTCTAACGCATGGCGGTAATAAATAAATATCCCATCGGTATAGTACCTGTCTGAGCCCTGACCAAGATAAGAATCGTTATCACTTTGAGCGCCTATTTCGTTACTATGTGACTGTGCAAAGGCACTGCTGCTAAAAACAAGACATAGCAGAAAAAATAATAATTTATAATTCATTTGGGTGATTAGGGAAATAAGGCCTAAAATAAAAAAAAGCCCCGGTTTTGCCGGGGCTTTTATAAAACTAAATATCATTTTTTACTTAAAGGTGTATCCAACGCTTACTGCGCCGGCTGGTATAACGCCTTCATCATAAAGGATCGGCACAAATGCCAGTCTGAAATTGATTCCTTTGTGCTCGGGCTGATAACGGAAACCAATACCGGCAGTGG
This sequence comes from Mucilaginibacter sp., assembly GCA_028288085.1. Taxonomy (GTDB): domain Bacteria; phylum Bacteroidota; class Bacteroidia; order Sphingobacteriales; family Sphingobacteriaceae; genus Mucilaginibacter. Next base: position 28,119 of record JAQBOK010000098.1, read on the forward strand.
CAACAAAGCCGGTTACATTATCAAATTCCCATTTGCTATTGCCTACATTAGTACCTTTTGAGTTTAAGAATGTAACTCCGGCACCAAATTCCATCATAATGCTATGTTCTCCTACCAGGTAATTGATCTGGAAGGGAACGGATTCTACTGAGTTACCGCCCGAAGAGAAAAAGCCTAATCCAACCCGGTATCCCCAACCGTTACGTGATTTGTTGAAACGAGTGTCATAGTTTGCTGATATAGCAATACCTGCACCGCCCACTTCTAAAAATATATTCTGCGCTTTAATTATTTGTTTGGTGGTGTCTTCTTTTTGTACCAGTGTAGTGTCTGATTTTTTAACAAGTGTTGTATCTGGCTTTTTAGCTAAAGTTGTATCTGCTTTTTTGTTTAATGTAGTATCCGCTTTCTTTGCAATAGTAGTATCTGTGCTGGCTGTAACTGCAGGATCTGTTTTTGCAACGCTAACGTCTGTTTTTACAGGAACAGCAACATCTGTTTTTACAGCTGCGCTGGCATCCGGTTTTTTAAGAGCATCGGCTTTTTGATCTGCAACAGTACCTACACCAAGGGCATCTGCCTTTTTAGCAAGCGTCTCTTCCGTTTTTTTAATGGCAGCTGAATCTGCTTTTGCAGAAGGATCTATAACCCTCATAACACCGGCAGCATCTTTAACTTCGATCAGTCCATCTGCAGGAGGAGCGGTAGCAGTATTTCTAACTTCGATGATACCATCAATTGGGGGTGCAATAATAGTGGTTTTAGAAGTACCGGCGTCTTTACTTACCGGAGTAATCGCCGGATCAGGTTTTGCTGTAGTGGCAGGGTCAGGTTTTGCAGCGATGATAGCTTCTGTTTTTTTAATAAGGGCAGCATCGGGATGAATAACCATCATGGTGTCAGATTTTATTACCATAGTACTACCGGCCTTTACAGCCATAGAGGTATCTGTCTTTACAGCATAAGAGGTATCTGCTCTTTTGGTTCGTGTAGTATCTGTTTTCCACACCAGATTTTTTCCAGATGTGGCATGGTAAGTGGCATGTGCCTTAAGTCCAATCTGGCAAATCAATGCCGAAAGTAAAATAATCCTTGCTTTTAACGTAAAAAAAGTATTCATATAAATAATTTATAATTATGACTATGTAGTTTAGTTAGCGCATAATACGATACTGGTAATCAAAATGTTTCAGTATGTGAGTTGAATACAAACAAGAATATCCCTGTTTTATGCAGGGATATTCTTAAAATAGGATAAAAAGATACTGTTACACAATTAGTTCATAACGGTTTTCAGATCTTCTTTCACAGTAAGGTCAATGGGATTATTTACTTTCTGATCTAAAAGCGCAAGGCTTACCACCTCGCGCATATCGGTTACATAATGAAATTGAAGGTCTTTTATATAATCTTCCTTAATTTCAAGTATGTCTTTTTGGTTTGATTTGCAAAGAATGATCTCTTTAATATTAGCGCGTTTGGCTGCAAGTATCTTTTCTTTTATACCGCCTACAGGTAATACACGTCCACGTAGTGTAATTTCACCCGTCATTGCCAGGTGTGGTTTTACTTTGCGCTGGGTAAATGCAGAGGTTAAAGCTGTAAGCATAGTGACACCCGCGGAAGGACCATCTTTTGGCGTAGCGCCCGCCGGAACGTGTACATGCACATCCCATTGATCGAAAAGTTTAGGATTGATATCGAAATCTTTCGCATGAGCTCTTAAATATGCCAAAGCAATGGTGGTTGACTCCTTCATTACATCGCCAAGGTTACCCGTTAAGGTTAAGCGCCCTTTGCCGGGACTTAAACTAACCTCAATAAATAATATATCTCCACCAACAGATGTCCATGCAAGGCCAGTTACTACACCCGCTACATCATTGTTTTCGTAAAGGTCCTTATCATATATAGGTGCACCAAGTATTTTTTCTACTTCCTTTTTAGTTACTATGGGGGTATGTACTTCGCCCATGGCAACATCTTTGGCCACACCGCGTATTACCGAACCTATCCTCTTCTCTAATGCCCTCACGCCTGATTCACGGGTATAGTCCTCAATCAATTTTTCAAGAATGTCATTTTTTAAAGTGACATCCTTTGTTTTTAAGCCATGTGCTTCACGTTGCTTGGGTACCAGATGCTGTTTGGCTATCTCAATTTTTTCCTCAATAGTATAACCGTTTACTTCAAGAACCTCCATCCGGTCTAATAATGCGGGCTGAATGCTGCTTAAAGAATTTGCCGTAGCAATAAACATTACATTAGAAAGATCGAAATCAACCTCTACATAATGATCATAGAAGGTACTGTTTTGTTCAGGGTCAAGCACTTCAAGTAATGCAGACGATGGATCGCCCCTAAAGTCGTTGCCAACTTTATCAATTTCATCCAATATAAATACCGGGTTGGCTGCACCTGCTTTTTTAATTGCCTGTACAATACGGCCAGGCATAGCGCCTATATAGGTTTTACGGTGACCCCTTATTTCGGCCTCATCGCGTATACCACCCAATGCCATGCGCACATATTTGCGACCCAAAGCTTTGGCAATAGATTTTCCTAATGAGGTTTTACCAACTCCCGGCGGGCCAACAAGGCAAAGTATTGGCGCTTTCATATTATGTTTAAGCTTCAATACGGCCAGGTATTCTATAATGCGTTGTTTTACCTTATCTAAACCAAAGTGGTCTTTATCCAACACCTTTTGGGCACGTTTCAGGTCGAAGTTATCTTTAGTGAATTCGTTCCATGGCAAATCAAGCAGCAATTCAAGGTAATTGATCTGTACAGAGTAATCCGCGGCAGCGGGATTAGTTCTGGCCAGTTTTTCAAGTTCCTTATTAAAATGAGTACTTACTTCCTTTCCCCATTTCTTTTTTATTGCCCGTTTCCGCAAATCTTCTATCTCCAGGTCGGGACTATTGCCGCCAAGTTCTTCCTGGATAGTTTTTAATTGCTGATTAAGAAAATAATCGCGTTGTTGCTTATCAAGATCTATACGCACCTTACTTTGTATCTGGTTTTTTAACTCCAGCATTTGCAAATCAAGGGTAAGGTGTTCCAATACCATTTTTGTACGGTCGCGCAAATTGGCAATCTCAAGCAGGCGCTGTTTGGCGGCCATGTCAGCATTCATGTTTGATGATATGAAATTGATCAAAAATGAAGTGCTCTCAATATTACGTATAGCAATGCCGGCCTCACTCGGAATATTTGGCGAAAGTTGGATAATACTCATGGCCATATCCTTAATGGATGAGACCATGGCTTTAAATTCCTTATCTTCTTTAGGCTTTATTTCTTTAAAAGACTCAATTTTAGCTTTTATATAAGGCTCGCTTTGAACTTCTTCTTTTAAAAGGAAGCGTTTTTTGCCCTGAAGTATCACTGTGGTGTTACCATCGGGCATTTGTAGCATTTTTATAATAAACGCTATTGTGCCAACATTATTAAGTTGACTAAAAGAAGGATCCTCAATAGCTACATCTTGTTGAGCAACCACGCCAATCATACGTTTGCCTTTATTGGCATCGCGTATCAGTTTGATCGATTTATCCCTGCCTACCGTAATAGGAATAACGACACCCGGAAATAACACCGTATTGCGCAAAGGCAATATGGATAGTATATCGGGCATTTGTTCATTATTCATTTCTTCCTCGTCCTCGGATGACATGAGGGGGAAAAACTCAGAATCTTCGTTTATAATTGGTAAAGCATTTTTAAAATCAAATGGATCAAAACTCATCAAATACCCTTTCTGTTTGTTTAAAAAACGTCAAAATGTCAGCCTGCAAAATTACAGTAATAATGTATACAGGCAAAACTAAACAAGTTGCGTGTGTATTATGTATAGTTCAAGACATGTGCCAAGATGTTGTTAGTATGAGTAACATCCATTAATAATGCATAAACCTATGATTATATGCAATTTACATTAATTGACGCCCATTTGCTAAAAAATGCTTTATATTTTTAAAAGGTGAAAAAAAGTCAGCATGATATTTGTAAAGGCATACACAACCTATTTAAAAGCCACCGTTTAATAAATTAGTATGTTGATATAATATTTTGATATAAAATAAGTTAATATCAACATAAGGTAAAGTTTATTATTTTTGTTACACGAGCAAAAACTTAATGAAGGTATCGGTTATACTGTCTTTTTTGATAATATCCTCGCTTAATACAACCCTGGCGCAAAACGCTTATTTTAAATTAGGGCAACAGGCGTTTTTTGATGGGGATTTTAAAACGGCGGTCAATCATCTGGAGAAGTCATGTATAATTGACTCAACCAATGCCAGCGCGCTTTGGATGCTTGGCTATTCCTATTACCATAGTGAAAACTACAAAAAATCAATTGCAGCGTATAACCGGGTAATTGCCATTAAGCCAGCGGATGGTTCAGCATATTACTACAGGGCAAGAGCAAAAAGTTACCTCGCTAAGGATAGCCAGCTATCTGATGCGGATAAGGAGAAATATCTTTTTGGTGCCATAGTAGACTTTACTAAAGCAATTGCCATAGATCCGAATGATACCCAAAACAATATTAAATTTTATCAGAACAGGGGTATAGCTTATCGTGAATACGGGGAATTTAAACTCCAAACCAACTCACACCAGTACGATAGAAATCGGGGAATCAATTCTTTGAAAGCCTCTATTGCCGATCTTCAAAAAGTTTTAGCCGATGATCCTACCCGTACAGATATTATTACATTGGTAGATCTGGCTAAAAGCAAATTGGCCAATGCTACTAATAAACTGGCCAGCACTGCAGTGCATCATTAATTAAATGATCCTTTAATACTATAGGTATCAGTTCCTAAAAGTCTTACCCGTTGCGTTTTCTGAATTAAATAAAGTGAGTCTGGGAAATAGCTTAGTTTTTCAACAGTTTCATACAATATATTTTTTGTATGGTTAAATATCAGTATCCACTTTATTTTGCTTCCTTCTCTCTTTATAATAATATCACGGGTTTTTAGTTGAGGGTCTTTGGCTTTGTAGATCAAAAAATTATTTGTTTCCTGCACCTGGTAGCTTGTTTTCCAGGCGGGTTTATTGATATCCGATCCGGTAAACAAGCTTAGTTCCGTTCCCCAGTTTGGTATGTGTACTTTTTTAGTTTCGCTTACCTTATTATGGACAACTGTTTTATTAATTAACGGATTTAGTTTAGTAAGACGGATGGAGTCCGCCTTAAAATATCCCTTCAGGTCGAAATAATTTTTGTCAGGACTACTTTTACCGCTATCCTTATTGCATGACTGAAAGCCAAGCAATAAGATTAAGCAAGGTATCAAAAGAGCAAGCTTTTTATGTGGTAGTTTACACCAGTACATCACCGCTCATTTCTTCGGGTATGTCAACACCCAATATTTTTAAAATGGTAGGCGCTATATCTCCCAGTTTGCCATCTTTTACCTGTTTGATATCATCATCTATCACTATGCAGGGTACAAGGTTGGTAGTATGTGCCGTATTTGCCGAGCCATCATCATTGATCATATAATCGGCATTGCCGTGGTCTGCTATGATGATAAACGAGTAGCCATTTTTAATGCCGGTATCTACCACTGCCTGTGTGCACTTGTCTGCAGTTTCGGCAGCTTTAATTACAGCTTCGAACACACCTGTATGCCCTACCATATCGGTATTGGCAAAGTTTAGCACTACAAAATCAGGCCAGCCGCTTTCCAGCTCAGGAATTATTGCATCGCGGATGCCTTCGGCACTCATTTCTGGCTGCAGGTCATACGTAGCTACTTTGGGCGATTGTATCAGCAATCGTTTTTCATTAACAAACTCTTTTTCGCGTCCGCCCGAAAAGAAAAAAGTTACATGCGGATATTTCTCCGTTTCGGCAATACGTATCTGGTTCTTACCTGCATCCTGCAATATTTCGCCCAATGTTTTTGCCAGGTCATCCTTCTTAAATACCACTCTTACGTTTTTGAATGTTTCGTCATAAGTGGTCATAGTGATATAGAACAAATTAAGCGGGTGCATATTTTGCTCAGGGAACGATTTTTGTGTTAGTGCCTGTGTGATTTCGCGGCCACGGTCGGTTCTGAAGTTAAAGCTGATCACCACGTCGCCATTTTTTATTACAGCAATCGGCTCACCATTTTCGTCAGTTCTCACTATAGGGTCAACAAACTCATCTGTAATACCTTCTTTATAGGATTCCTTTATAGATCCTAATATATCCCGGGTTGCTTTACCCGTGCCGTTTACCAGCAGATCGTATGCTTTTCTAACTCTTTCCCAGCGATTGTCGCGGTCCATAGCATAATAGCGACCAATTGCCGACGCCACCTTAAATGGCGTATTACTGATGTGGTCTTCCAGTTCCCCTATGAATTTTATCCCGGAATTGGGGTCAGTATCCCGTCCATCTAAAAATGCATGGATATAAACTTTCTCCAAATCATACTGACCTGCGGTATCGCATAGTCCTTCTAAATGCCTGATGTGCGAATGCACCCCCCCATCAGATACCAGGCCGATAAAATGTACGTCCTTATTATTTTGTTTGGCGTATTCAAACGCCTCTTTTATTACAGGATTGCTTGCGAACTCGTTATCATCAACCGCTTTGTGTATCCGGCCCAGTTCCTGGTAAACAACACGCCCGGCGCCCAAATTCATGTGCCCCACTTCTGAGTTTCCCATTTGTCCGGCGGGCAAGCCTACTGATATGCCCGATGCCTCTAATTTTGAATTGGGATACTTTTGCAGCATCGAATCAAAAAATGGCGTATTGGCTGCATATATGGCATTTGTCTTGTCGTTACGGCCATAGCCCCAGCCGTCAAGGATAATTAATACAACTTTTTTATGTTTTTCCACAATGCAAATATAATGGCAACGTTTTAAGATTAATAAGCGTTTAGAATTAATAATTTTATTGCTGAGTTTTATTTGGAGATAAATGCGTACTTTATCAATATGAAGCTGCTGTACTTATTTTTGCTGATGTTGCCATTCTCATTTGTATTTGCAGATCAGGCAGACCCTATAGACATCACTGCCGAATTAATTAAGCACGGCAACATTGCCGGGTTATCTAAAAATTTTGCATCAACGGTTGAGCTGACGGTACTGGGTGAAGAGAATATTTACTCAAAAGAACAAGCTGAACAGATCCTTACTAATTTTTTTAAACTGAATCAGCCCAGATCGGTTAGCGTACTGCATCGCATTACTTCAAATCCTAATTATCGCTTTGGCGTTATTATTATTAATACTAATAATGGAGTGTACCGTATTTCTTTCTCCCTTAAAAATATTAAAGATCACTTTGAATTGAATGAGCTACGTATAGAAGCCGAAAAAACAAAATAATCACCAATTGTTCTTACTTTTGGGTTCCGATAGCAATCGGAATAAATTTAAAAAAGTTTGGATAAAAAATTTATACACCACTTTATTACTAATGCTTTAGCCGAAGATGTAGGCGACGGCGACCACACCTCACTGGCAACTATTCCTGACGGTACCATTGGCAAAGCAAAATTATTAGTAAAAGACTCTGGCATACTTGCCGGCGTTGACTTGGCCATTGAAATATTTCACCAGGTGGATAAGGACTTAAAAGTAACCCTTTTTCTTAATGACGGCGCTGAGATAAAGCCAAAAGATGTAGCCCTGGAGGTGGAAGGGAACGCTCAAAGCATTTTAAAAGCTGAACGGCTGGTATTGAACTGCATGCAGCGCATGTCTGGCATTGCTTCTAAAACACGAGAAATAGTTGATCTTTTGAAGGGCACTAATGCCAAAGTTTTGGATACGCGTAAAACCACGCCCGGTTTAAGATATCTTGAAAAATGGGCAGTAAGGATAGGCGGCGGAGTTAACCATCGTTTTGGATTGTATGATATGATACTGATAAAGGATAATCATGTAGATTATTCTGGCGGCATCAGGCAAGCAATAGAAAACACCCATCGATACCTTGAACATCAAAACAAAAAGCTGGCTATTGAAATTGAAGTAAGGAACCTGGAAGAACTGGACCAGGTTTTGCAGACCGGCGGTGTTAACCGGATATTGCTGGATAATTTTAGCTTTAATGATTTGTGTCAGGCAGTAAATATAATTGAGGGACGGTATATTACAGAGGCGTCTGGTGGTATAACAATTGATAACATCCGCCGGTATGCCGAGTGTGGCGTTGATTATATTTCGGTAGGGGCGTTAACACATTCGGTGAAAAGTTTAGATCTGAGCCTAAAAGCAATTAAAGAATGATGTCCATAGTAGTTAGTACAGTATCATTTTATTAATATTGTGCAGAAATGATTAATATCAACTCAATTTCAATATTAATATTAGCCTATTTATTCGGGTCGATCCCTACAGCCGTATGGTTAGGAAAGGCATTTTACGGAATTGATGTACGTGAGTATGGTAGTGGCAATGCTGGGGCCACAAATACTTTTAGGGTGCTGGGTAAAAAAGCAGGTATCCCTGTAATGCTTATCGATATTCTGAAAGGATTTACAGCCACTAACCTGGCTTATTTTATCGGTGTTTCAACTACCGGCGGACCTCATTCAAATTATATCAGTTATCAGCTGGCTTTGGGTATAGCTGCAGTTATGGGCCACCTATTCCCGGTATTTGCGGGTTTTCGTGGGGGTAAAGGCATCGCTACTCTATTCGGAATGGTGCTTGCTATTAATTTGCCGGCTGCATTGCTTTGTGTAATCCTGTTTGTTGTGGTGCTACTGATAACACGATATGTATCACTTAGTTCTATAACCGGTGGATTTACTTACCTGATAGGGGTTACTTTTTTTTATAATAGATATACAAATAACCTGGTGGTTATTTTTGGAATGTGCATCTGTTTGCTCATACTGGTTACCCATCAAAAGAATATAGAGCGCCTGCTCAAGGGCAAAGAATCAAAGGTGAACCTCTTTAAGCGCAAGGAAGCTAACCAGGCATAATTATTTATCTCTGAAATGAGATCAACCAAATGGCGAAAACTCAATTCCTGAAAGCACAATGGAACAACTTATTGATGCTTAATTATGAAGTTGATCCCGATATTTTAAAATCTTATATACCTCCTGGTACTGTGCTTGATCTGTGGGAAGGTAAGGCATTAGTAAGTATGGTTGGGTTTATGTTTTTGGATACGCAAGTATTGGGTATAAAATGGCCTTTTCATATCAATTTTGAGGAAGTTAACCTTAGGTTTTATGTGAAGCATTTTGATGGTAATGAGTGGAAACGTGGCGCTGTGTTTATAAGCGAATTGTGCCTAAACCCATGATCGTAGTGGTAGCTAATACCTTGTATAAAGAACATTATAGCGCCATGCCCATGCGCCATTCCATCAATAAATTGCCGGGCGACCAGACGCAATATTTATATGAATGGAAGTTTGACGGACAATGGAACAATCGTATAGGAGGTACGGTAGCCAATGAACTGTCTCCAATAGTGCCCGGAAGTAAGGAAGAATTTATTTTTGAGCATTACTGGGGTTATAACAAGGCAAGTAAGAAAACCACGTTTGAATATCAGGTTGAACATATCTCCTGGAAGGTAGGGCAGGTGATAAACCCGGTGTTTGAAGCCGAAATTGGCAGGTTGTACGGCAAAAAATTTGAACCTTACCTCAAAAAGAAGCCCTATTCCGCGTTTTTTGCGGATGGATCTGAAGTGACTGTGAGAGGTGCGGGGAAGATCCGGGTTTGACCAAGCACTTCCAGTATCGCCTGTGCTTTAAGCAGGCATTCTTCATATTCATTTTCCGGTTCAGCGTGATAGGTTATGGCACCACCTACCTGAAATGATAAGTATTTATTAGTGGCATTATACAATAATGTTCTGATTACCACATTAAAATCAAAATCGCCATCAGGACTAAAGTAACCAATAGCGCCCGAATATACCCCGCGTTTACTTCGTTCATATTGCTCCATCAGTTGCATTGCACTTATCTTAGGCGCACCAGTCATGCTACCCATGGGAAAAGTGTTTCTTATAGCTTCAACAGAGGTTATGTCATCCCTTAATTCGCACACCACTGTAGATATCATCTGGTGCACCTGTTTAAAGCTGTATATGCCGAATAGTTCCTCCGTAGTTACTGTGCCCTGCGTGGCCGATTTGGTTAGATCATTACGAACAAGATCTACTATCATCACGTTTTCCTGTAACTCCTTTGGATGTGCTCTTAATTTTTCTTTGGCCTTTTTATCATCGCGGGGGTCATCATATTTTTTTGCTGTCCCTTTTATAGGCTGTGATATAAGTTTATTGCCGCGTTTTGCCAGAAAACGTTCTGGGGATGCCGACAAAATATATTTGTGATTGAGCTTAAAAAATGCTGCAAATGGATTGGGGGAAATGGAATTCAGCTTTAAAAAAGTCCCTAAAGGATCAACAGATGCATTTTCCGTAAAAAATTCCTGGCAAAAATTAGTAACGTAGATATCTCCGCGGTTAATGTGCTCTTTTATTTTAATAACCATTTCAATATACTCCTCCTTGCTGAAACGGGAGCGCAATTGAATGTCATTTACCGTATCATTTGTATGTTCCCGTTGTGATCGTATATCATCAATTACTTGTTCGGGGTTTTCTGAAACGACTTCAATTTCATTGTTCCTGATAAGAATCAGGTATCTGGGTACAAAAAAATAAAGATCAGGGAATTGCAGGTAATCAGGATTGTCTGATTCAAGATGCTCTATCTCATTTTTGAGGTCGTAGGTAAAAAACCCGGTTACCCAATCCGGCTGTTTGGTGCGAAATTGTTTTAATTCGTTAAAGGCGGCGTCGGTTTTTGCCGTGATCTCATCTTTTACACCAATTGCTAAGAGTGTATCGAATTTTGAATATTGATCTGTAAAATTGTTAGAATCCAAGTAACAGAATACATCGAATGAAGACGCCCATTGCAGCGCTTTTCTCTTAAAATCATGCAGATCATTAACCTGTATTCTCACACTGTAAAAGTAATTAAGTAAAATCAAAAGGCCCTGGTTTACCAAGGCCTTTGTATAATTATAGCAATAAGGATATATCGTTAGTGCAATACTAAGGTTTGCTTCCTATCCGGTCCAACGGAAAGGTACTTAACCGGAACGCCTAATTCAGCTTCCAGGAAATCTATGTATGATTTCAGCCTGTCGGGTATTTGCGAAAGCTCGGTAATGCCTGTCAGGTCCTCATTCCATCCGTCTATCTCTTTTAATATGGGTTCAGGACTTACGGAGCAAATATCGTAAGGCATATAGTCTATTTTCTCTCCAAGGTAGTTATAATGGGTGCACGCATATATCTTATCAAAACCGCTTAAAACATCAGCTTTGGTCATTACCAATTGGGTAACACCGCTTAGCATAATGGCGTATTTTAATGCAGGCAGATCGATCCAGCCGGTACGGCGTGGTCTTCCGGTAGTTGCACCAAACTCATGGCCAATTTTACGCAGCTCCTCACCGGTTTCATTATCCAATTCAGTAGGGAAGGGGCCACCGCCTACACGGGTACAATAGGCTTTGAAAATGCCTATCACTTCGCCAATCTTGCTTGGAGCAATACCCAACCCGGTACATGCGCCCGCAGCAGTTGTATTTGATGAAGTAACAAAAGGATATGAACCAAAGTCGATATCAAGCATAGCTCCCTGTGCGCCTTCGGCCAAAACTTTTTTGCCTTGCTTAAGGTAATCATTTACAAAATGTTCCGAATCAACCAGCGGAAACTTCTTGATGAGCTCGATAGCTTCAAAAAACGCCTGCTCACGTTCAGAGAAATCTGCAACCTCTCCATATAACGCCTGCAGCATGGAAATATGCTTATCGGCCAGTTTTTGATAGCGTTCTTTAAAATCTGGCAAAGTTACATCGCCAATGCGTAAACCATTACGACCGGTTTTATCCATATAGGTGGGCCCAATACCTTTTAAGGTAGAACCAATTTTACCTTCGCCCATTTTTTTCTCAGAGGCAGCATCCAGTAATTGATGGGTAGGCAATATAAGATGGGCCTTTTTGGCAATCACCAGGTTCTTTTTGGCTAAAAGGTCATGACCGGCATCTTTCAGCTTTTCTATTTCCTTTTTTAAAGTGATGGGATCTATTACCACACCATTACCAATAAGGTTAAGTGTATTCTCAAAAAATATACCTGAAGGAATGGTATTCAATACAAACTTTTTCCCATCAAACTCAAGCGTATGCCCTGCATTCGGGCCGCCCTGGAAACGTGCGATCAAGTCATAATCTGCACTAAGTACATCAACAATTTTTCCTTTACCCTCATCGCCCCACTGGAGGCCTAATAATACGTCAACAGCCATTAATTTTATTTTTATTTTTTATAATAATCGTCAAATGCTTTAATAATGATTTTTTTTCTTTTTTGCAGATCATGCCATGGCATTTATGCTTTTCTGTCACAAAAGCCGGCTCTTAATTTTTCACAATTGCCATATAGGTTTAAGGAGTGATGTTTAATCTCAAATTTCAATATTTCACCCATCATACTTTGTATTTGCTGTATTCGCGGATCGCAAAATTCAACTACTTTGCCGCAATCAATGCAAATAATATGGTCGTGCTGTTTGTACCCATACGATTTCTCAAATTGGGCCATGTTTTTGCCAAACTGATGTTTGGTCACCAGATCACATGATACTAAAAGTTCCAGCGTGTTATAAACCGTTGCACGACTCACGCGGTATTTTTTATTTTTCATGTGGATATACAAGGATTCCACATCAAAATGGTCGCTCCGCGAATAAATTTCTTCCAGTATGGCAAAACGTTCGGGAGTTTTCCTGAGGTTTTTATTTTCGAGATACGCCTCGAAAATTTTCTTAACCATGACTATGGTTTCCTGTTGAGGCATGATATATTCTTAAAGGGTCAAAGTTATTAATAAAAGTTTATAGTAGAGCCAGAAATCAAGAACCAGAAATCAAGAGCAACGTTAATTTTATCTCTTGATTCCTGCCGCTATATTTAAGATGCTTTCTCAATTGCTGAATCGAAACGATTAACGGACGTAACCCCCTTTACCATCTTTAATCTTTTTATCAGGTTGTCCAGGTGCTCGGTGTCGTTTACGTAAACCATTATGGAGCCTTCAAAAATTCCGTTATCACTATCAACCGTAATAGAGCGCATGTTCACTTTAAAGTCGTTAGAGATTACCGTAGTTAATTTATTGATCAGTCCTACATCATCTATACCCGTAATTCTTAAACCGGTTAAAAAAGCCAACTCCTGCTGGTTTGTCCACCTTGCTTTTACAATACGGTAGCCATAGTTTGCCATCAGTTTGGCTGCGTTAGGGCAATTAGTGCGGTGTATTTTTATGCCATCACTAACAGTAATAAAACCAAATACATCGTCGCCGGGAATAGGATTACAGCAATTGGCCAGCTTGTAATCAATCTTCTGCATATCCTCACCAATTAACAGCATATCGCTGTCTTTTGCCTTAATACTGCGTAAAAGACTTTGTACCTGTTCGCCTTCTATCTTATCCTGCGGTTTATTTTCAATTATTTTTTCTGAAGCCTGGTATTCTTTCAGGTCCTTCATGTCAATAATGCCCTGCGCAACATTAAAGAACAGGTCTTGTGTAGACTGAAGTTTAAAATAATAGCTTAACTTATGTATGTTCTCAGAATTGTAAGTGATCTTTAATGATTTCATCTTACGCTCCAGTATCTCCTTACCTTCATCAGCAATTTTTCGCTTTTCCTCCTTTAACGCCGATTTTATCTTCGCTTTTGCTTTGGCAGTTACAACAATATTAAGCCAGTCTTCCTTCGGCGTTTGTTTGCTCGAAGTGATGATCTCTACCTGGTCTCCATTTTGCAGTTTGTAACTTAGCGGCACCAGTTTATGGTTTACTTTTGCTCCAATACAGCTGGCGCCCACATCGGTGTGTATCTCAAATGCAAAGTCGAGCGCTGTAGCGTTTAAGGGCAATTGAATAAGTGCTCCTTTGGGTGTAAAAATGAATATCTCATCAGAAAAGAGGTTCATTTTAAAATCATCAAGGAAATCGAGCGCGTTTGATTCCGGGTTCTTCAACATATCCCTCACTTTTTGCACCCATTGGTCAAGTCCGCTGTCTGTTGATGATTCCTTGTATTT
>JAQBOK010000115.1 GCA_028288085.1 Mucilaginibacter sp.
TTTTCATTCACCAGGTCTGCATCGGCCTTATGTGTATTATTGCCAATGCCATAAAAATTGAAGGGAAAATGAATATAATTTAGTCCAACTGTATAATGCCAGGTATTTTGGGGCTCCCAGTAGCTTGAATTAAGGCTAAAGCGGGTTTGCCCTTTTGTGGTAACGGTGGCATAACCAAAAATACTTGAAACGCGTGTATTGTTTTTACGAACGGTATCGGTATAAAATGAAAATAGGCCGGCGCCGCCCGCTTCTATCCCGGTTTCGGGAGCAGATGTTAATACCGGCAATACTACAAAGCTGCTCTTCCTGGTACTATCGTTATCGAAATACATTTTCCGGAAAAACTTAGGGATCAGTTTTGTTTGCGCTTTGGCCACCTGCAAACCAAGGCTTAAAATTAATATGACAAACAGTTTTTTCATGGGGTACGATGCATGCTAATATAGGCTCAAATTTTTTAATGGGATAATGCTTTAAGGGAATTTTGAATTTAAAACCCCGGATTGAACAAAATACCTACTTTTGCAGCAGATTTTTATTGTTTATACGATGAGCAACACACGAGGACCAATTTCGCAGTTTATTGAGAAAAATTACCTGCATTTTAATGCCGCGGCATTAATGGACGCAGCAAAAGGATACGAAACCCATTTAACCGAAGGCGGCAAAATGATGGTGACGCTGGCTGGTGCAATGAGCACCGCTGAATTGGGTATATCGCTTGCCGAAATGATCCGCCAGGATAAAATTGATATTATTTCCTGCACCGGCGCTAATTTAGAAGAGGATATAATGAACCTGGTTGCGCATTCACATTACAAGCGTGTACCAAATTACCGCGATCTTAGTCCGCAGGATGAATGGGACTTGCTGGAGAATCATTACAATCGTGTAACGGATACCTGCATACCCGAAGAGGAAGCCTTCAGACGTTTGCAGAAACATATTCATAAGATATGGAAGGATGCCGAGGATAGTGGCGAGCGGTATTTTCCGCACGAATACATGTATAAGATATTGCTGAGTGGCGAACTGGAGCAGTACTATGAAATAGATCCTAAAAACTCATGGATGCTTGCGGCCGCCGAAAAAAACCTGCCGATAGTTGTACCAGGGTGGGAAGATTCAACTATGGGAAATATTTTTGCTTCCTATGTGATAAAAGGCCAGATCCAAGCAACCACCGTGAAGGGTGGGATTGAATATATGGCCTGGCTTGCAGATTGGTATGTAAAAAATTCAGAAGGTAAGGGTATTGGCTTTTTCCAGATAGGCGGCGGCATTGCCGGTGATTTTCCTATATGCGTTGTACCTATGCTTTACCAGGATATGGAAATGCAGAACATACCATTCTGGAGTTACTTTTGCCAAATATCCGATTCAACAACGTCATATGGTTCTTATTCGGGGGCTGTGCCTAACGAGAAAATAACCTGGGGCAAGCTGGATATCAATACTCCCAAGTTCATAGTTGAGTCTGATGCGACAATTGTTGTGCCACTAATTTTTGCGTGGTTACTAAAACAATAGTTTTTATTTTGCAAAAAAAGTATCTCATATAATCGGGCTTAATTTAAATGGATAGTTTAAAAAGTACCATTTTATTGTAGTATAAAGGGGTTTTTACAATTATTTAGAACGATTATAAATTATATATAACTGTCACAAATTTGTCAGCCTTACTGTAATAAATTTTACTTTTGTGGCTGAAAACGCCGGATAAAAACATTCATCCTTTGTCAATTTCAAACATTAAATAAAAACTATTTAGCATAAATACACTTTATGAGAAGTATCTCATTGATTTTAAAACAATTTTCAAGGTCGGTTGTGCTGGTGGCCGGTTTTGCTATTTGTGGGTTTTCTGCTTATGCACAGGGGGATGCTGTAAAAGGCGAAGCTTTGTTCAAGTCGAAATGTACCACCTGTCATAAATTAGATCAGCGTTTGATAGGCCCGGCCCTTGGGCCTCAGCTCGAATCTGAAACTGATGATAAATGGCTTACCAAATGGATCCAAAACAATCAGGCACTTATTTCGGCAAAAGATCAAAAGGCACTTAAGATCTACAATGAGTACAATCAGTCGGCAATGACTGTTTTCGGCGACTTGTCAGACGGAGATGTTTCCAATATCATTTCCTACGTTCGCACAGAGTATAAAAAGGAAAAGACTGCTGCTCCTGCTGCGGGCGCTGCCCAGGCTAAAGCTGCTGAATCTGGCCCAAGTGACCTGGTGATCTTTGGCTTGATAGGTGTGATCGTACTGGCTTTCATCGTAATACTGGTATTGAACAAGGTTATAGCTACCCTTGAACGCTTGTTGCTTAAAAGACAAGGCCTTGAACCTTTATTAGAAGAAGAACCTAAAGAAGAAGGAGCTCCGGTTGATCGTTTTGCTCTTGTAAAAAAATTAGCCAAGAATAAGAAGTTTATATTCTTTGTTGTTTTGTGTGGCATCCTTGCATCGGTAAGCTGGACATGGATGACTTTGTGGAACACAAATGTTCATACAGGTTACCAGCCGGTACAGCCTATTAAATTCCCGCATGATCTTCATGCCGGTACCATGCAAATTAATTGCCAGTATTGCCACTCGGGTGCATACAAATCTAAAAATGCTTCTATCCCATCTTTAAATATATGTATGAACTGCCATAAGGTGGTAAAGACGGAATCGCCTGAGATACATAAGATATATGATGCTTTGGGTTACGATCCTGCAACTCAAAAATACGACAGCACTAAATCGAGGCCAATGCAATGGATACGTATCCACAATCTGCCTGATTTTGCATATTTCAACCACTCGCAACACGTAAAGGTTGCCGGTTTAAAATGCCAGCAATGTCACGGCCCGGTTGAAACCATGAAAGAGGTTTATCAATATTCGCCGTTAACGATGAAATGGTGTATACAATGCCACAAGCGTACCGAGGTTAATATGAAAGGAAACGCTTATTATGAGAAAATGGAGCAGGTGCATGATATCCTTAGGAAGGGTGGAAAAGTAACCGAAGCCATGATGGGCGGTATCGAGTGTGGTAAGTGCCACTATTAATAAATGATTTGAAACTAACATTACAGTTTATATAGCTTAAATGGACAGCAATAAAAAATACTGGAAAGGTTTAGAAGAACTAAACAACGACCCGGAATTTGTTGAGAAAAATAAACACGAATTTGCCGAGCCTATTCCGATCGAAGAAATTTTGAGCGGTGGTGGTTTAATGGCTAAAACACCTCGTCGTGATTTTTTAAAGGCATTGGGTTTTGGTGTTGGTGCGGTTACTTTGGCTGCTTGTCAAAAAGTTCCTGTACATAAATCTATCCCTTACTTAATAAAACCCGAGGAAATAACTCCTGGTATAGCTAATTACTATACTTCGACATACGATGGACATGCCATTTTGGTTAAAACCCGTGAGGGGCGCCCTATTAAGGTAGAAGGTAACCCAAATGACCTGTTATCAAAAGGTGGGTTAAGTGCACAGGCACAAGCCTCGGTGTTAGATCTGTATGATGTTAACCGTTTAAAAAATCCTATTCTAAATGGGGGCGATGCAAGTTGGAATGAAATTGATGCCTTTGTAAAGAAAGAGCTGGATGCAATTAAAGGAGGCGGTAAGTTAATTCGTATTGTTTCTTCAACTATCCACAGCCCTTCAGCCCTGGCTGTAATTGCTGATTTTATCGCTCAATACCCAACTGCAAAGCATATCGATTACGATGCCATATCTTATACTGGTATTATACAAGCCAATCAAAACAGTTTTGGTAAAGCGGTATTGCCGCACTACCGTTTTGATAAGGCCGATATTATTGTAAGTTTTGGTGCTGATTTCCTGGGTACATGGATATCGCCTGTTGAATTTACTAACCAGTATGTTCAAAACAGGAATAACAAATCGCTTCAAAGCAAAAAAATGTCTCGCCATATCCAGTTTGAAAGCGGTATGAGCCTTGCAGGTAGTAATGCTGACGTTCGTATCCCGATCAAACCATCGGAAGAAGGTGTTGCATTGGTTACTTTATACAACCAAATTGCCGGTACTACTTTACCGGGCTCCAAAAAACTGAACAATGTTACCGCTGATAAAGCACTTACCATTGCTGCCAAAGAATTACTGGCTGCCAAAGGAAAAGCGCTGGTAATATCAGGCTCAAATGATGTAGCTATACAGGTGTTGGTTAATGCGATCAACTCTTTATTAGGAAGCTATGGCAGTACAATTGACCTGGATAATCACTCCAATCAATTTGCTGGTAACGATCACGACTTTGTTGAGTTAATAAGTGAAATGGACAAAGGCGAAGTTGATGCCGTTTTGTTCCTGAATGCCAATCCTGTTTATGATTATCATAGCAGCAGTGCTGTAAAAGATGCATTGAAGAAAGTACGTCTAAGATTATCCTTTTCAGATCATAATGATGAAACCGCGTCTCTTTGTAATGTGATAGCGCCTAATCATTATTACCTTGAATCATGGGGTGATGACCAGGTGTTAGAAGGATATTATACTGTAGTACAGCCAACCATTAACCCGGTGTATGATACACGCCAGGCCGAACAAAGTTTACTGGTATGGTCTGACAATGCAGTTAAAGAGTATTATACCTACGTAAGAAATAACTGGGATAAAAGTCTGTTAGCAAAAGGAGGATTATCTGGTCAAAAGGGTTGGGAAACTTTATTGCAAACAGGTTTTGTTAAAGTAGCAGATAAAGCAGCGGGTACTTATACTTTTAGCCGTGATCTTAACGGTGTTGCTCAAACTATCCTGAACCAAAGCAGCCAAATGGAAGCTTCTGGTGATAAATTGGAAGTGCAGTTGTATCAAACCGTAGCAATACGCGATGGTAAACGCGCCAACAATCCGTGGTTGCAGGAAATGCCTGATCCGGTATCAAAAGTAACCTGGGACAATTTTGCAGCCATGTCGCCAACCGATATGAAGAAATTGGGCCATGTGCAGGGTGATGTAATTACAATTGAGGCAAACGGCTATTCAATAGCATTACCGATATTATCACAGCCGGGCCAGGCTCAGGGAACTACTTCTATAGCGCTTGGTTACGGCCGTACACAATCCGGACCGGTAGGCGATGGTGTAGGTAAAAATGCCTTCCCTTTCCATAGTTTCCGCAACGGAACATTTCAAACAACTGCAGTAGCAACGTTCTCAAAAACAGGCGATAATATAATTTTGGCTCAAACCCAAACACACCATTCGTTTGAGGGCCGTAATGTTATCCGTGAAACTACTTTTAAAGAATATTTGAAAGATCCGTCTTCAAACAGCGGCGGTTCTATCAAGCATAAAAAATATGACGACCTGTTTTGGCAGGATTATGAGCTGGAGAAAAAGCCTTATAATTGGGTTATGGCCATTGACCTTAATGCTTGTACCGGTTGCGGTGCCTGTGTTGTGGCTTGCAGCGCCGAAAATAACATTCCTGTAGTAGGTCGTGATGAGGTACGCCGCCGTCGCGAAATGCACTGGATACGTATTGACCGTTATTACAGCTTTAATGACGAAGGCAAGGAAGTAACTGAAGAGCAGGAAATTTCAACACTGAAAGATCTGGAGCATGTATCGGTAGTTTATCAGCCGATGCTTTGTCAGCACTGCGACCATGCACCTTGTGAAACGGTTTGTCCGGTACTGGCTACGGTTCACTCATCAGAAGGACTGAACCATATGGCTTATAACCGTTGCATAGGTACACGTTACTGTGCAAACAACTGCCCATACAAAGTACGTCGTTTCAACTGGTTCAATTACTGGAATGATTCCCGTTTTGATAATTACCTGATCAACGAACATACTCACTTAGTGCTTAATCCTGATGTTACCACACGTTTCCGTGGGGTTATGGAAAAATGCTCTATGTGTATACAGCGTATCCAGGCCGGTAAGTTAAAAGCCAAAATGGAAAAACGCCCGGTTAAAGATGGCGATATCAAAGTGGCCTGTCAACAAACATGCCCTGCTAACGCGATAGTTTTTGGTAATAAGAATGATCCGAATTCTGAAGTTTCAAAAGCATTGAATAGCGAAAGAACCTATTATGTGCTGGAAGAATTAGGTGTACAACCGGGTATTGGTTACCAGGTAAAGGTTAGGAATATTAGTGAATTTGAAGCTTAAATTATTATAAGAGAGATTTAAAATATGGCATCTCATAATGAATCAATAATAAGAGAACCCTTAATTACCGGCAAGGACATCACCTACGCTAAAATAACGAATGATGTTTTGCACCCGGTAGAAAATATGCCAACCAAGGCATGGTGGATAGGCTTTACAGTAGCTTCTTTAGGCGCATGCCTATGGGTGTTTGCAGTAAGCTACACATTTTGGTACGGGATAGGTTCGTGGGGGTTAAATAAAACAGTAGGCTGGGCATGGGATATCACCGGTTTCGTGTGGTGGGTAGGTATTGGTCACGCCGGAACGCTGATCTCTGCTATACTTTTAATGTTCCGTCAAAACTGGCGTAACTCCATTAACCGTTCAGCAGAAGCTATGACCATCTTCGCGGTAATTTGTGCCGCCACTTATATTGTAGCGCACATGGGCCGTCCATGGATGGCTGTATATTCATTGCCATTGCCCAATCAATATGGGTCGTTATGGGTCAACTTTAACTCGCCGCTGATCTGGGACGTATTTGCGATCTCGACATACTTCTCTGTATCATTAGTATTCTGGTACACTGGCTTATTACCCGATCTGGCAACTATACGTGACCGTGCTACTGGTATCCGCCGCAAAATTTATTCGGTATGTTCATTCGGGTGGACAGGCTCTGTAAAAACATGGCAACGTTTTGAAACTGTATCGCTCATATTGGCAGGTATTTCCACACCACTTGTATTATCGGTTCACACTATTGTATCCATGGACTTTGCTACGTCGCTTGAACCGGGCTGGCATACCACCATATTCCCACCTTATTTTGTTGCCGGAGCTATTTTCTCAGGCTTCGCGATGGTGCAAACGTTGTTACTTATAACCCGTAAAGTATTGGGCCTTGAGAATTACATCACCATGTTCCATATTGAATCGATGAATAAAATCATCCTTCTAACAGGTTCCATTGTAGGTGTTGCTTACATGACTGAGTTCTTTATTGCCTACTATTCGGGCGGCGAATATGAACAGTATACGTTTCTTAACAGGTTTACCGGGCCATATTGGTGGGCAGGCTGTATGATGTATGGCTGTAACGTACTGATGACCCAGATGATGTGGTTCAAAAAGGTAAGAACAAATATTCCTATTTCATGGGTATTGTCTATAGTGGTGAACATTGGTATGTGGTTTGAACGTTTTGTGATCATTGTAACCTCGTTGCACCGTGACTTTATCCCATCAAGTTGGGCAATGTTTTATCCTACCTGGATAGATCTGAGTGTATTTATCGGATCAATCGGGGTGTTTTTCACTTTGTTTTTATTGTTCATAAGGGTATTTCCTTCAATAGCTATGGGCGAGGTGAAATTATTGGTGAAGAGCTCAAGTGAGCAGGCTAAGAAGAAATTGCTGGATAGCGGCCATATTGATCCGTCACATGCCGAATTCTATAAAGAAGCATTAACCAAATTTGACAGTGTTGAACTGTCAGACTATGAAAAAGTATAAACAATGAGCAGCACTAAATTTATATTAGGCCTTTTTGATGATCCGGATGTAATGATGCATGGGATTGACCAATTACAAAAAAACAGTGTCCCTATATACGATGTATATACACCTATGCCTATCCACGGTATTGATGATAAACTGGGAATAAAACCTTCGCGTTTAGGATATGCTGCCTTTATGTTCGGATGTTTGGGTGGTACAACTATATTCAGTTTAGTCTATTACTTTATGGTACATGACTGGCCAATGGATATTGGTGGTAAGCCGGCTTTTGCGGTACCAAGTTTTATCCCGGCAACTTTTGAGTGGACGGTGTTATTTACCGCTTTTGGTATGACGGCTACCTTCTTTTTCTCTACACATCTTTTCCCGGGCCGCACGCCAAGGGTAATGGATTTAAGAGCGACGGATGACCGGTTTGTAATTGCAATAGATGCGAAAGGAAATATACCGCATGAAGAGATCACTAATTTATTAAAAGAAGCAGGCGCTGTAGAAGTAAAGCATAACGACAGAAAATATGTTAGCTATGAATAAAATAAAAATATTGGGGATAACGGTTATTACTATTGCTGCAACGGTTGTAATTACATCGTGCAAAGATAAAAGGAGTACCGGATGGGAATACGCCCCCAATATGTACGAACATATTGCGTATGATCCCGACCAGCCTAATCCGAATTTTAAAGATGGAAAAACAGCGCAAAAACCACCAGTAGGTACCATACCGGTAGGATTTACAACGTTTGACTATCCGAATACTAAGGATGGCTACGAACTTGCAGGGACTGAAGTAAAAAGCCCGCTGCCGCAAACCCAGCAAAATTTTGCTGATGGCGAAATACTATTCCAGCACTTTTGTTCACCATGCCACGGCATGACCGGGCAGGGCGACGGATTAGTAGTGGCGCATGGATTTCCTGCTCCGCCTTCCTATTCAAAAGGTCAATCATCACGCGGTGGCGCTATGAAAGATCTTAGCGATGGTAAAATATACCATACGGTAACTTATGGTGTGAATGCAATGGGGTCGTATGCTTCACAGCTTGCACCTGAGGAGCGCTGGAAAGTGATTATGTATGTCCACCATTTACAAACTTTATAAGAATTATAATTTAGATGAAAACTCATAATAGTTTTGACGAGCAATATGTATTTGCAGGTAAAGCTAAAACCTGGAGTCTGATTGCTATTGTTGTTGGTGTGATTACCATAGCCCTTGGCTTTTTAACGGATACTGAACGCACATTTGCCAATTTATTGCTGATGGGTTATTACTTTACCTGTGTTTGTGCAGGCGGAGTAATGTTTTGCGCCATACAATATGCTGCGCAAGCCGGCTGGTCTGCTTCTATACTCCGTATACCGCAGGCATTTGGAAAGATATTACCTATCGCAGCTCTGATCCTGATCATAATAGTGGTAAGTGGTTTATCTATGAAGCATACCATAACCAACGAGGATGGTAAAAGCTATGTAGCACCTTATTTATATGCACACTGGGCATCACATGACCTAACCGTTAAAGGAAGTGAAATTTACGATTCTGTGATAGCAGGCAAATCCGGATTTTTAAATGAGCCTTTCTTTTTAATACGCATGGTAGGTTTATTAGGGATCTACAGTTTATTTGGCTGGCTATTGTTTAAATATTCAAACAATGAGGATGATTTTGGAGGCATGAAATACTATAACAAGAGCTTTGTTGTATCATGTGTGTTCCTGGTAGTCTTCGGTTTTACCGTGCCAGTATTCGCTTTTGATACAATCATGTCATTAGAGGCCCGCTGGTTCTCCACCATGTTTGGATGGTACAATCTGGCGGCTTTGTGGGTGAGTGCTCTGGCGGTAATAACATTGGTTATTATTTTATTAAGAAAAGCGGGCTATTTGCCATGGGTTACCCAGGATCATTTACACAACATGGGTATCTTTATATTCGCTTTCTCTATATTTTGGACTTACTTATGGTTTGCTCAATTCCTGTTAACCTGGTATGCCAACATACCTGAGGAATCGGCTTATTTTTACAGAAGATGGGAACCGGATTTTAAAATATGGTTTTGGCTTAATATTGTGATCAATTTTGCAGCGCCATTGTTAGTATTAATGTCACGCGACTCAAAACGTTATACAAGTACATTGCAAACCATATGTATAATTTTAATTTTAGGTCATTGGTTAGATTATTTCCAGATGATTGTGCCCGGTACACTACCACAAAAAGATCATTGGTATCAGGTAATCACCTGGATTGAACCCGGTGTATTTATAGGATTTGCAGGTTTATTTACCTTCTTGTTGATGAGTGCTTTGAGTAAGTTTAAATCGCTTATACCGAAAAAGCACCCGTTCCTGGAAGAGAGCCTTCATCATCACATATAATAATTGCTAAATTTACAACTGATATAGAATACCAAACAGACATTAAAAATGGGATTCAAAAAATTAATAACTTCTAAAAAAATACTATCTCTTTTTGCTGCATTTATGTTGCTTGGTACTAACTTGCTTATGGCACAAAGTACAGGTACAGCAGCAACAGCTGATGCATCGGCATCAAAAGATGATATGTGGATCGGTGTAGCTTACTATGCCTTGCTTTTACTATTAGTATGCGTTGTTGTGGCCATAATTGGTAAAATATTGAAAGTGTATGACCTTACCCTTCAATTGCAGGGTAAAAAGGGAATGAACTGGAATAATATAATAGGGATAATTTGTATTATCTTCCTCATTGTGGGTTTATATGGAGCTTACTGGTCATTAACAGTACAGGGAAGCATGATCTTGCCGGAGTCGGCGTCAGAACATGGCGTAAAGATCGATTTTATGTTCTGGACAACTACCATTATCACCCTGATCGTATTCTTTCTTACCCAGGTTTTACTTTTTGGTTTTGCCTTCAAATATCGCGGCTCAGATAAACGCAAAGGATATTACTATCCGCACAATAATACCATAGAAAAAATATGGACTGTAATTCCAGCTATAGTTTTAACGATATTGGTAGTGTTCGGATTTTTCACGTGGAGAACGGTTACCAATACACAGCAAGTGAAAGGTGATATAAATATTGATATCACAGGTCACCAGTTTGCGTGGGAGTTGCGTTACCCGGGTAAGGATGGTAAATTAGGTGCTGTAAACTATAGTTTATATTATACTGCTTCAAACCAACTGGGTGTTGATTTTAAAGATAGAAATAGCTTTGATGATCTACGGGTTGATACCATGGTTTTACCTGTGAATAGGTCGATCAGGTTAAACATACATGCACAGGATGTGATCCATAGCGTTTACATGCCTCATTTCAGGGTTCAGATGAATGCGGTTCCCGGTCTGCCTACTTATTTCAAATTCACGCCAACCATTACAACTACCGAAATGCGGAATAAGCTGGACGATCCTAAATTTGAATACCTGGTATTATGTAATAAGATATGCGGTGGCGGCCATTACAATATGCAGAAAGTAGTGCGTGTTGTTACCGAAACCGAGTACCAGGCCTGGCTTTCAAAACAAAAACCTTACCTGACCGATCAACTAAGAAAAGAATTAAAATTTGCCGACGCAGGTCAGCAAAAAAGTGGAGCACAAAACAGGTTAGTATTAAACAATTAATCAAGTATAGCGATTATGTCAACATTAGCAGTTCACGATCACGGAGTAGTACATAATGATCACGAACATCATCATACAGAAACTTTTATAAGCAAATACGTTTTTAGCCAGGATCACAAAATGATTGCCAAGCAATTCCTTATTACAGGAATCACCATGGCGGTTATCGCAATGCTGTTATCTATTCTTTTCAGGATACAATTGGCTTACCCCGATAAAACCTTTCCGTTGATGGAAACTTTATTGGGCCGTTTTGCTCCAGGTGGACGTTTAGACCCTGAGTTTTATCTTTCCCTGGTAACTATACATGGTACCATCATGGTGTTTTTTGTATTGACTGCCGGCTTAAGCGGTACATTTAGTAATTTACTTATTCCACTGCAGGTAGGTGCGCGTGATATGGCATCGCCATTTATCAATATGTTATCCTACTGGTTCTTTTTTGCAGCCAGCGTGATCATGATATCATCGTTTTTTGTTCAAAAAGGCCCTGCCGGTGCGGGTTGGACAATTTATCCGCCGTTATCAGCTTTGCCTAAGGCAATGAAAGGTTCGGAAATGGGTATGACACTTTGGTTAATCAGTATGGTATGCTTCATCGCCTCATCGTTGATGGGTGGTATAAACTATGTAAGTACAGTATTAAATATGCGTACCAAAGGTATGGACCTTTGGAAAATGCCTTTGAGTGTATGGGCATTCTTTTTGACAGCAATATTGGGCGTGTTATCATTCCCTGTATTGGTTGCAGGTGTTGTATTATTGATATTTGACCGCAGTTTCGGAACAAGCTTTTACCTTTCGGATATTGTACTGAATGGTAAGATAATGCCTTTTGAAGGCGGTAGCCCAATATTATTCCAGCATTTATTTTGGTTTCTTGGGCACCCGGAAGTTTATATTGTGATTATGCCTGCAATGGGTATATCATCAGAGGTGATCGCTGTAAACTCGCGCAAGCCGATATTTGGGTATCATGCGATGGTTTATTCGCTTATTGGTATCACTACATTATCATTTATTGTATGGGGGCACCATATGTTTGTAACGGGTATGAACCCGTTCCTGGGTGGTGTGTTCATGATCACAACACTGATCATCGCTGTGCCATCCGCAGTAAAAACTTTTAACTGGATAGCTACTATGTGGCGTGGTAACATACGGTTTACACCGGCTATGCTTTTTGCCATAGGTTTAGTATCGTTCTTTATATCTGGTGGTTTAACCGGGATATTCCTGGGCAACGCTGCTTTGGATATCAACTTACACGATACCTACTTTGTGGTTGCACACTTTCACCTTGTAATGGGATCAGCGGCTATATTTGGTATGCTTGCGGGTGTTTATCATTGGTTCCCTAAGCTTTTCGGTAAATTGATGGATGAGAAATTAGGATACCTGCACTTTTGGATAACTTTTATTTGTGCTTACCTGGTATTTTTCCCGATGCACTTTATGGGTCTTGATGGTGTACCGCGCCGTTACTATGCCATGACCGAATTCCCGGCGTTTAACCGTTGGTTGTCTGTAAATACATTTATTACCTGGGCTGCAATTACTGCGGCTGTGGCACAAATAGCTTTCTTGTATAACTTTATTCACTCCATTTTCTTTGGTAAGAAATCGCCTCAGAATCCATGGAATTCAACCACACTTGAATGGACAGCGCCTATTGAACATATACACGGTAACTGGCCGGGGGAGATCCCAACGGTTTATCGTTGGCCTTATGATTATAGCAAACCCGGACACGAGACGGATTTTATACCACAAACAACACCTTTTTCAGAAACCATGAGCTCTAATTTACCTCATGATTTTGAAGATAACCCAGCAGGTCTTGAACAATATAATGCATGGGCAAAGACTCAAAGATCAAGTGAAGAAGTAAAATAATAGTTTTACCGATCTGATCTTTTAGGGTATCTGTACCGGAATTTCTTCCATAACAGATACCCTAAATTTTTAGAAGCTTTTAAATGAATATAGCAACATCTCAAAATAGGTTTCAAAAAATCAATCTACTTACAATTGTTCTGCTTTTTGTATTGATACTTGCCGGTGGAGTGGTGCGCAGTACCGGTTCTGGAATGGGTTGCCCGGATTGGCCAAAATGTTTTGGCAGGTATATTCCACCAACCAGCAGCTCAGATCTTCCGGATGACTACAAGCAAAAATATGTTAACGGCCGCTTAGCCAAAAATCAAAGGTTTGCCAAAACATTAGACGTGTTCGGTTTTAGCGACTTGGCTACACGACTGAGGCAGGATAGATCAATATTAGTTCCTGAAGAGTTTAATGCAGCCAAAACCTGGACAGAATATGTGAACAGGTTGATTGGCGCTATAGTAGGTTTGTTTCTGTTTTTAACGGCGGTTTACGCTTTTAGCTATTGGAGAAATAGTAAACGAATTGCCATTTTAAGTATTTTGAATTTGATACTGGTGGGTTTCCAGGCATGGTTGGGTTCTATTGTTGTATCAAGTAACCTAGTAGCCTGGATAGTAACCGTGCACATGCTATTAGCGCTGGCTATATTGGCAATTGCTATAGGTACCTATCATTTGGCAAAAGTATATGGAAAGCCTATGCTTAAAATAAGTCCGATAATTCATGTGGTTACTTTATTGACATTAATATTAAGCATAGTTCAAATTGCATTTGGAACAGAAGTGAGGGAGAAGATAGATGCTGTAGCGGTACGCTTAAGCGGGTACCGGGATGGTTGGGTAAACAGCGCAGGACAAATATTTTTTCAGCACAGGGATGTAGCGCTATTAGTATTGTTTGCCAACGTGGCGCTTTATGCATTAATACGCAAGCATTTTAGCAGGCACTCTATTCAGCAGCAACTAATGAGTTTTACTTTTTTGATCATCATGCTGCAAATAGTGATCGGTATAGTGTTATCTTATTTATCGTTGCCGCCGTTTGCCCAGGTGCTGCATATAGTATTGGCCAGTTTATTATTTGGTTCCCAGTTTTATTTAATGCTGAATTTATACCAGTCGGCTAAAGTTTCGGAGGTGCATCAATGAAGAGGTGGAGCGATTTTTCTAAACTGATCAAATTTCGGCTTACTTTCCTGGTTGTTTTTTCAGCATCCGTATCATTTTTGATCGGTAGCAAGGCAAATGCGGCAACGCACGGCATTATTAATTGGAAACATTGGGGAATGCTTATTATAGGCGGCTTTTTGGTGACTGCCGCTGCCAATTGTTTTAACGAGATCATTGAGAAAGATCTGGACAAGTTAATGAAGCGCACAAAGGACCGGCCTATTCCGGCCGGACACATGACAACAGGGCAGGCGCTGATATTAGGATTGTTTATGGCTTTAGCAGGAACCTACCTGTTGGGCAGTCTCAATCTAACAACCGGGCTTCTTTCGGTTTTCTCCATTTTATTGTATGCATTTGCTTATACCCCACTAAAACGAAAATCGCCGATAGCGGTATTTGTAGGTGCTATTCCGGGGGCATTGCCACCGCTTATAGGGTATGTGGCAGGATACGGAACCATAGACCAGATTGCCCTTATTGTGTTTGGCATCCAGTTTGTTTGGCAGTTTCCGCATTTTTGGGCAATTGCCTGGGTGCTTGATGACGATTATAAGCTGGCCGGTTTTAGATTATTGCCAACTGGCAAACGCGACCTGATAAGTGCAATAGTTACTTTTATATGCGCATTGGTATTAGTACCGGTGAGCTTGTTGCCAACCATTTATCATTATGGCGGTTATTGGGTAGGTGGTGTATCATTAGTGTGCAGTTTAGTATTTTTGTACCTTGCTTTTATGCTTTTGATGAAACGGGATATCAAATCGGCCCAAAAATTAATGTTCGGCTCGTTTTTTTATCTGCCGGTGGTACAATTAATGTTTTTATTTGATTTTATAGGAAAGTGAAATGATGGCTCAGATACAGCAAGAAAAAGACAGGTTAGACCTGGCCCCCAAAAAATTTAACATGTGGTTGTTCATATTTACCTCATTTATGTTTTTTGCGGCCCTTACCAGTGGCTTTATTGTTTATGTTGGTGGACGGGGACATGGTTTAAGCCTGATACTGCCAAATGTATTTATATACAGCACGGCAGTTATCATGACCAGCAGTGTTACGTTGTTCTTAGCTTCAAGGGCTGCTAAACGTTTACAATTTGGCAAACAAAGGCTTTTTTTATGGCTCACATTTGCATTGGGCGCAGCTTTTTTTGCCCTCCAGATATATGGCTGGTATATACTTACTTATAAAATGAGTATCTATTTCAGCAATCCGAATGCCTCCCAGTCGTTTGTTTATGTGTTTACCGGAATGCATTTAATACACATTATTGCGGGTTTATTGTTGATACTTAATACCCTTGCAGGCAGCTATCGCAATAAACCACAGGTGATAAATCTATATAAGATGGAAATGTCTTCAATATTTTGGCATTTTGTCGATATTATATGGATTTATCTGTATGTTTTTTTACTTTTGAACCAATATTAATAATCCAACAAATCAGTACAAATGAGTACATCAGTATCACAAATAGACGAAGTTAAAACAACACCCTGGGCGGGGGGGAGATCGCCATTTGCCGTTGAGTATGGTAAATTGATGATGTGGTTCTTCCTGCTTTCGGATGCATTCACGTTTTCTACCTTATTGATCTCTTACGGAGCATTACGATTTAGCTCAAATGCATGGCCCGCACCAGACCTGGTTTTCCAGTCGGTACCAGGAATGATAGAACATGGTGCGCCATTGGTATTTGTTGGTTTAATGACCTTTATATTGATCATGAGCTCGGTTACCATGGTATTGGCTGTTGAGGCCGGCCATCGCAACGCCAAAAAAGAAGTGGTTTGGTGGATGATAGGAACTATTATAGGTGGCTTGATGTTTCTGGGTTGCCAGGCATTAGAGTGGAACCATTTACATAGCGAGGGGTTTTGGTGGGGCTCGATACCCACTACGGAGGAGTTGAAAACACTTTTCCACGGGCCAATATCAACCACCTATGCACATCAGTTTGCTAATTTGTTTTTTACCATAACAGGGTTCCACGGATTTCACGTATTTAGCGGGGTGGTTATCAATATCATTATAACTATCAATGTTTTAATGGGCACCTACGAAAAGAGGGGCAGTTATTTAATGATCGAAAAAGTAGGCCTTTACTGGCACTTTGTAGACCTGGTTTGGGTATTTGTGTTTACCTTCTTTTACTTAGTTTAAAAATTTACTTATGTCATCAGAACCTATTCATACAGAGGAGCATGCCGCAGAGCATGACACTATGACCAAAAAAAGGATTTGGAATGTTTTTTTTGTGTTGCTGGGTATCACTTGTGTTGAGTTTTTTATCGCGCTTTATTTGGTGCCTCACGGTTATACAACTTACCACACTGCTAATCCAATCTATATTGTTTTAACATTGGCAAAGGCCTTTTATATTGTTGGTTATTTTATGCACCTGAAGTTTGAAAGAACATCGTTGGTGTTTGCCATAATAGTCCCCGTTCTTTTTATAATCGGATTGATCCTGGTACTTACTAATGAAAGCCACCACTGGATTGATTTGAGGATGTAATGAGTAAAAAAAGCTTAATAAAAAAAATTCCGATCCTGGTACTGATATTAATCGTACCGGGATTTTTATATTATTTGCTAACTGTTAAAGGTAAAAACCGTTACCATCCTTTGCCAATATATGGGTCAAAGGCTTTGGCTAAATCAACACACCGGGTGCATGGCAAGGATATCCCTGATACGATATACCATACGCTAAGCGACTTTCATTTGTATAACCAGGATGGAAAACCGGTATCCCTTACATCATTTGATGACAAAATATTTGTAGCCAACTTTTTTTACACCAATTGCCCTACTGTTTGCAACGTAATGAATGGTAATGTTGACAGCCTGGTGAAAAGTTTTGACAAAAGCAAAATGGTGTATTTTGTTTCAATAACGGTTGACCCAGAGCGCGACTCGGTGAGAGCACTGAAGGATTATGCTAAAAAGTTTGGTCCTCCATCACCTAAATGGGCGTTTTTAACGGGTGATACCACTACGATTTATAACCTTGCCCGCCAAGGATTTTTAGTAAATGCGGTAAGAACCGGAAAGGATGATTTTATCTACTCAGATAAGTTGGTGCTGATAGATGAGCATAAAAGAATAAGAGGTTATTATTCGGGCGCATCAACAACAGACGTGCTTCGTTTAAATGACGAGATCAAGGTGCTGGTATATGAAGAATTACGTGAAAGAGAAGAGCCTTTATATTAATAAGATATGACTGATAAATTTATATTTCGTTTTGTAGCATCCGTATCTGTATTTGTTTTTCTGGTGGTATTTATTTTAAGCCTTAAGATACTGCCAAGGCCTGCGGTTGTACCCTCATTCACTATTTTTTTGCCTAAGCTTAATGCGATATTAAACGGCACGTGTACTATCCTGCTGCTTACCTCATTGTATTTTATTAAGCAAGGGAATATAGCAGCCCATAAACGCATTAATATTACCGCCTTTATACTATCATCTTTATTCCTGGTATCTTATATCCTGTTCCATTATTTAACGCCCGAAACCAGGTACGGCGACGTAAACGGCGACGGTATTGTGTCGGCCTCTGAAAAAGCTGCTGTAGGGGGATTAAGAACAGTATACTTTTGTATATTAATACCACACATTATATTGGCTGCAATTGTTTTACCGCTGATCCTGTTAAGCTTTTACCGTGGTTTGCAGATGCAGGTAGACAAGCATAAAAAGCTGGTGAGATGGTCTTTCCCAATTTGGTTGTATGTGACTGTTACGGGGGTTATCGTTTACTTTATGATAGCGCCTTATTATCACTTTTAAATTACAATACACAAATTCCAAATTCGAATTTAATAAGTATTTTTGCATATCATGAAAAGCATTAGAATAGTATTGGTTTTGCTTGCCTTTGGTTTGATGATCCTCGGCACAGTTCAGGTTAAGGCACAATGTGCCATGTGTACCACCGCTGTTGAATCAAACAATAAAAGCGGAGCCAGTACAACCAAAGGCCTCAATAATGGTATTATGTATTTACTGGCAGCACCTTATCTTGCCGTGGCTGCAGTAGGTATTATATGGTACAAGAAATATCGTCGTAAGAATGTTAATCTTAACATCCGCCACGAGAAATTAAATATGAATTAACGGTATTATACCCCTGTTTTTCAATTGAATTGTTTGCATGGCATTCATATCTGTGAATAAATTCGGGATATTCAGGATCGTTGATTTATAATAACAATTGCTCCCAAAATACACCACCGCCCAGTTTAAGTAATGAGGATAGAACAGGCCACATTTGACTTTTTGAAAAACCTTGAAGCGAATAATAATCGAGAATGGTTCCAGGCAAATAAACACCTGCATGATAAGGCCCGGGAAAATGTAATTGAATTTACGGCAGAACTGATCAGGCAACTACATCTTGTCGATCCCGAAGTAAGCGCTGATCTTGACCCAAAAAAATGCGTATTGCGCATTTACCGGGATATACGTTTCAGCAAAAACAAAACTCCGTATAAAAACAACTTTGGCGTTAGCATCCCTACTTTAAATTCAAAAAATGGAGGTGTTGAATACTATTTTCATATCCAACCAGGAAAGGCATTTATTGCCGGGGGATATTGGATGCCCGAAACGGAGCATCTAAAGGCCATCAGGCAGGAGATAGACTATAATGCCGGTGAGCTAAAAAACATCATTGATAATAAAGAGTTCAAAGAATTATTCGGGGATTTTAGAAAGCAAGAGCAATTAAAAACTGTTCCCAGAGAGTACAGTGCTGATAATGAAAATATTGAACTATTAAAACTAAAAAGTTTTATAGTTTCGTACCCGATAAAGGATAAGGAACTTGCCAAACCCGGCGCTGTTGAAAATATTGCCTTTGTTTGCAGTAAACTATATCCACTCAATATTTTTTTAAGAAACGCTATTGCTTAACATCTATAAAAACCCATAAACCATGAAATTAAAATATTACTTGTTTGCCGCTACCTTATGTGTTACGCTACACTCTTGTGTTGTTCTTTCACCCAAAAAATATAAGTCGTTATTGGCTGAACGCGATTCGCTTTCAAACCGTAGCACCAGTTTGGAAGCTCAGCTATCCAGCTTGCAGGCAGATACCATGCACTTACATCGCGCATTAGCTGATCTGCAGGGTAATTACAACACACTAAGCACAAGTTATAATAAGCTGAATGATAATTACAGCAATAGCTCTACAAAGGTTAGTCAGCTATCAAGCGATCTGCAAAAAAGAGAAGAGCGCTTGAAAGAAGTGGAAGAGGCATTAAAGAAGCGCGATGCGGCAACAAATGCTCTAAGGGATAAGTTACAGCAGGCATTGCTTGGTTTTCAGCAAAGTGGCCTTACAGTTGATATAAGGGATGGTAAGGTGTATGTTTCTTTAGCTGATAAGCTATTATTTCCATCCGGCAGTATAGTAATTGATGAGCACGGTAAGTTGGCCTTGCAACAACTGGCCGCAGTGCTTAATAAAGAGCTTGACATTAACATTGCTGTTGAAGGGCATACTGATATTAAGAAAGTGATAAACCTGGGACAGATAAAGGATAATTGGGACCTAAGCGTATTGCGCGCTACTTCGGTAACCCGGTATTTAACTGAGGTGCAAAAAATTGATCCTAAAAGACTTACTGCTACCGGCAAAAGCCAGTACCAGCCAATTGACCCGGGTGTAACCCCTGATGCTCTTGCAAAAAACAGGAGAATAGAAATTGTGTTATCACCTAAACTGGATGAGTTGTATAATTTGATAAAGCAATAAGTCCCCGACTCCCTGAAGGGGGACTGATTAATTTTAAGGCCCCTGAACAAGGGGCCTTGTTTTTTTGTTATTATTGAAAATTGAATTATGAGATCGTACGCTATAATTTCTGATATACACGGCAACTCTCTGGCTCTTGAAGCTGTTTTGAAGGATATAAAGTCGCGCGGGATAAAAAAGATCATTAATCTGGGCGATCACTTTTTTGGCGCACTTGAACCGGAAAAAGTAGCTGATCTATTGCGTGAAAACCCTATGCTTTGCATCAGCGGCAATACCGACCGCGAAATATTGGAAAGCCTTGCAGGAACGCGGGATAAAGAGGGTATGGATAGGGTAAAGGCCAATTTATCTGAACAAAGCCTAACCTGGTTAAAAAGCCTGCCCAAGACAACTACACTCGATGGCTTGTTTTTTGTTTGTCATGGTACACCAGAAAGTGATGATGAATACTTGTTGGAGAAAGTGACTGCAAAAGGCGTCTTTGTTTATAATGACGAGAAACTGGTAGAACGGACGAATCATATCAAAGAACGCATTATCCTTTGCGGGCACTCGCATGTGAACAGGGTAATTTATCTTTCGAATGATAAGGTTATTCTCAATCCTGGTAGTGTTGGACTACCAGCTTACCTGGGCAATGGAGAACATCGTTTTGCTATGGAATCCAATACGCCGCATGCCAAATATGCTCTGGTCCATGTTGATGGAGATTCGATCAATATAGAGCAGGTGTATTGCGACTACGATTGGCATAAAGCTTCAGAAGCCGCCTGTAAAAATGGCAATGAAAAGTGGGCGCAGTTTTTACTGCATGGACGTATGCCGAAGGATTTGCGGATTGATTGAGGTTGGAAGTCTGAAATCAGATATCCAAATTTTAACGTGCTTCCTTGCCATTGCTTCACAATAGATGAGCAATGGCAATTTAGTTTTGTTGACCTCCGGACTATAACTCGTCTATCGTTTCCATAAGTGTATGGAACAGCGCAAATTGTTCTTCGAATTGTGCATTATGCTGTTGATGCAATTTTTCCATATGCTTGTAATAGAAATCGCTGTACCGCTCTACAACATCAGTTTGGTATTGGAAACAATAGGTGATTCCCTCGTTTGGCGAATCAAGCACGGTTAGTACCTTATAGCTATCAAAAGCGCCGGTAGCCATAATGGCTGGTATATGGGTGTTTTTTATCCAGGTTAACCATTCTTCAATAATGGCATCGTCTACAATAAAGGTTTCGTTATAAATTAGCATCGGGCAAAAATACAAATTGTTTATTAGGTTGATTGAAATTTAAGGAGCGACAGATCAATAAATCAGTAAGTCATAATTAAGAAGCATCCGGTTTATCACCTCGCAGCACCCTGAAATGTTTTCGCGCATCATTGATCCACAGGCTTCCGGGGTAATCGGTTATGATTTTTTGATAGTATA
>JAQBOK010000147.1 GCA_028288085.1 Mucilaginibacter sp.
GTAAAATGTAGCGTATCATTGTTTTTTAGGGCAAAACTGAAACGTTTTCATGCAAATAAAAAATAAAATGACAGTCAAATCCGGATTTGAATAGTGTTCAGACTATAATCACTTTACCTGGTATCCAAAATGTTTAAATTTCAAAGGTGAAAGCCCGGTAAATTGTTTAAACGCTCTTTGAAATGTTGACTGAGAGTTAAACCCACATTCAAAAGCAATCCCGACAATTGTTAAATGTTCATTCTTTTGTTCAGAGAATTTAGCTTTGAAGGCTTCTATACGATATCGATTTACAAAATCATTGAAGCTTTCATGAAGATGCTGATTTAATACAGTAGAAATAATTTTGGGAGAAATTCCGGTGTATTGTGATACAAGATTTAAATTAAGCTCAGGATTTAAATATATCTTGTCTGATACCATTGCTTTTTTTAGAGCAGAAACTGTTTCATCAATCGCCCCGGGTAAAAATTCAATTGATTTAACAGCTTTTGTCACCGCAAGTTGGTGTTGCCGCATCAAATATCCTTTAATTCCTAGCCAATAAATAAGAACAGAAAGGGGCACATAGATCGGATACCAATTGAATATATCCAATAATTTGCCGTTAAGAGATGGCATCAAATATGGGATCAAATAGATAAGCCATATTACCTGAAAAACGAAAAATACTTTGATAAGCTGACGTAACCATTTAAGTGAAAGGTTTGCTTCTCCTTGGCTATTATCTTTGTAAGAATTAGTAAATCGGAAAGCCAGTATCAGATAAATCGTTAATGAAGCCCACCGGGGCAAATCCGCATACAAATTATATGTATCTATAAAACCAAAAACCGGGCGGGGGTTATTGTTAAGCAGCCCAACGGCTAAGCCCACTAAATAAATAATAGCGATAATTTGCGGTAGCAGATCAATAATTATCGGATAAAAATGCTTCCAATCCTTTCGGGAAAAAGTAAATTCCGGGTCGAGCGTTGATCTGCAATAGAAGTATAACAGTGGTCCTGCGGGCATAATAATCACCATTGGAATTACGACTGAAGTAACTTGAAAGAATACACTTGATTGATACCAATACTGACTAGTCAGCCAAATATTTAAGCTCGCGAGAACTAATATGAAAATTAGGTATCCAAGCAGTCTGTTAGGCAAATATTTGTTTTTAGAGAAAAAAAGCAAACAACTAACTATGAGCCCTTGTAGAGAGCCTAATAAGATTATAATATTAAGAAATCCGGTTAGCAAGTTGACAAGAGCTATTAAGTGCTAATATATAACAAATCACCTTCTTGTACATTACTTTATTTAAGTGCTATACCAACATAATGTTAAATATCGGGTAGTTTTGTTTTAAAAAAAACCCTTGTTAATTAAATACAATATCATGTTGCTCATGAGGTCAGGCTCAACCAACAACCCGCTAATTTGCATGAGAAAAAATAATAAGATTATACACCTGGCAAGTTTGGATAACCTTAAAACATTTTCCTAATTGTGCGGCATTTTGCTTTGACAACTTTAAAAGTTGTCAAAGCTTTCCGGTAGACTTATTCCTTCTCCAGCTTATCCAACTTCTCTTTAATATCCTGCCTGAACTTAATTGATAGCGCCCTTTTAAAGTATTCCATCGCTTTACCTTTTTCGTTCATAGCCAGGTAGCAATCGCCCATGCAATCATAAACATTAAAATTCTTAGGATAATAATCAATGTTCACCTGGAAAAACATTTGCGACCGCTCATAATCCTTTTGCTGTAAAAAGCTATAACCAAACTGGTTCATGGAACCCTCGTCCGGGCGCACCGTGTAACCCATTTCTTTCGATATCAACTGATAATGCGCATCAATCATTTTTCTCATCTCAGCCGGCCTGATGGTTTTATCAAAATACTGGTATTGTGGTTGGTTCCGCGGGAAACGATTATCCTTAAAAATAAACCGCAGCCCGTCATATGCAGCTATGAGCGATACTGAAGGATGATCGTCATCCGGGTAATACCTATAGCTCCACCTCAAATTATTGGCCGGGTATTTCTGCAAAATATCCTTTAGCTTCAGTATGGAACGGATGTGATGGGTGATCGTGGTGGTATCTGTCCTCACCTGCGTGGTGTCCATACCCGGGTTCATGGTATTGGCAATAGCCAGAAACAGCGACTTCCCTTTAAAGTCCTTTTGCCTCAATATTCCGTCGGCCTGGCCCAAAAGAACATCATAATCAAAAAACATACTTGGCTCCATCGCCACATAGGCATTAAACAAGTTGGGGTGCTTCATTAAGGTATTAATCACCAATAAGCCGCCCAATGAGTGCCCCATAAAGGTGCGATAAGGCGCTGTCGCGTAGTTTTTATCGATATAGGGAATCAGGTCCTTCTCCAGGAAAGCTGTGAATTGTTCGCCGCCACCCGAAGTCGTATCCTGAGAACTTTTTATCGCTGTAAGGTCCCTTGTCCGGTGTCCCTGTGTGTTGGGTATACCCACAATGATCATTTGAGGGAGAACCGTATTGCCATTATGCTGACTCAGATGCTGTATCATCGTAACCAGCGAGGTGAAATAACCATCGCCATCCAGCACATAAAGTACCGGGTATTGGGGTTTGGTAAAATACACGGTATCAAAACCGGGCGTATAAACCAAAATGGGTCGCTTTTCTTTTAGCATCTCCGAATAAACGGTATCGACGTGGCCCAATATAATTGGCTGCGTGCCGGATTGCCCCCTGGCCCAAAGTGAAAGGCATAGTAAACTAATGAGCAAGATATTTCTTTTCATGATTTTGGTTGATTAAAAAATTAATGAATTATTGGCGAAGCATGCCGGGCCCGGTAATGCTTATCCGGTTGTTTAAATCTTTCTGTTTCTTGTGACAAATTTTTCCAGGCCGGTCATATAAGCAGCACCAACCGGGAGTTCTTTTTTTTCCATCCAGACCGTTTTTTTATCTGTTTTGCTGATGTGTTTGGCAGATGCTATATACGACCGGTGTATCCGTATAAAATCTTTTGCGGGTAACAGTTCTTCTGCCTCCGTCATGGTAAGCCTGGAAACGATATTTTTGTC
Source organism: Mucilaginibacter sp. (assembly GCA_028288085.1). Taxonomy (GTDB): domain Bacteria; phylum Bacteroidota; class Bacteroidia; order Sphingobacteriales; family Sphingobacteriaceae; genus Mucilaginibacter. Next base: position 3,066 of record JAQBOK010000147.1, read on the forward strand.
TGCCAAAACAAACTGCACATAGTTGCCCACGCTTTCAGCATATAAAATATCAGCAAGGTCAACACGCACCTGCTCATACCCGCTTTTGATGAAGACTGATTGCCCAGCTGCTGACTGCTCCTTATTCTTCCGTAGCTCATACTGCTCATGCGCCTTATTGCAGGCCTTCAAAAATCGCGGAAGCGAGAAAGGCTTTAACAAATAATCAATGGCATCCAGCTCAAAGCTTTGAACAGCATGCTCACTATAAGCCGTAGTGAATATCACCATTGGCGGGTTTGGGATAGACTTTAAAAAGTCGGTTCCCGAAATATCCGGCATCTTAATATCCAGGAACACCAGGTCGATCTTGTTTTTTTGCAGATATTCAATTGCCTTAAACGGATTTGTAAAACATTCCTCTATCGTAATAAAAACTACCTGCGCAGCCAGGTTTTTTATTATTTCCAGCGCTATGGGTTCGTCATCTATAGCAATTGCTCTAATCATCTTTTCATTGGTTTTATTACCGCTTTTATGTGTGGCTGAATGGATAACCTGGCAATAAATTCATCGCCCTCAACCCCGTAAACAAACTGGTGCTTCCCCTGGTAAAGCAGCAGCAATCGCTCCTTTACGTTCTTTAGTCCGATACCTGATGCCTCTTTTTCAGGGTCATGGTCATTTGCCTGGTGAACGCTGTTGCGCACTTCAAAGTTTATCCTTCCTTCTCCACAGTCAAGCTTAATTTTTATCCATGATTTTTCTGCCAGCCTGACCCCATGTTTAAAAGCATTTTCTACAAATGGTATCAGCAGCATAGGGGCTATTTTATAATTGCAGCCATCCTCAGTAATATTATCTTCTATAATTATCTCCGGTGATGCCTGGGTGCGCAATTTTTGCAGGGAAATATAATTTTTAAGGTACGCTATTTCTTTGGACATATCAATAAAGTCCATCGTGTTTTCATGCAGCATAAACCGCATCATATCGCCAAGTTGTTGTATGCCTTCGGCTGTATTTTTTGAGCCTTCAAGCAGTGCTGTTCCATACAACGTATTTAAAGCGTTGAATAAAAAGTGAGGATTGATCTGCGTACGCAGGAATTGCAGATCGGCTTTTGAATGGGCCAGCTTTTCTTCAACACCGCGTAATTGCAATATCTTATCCTTCCGCTGCAGGTAAAGCATCCAGGTAATTGGTGCAACAATAGCGAGTTGAACTATCCAGTTAATCAGCCATATGTTGGGCATCACCACCCCTGCTTTGCCTCCAAACAACACCCAGGGAAAGGCATAGAATAAGGTGGAAATTACCAGCCGCCACATAAATTGAAAAGAAATACCCGGCGTGTTTGCAAAGCGCGGAAAAAGCCAATAGGTATTACTAAAATAAATGAATATAACCGACGGTATAAAAACAAAATAAGCACGGTAAATGGAGTCATCTTTAATAATGAGAACATAGGACGCCAGTGCCGGCAACAGTAAAAAGATGCAGAAGGAAGCTGCAATTTGATTGGCGATCAGGATACGGTAATTACTTTTTGGGCCGGGGTTTTCGATGCGGTATATTACAAATTCCCTGATGGCGGCATAAGTTCCATAAATTAATAGAAAGATCAGTCCACTGTCAAACCCGGCCCATAGATCAGTTAATGGGGTTTCATTATATCCAAAAAAAGCGAATAAGCCAAATTCCCCGTAATTATTCCAGGCCGGGTGTGCATACCAGGTGGCTACGTTTACACCAATGGCGAGCAGGTAGCTTAATGCCAGTATTTGAAACAATACCCACGGATAAATAAAAAATGACCTGTAGCTGGCTCGCCGCGCCTGCGGGATGGTAAAAAGATTGACCCAGAAATAAACAGCCATAAATAATAACACTACGCCAATACGGGGCAATAACATATGAGCGGCATAATTAAAAGGAAGGCTGTGATGGATATTATTATACTGTTCAAAGCCGGTAACATAAACCGCCGCCAGGCCCAAACGCTGTAAAACATAATTAATGATTGCCATTAACGCCAACAGGGCGATAAGCAATTGTTCATATTTTCTTATTTTAACTTTCATTGCCTGGTATTTTTGATACAATGATACAAGTTGGGAATCTACACTTTTTAAAAATGTGACGAATGATGAATTAGTGGGACGGAAAGATGATGTTTGGGATTATCGGGAATTAAAAAGGTCTAATTCGTTTGAATCGAATTGCCCGAAATTTAAATAACTTTAAATATGGAAAAGGTTAAATGGTTTGATAGAAATTTCAATTTTAATACGAAGCAAAATATTTTTCCCTCTGTTATTGAAAGGCTCAGGGGAGCCCCGGCAAGACTTGAAGAAAAATTCAAAACAATACCAGCAGATTTATTGGTTTTGAAGATTGACAATACGTGGTCAATAAAGGAAAATATCGGGCACTTAACTGACCTTGAACCGCTTTGGCAGGGACGACTTGAAGATATTGTAACCGGAAAGGTTGAATTAAGACCAACCGATCTACAAAATAGAAAAACGGATTTAGCCAATCACAATGCCGAACCATTAGAAAGGCTACTGAACTCCTTTAGACAAATCAGAGCACAGACCGTATCGATGCTCGAAAAAATTGATGAACAAACCATATTTAAATCCGCGCTTCACCCAAGGCTTAAAACACCTATGCGAACAATGGATCTGTTTTTATTTGTCGCTGAACACGACGACCATCACTTAGCGAGAATTACTGAACTATTAAAACTGCCAAGATAGGGTGACTCAATAGTTTCGTTGCTGTGTTTGAGTTTTATTATCTATAATTCCTGGAAAATATTGACTCCACCCTCATCATTTTCAGAGACCCATTTAAAATTTTCTACCAGCCTGATCTTCCCATTTCCGGCAATGGTTATTTCACATTCGGATTGTCCGTTATCTATTGTCCCGTCAGTTTGTATTTGACAGTAACTAAACAATAATTTATCGTGGTGAATTGTGCCGACTAAAAACCCTTTAAATATTGGCCCACCTGAATAGGTAGCGGAAACGAAACTTCCGTTTTGTGAAAAAGTGAAAATAGTCAATTCATTCACAACTCCATTTAATGCGGTCTGAATAACATTCATACTCACATTTTCTAATCTGAATTTTGTCATTGGCAAAAGTTTATCAAACTTTTTTTAAATCAACATTCAGTAAGCGGTGAAATTTTTGAAAACTGCGTAAGTTTTTACAAAAATGATCTATATCCCCGCAACTGTTTCTTCCAGTTCCTTATACCAATCCGCACCATACTTACGGATCAGCGGTGCTTTTAAAAACTCATGTACACGTACTTTGAGTTCGCTACCAAAAGAGCAGGCAGGGCTGCAGATGCTCCACCGATCATAATTCAATACCTCAAACTCAGGATACTTGGTAATGCGTATTGGGTATAAATGACAGGAGATAGGCTTTTTCCAATCAGTGGCGCCATTTTCATACGCTTTTTCAATGGCGCATTTGGTAATTCCATTTTCCCATATCACATAGGCGCATTCTTTATTTGTATCCACACAGGGTGTAGTATAATCACCCTCAAAGTCGGTTACATAGGTGCCAACTTCTTCAATGGTTTTAATGCCCTTGGCAGTCATAAAGGGTTTTACCTTTGGGTAAATTTCATCCAATATACCCAGTTCATCATGATTTAACGGAGCACCGGAGTCGCCTTCCAAACAACATGCACCCTTGCATTTATTCAAATTGCAGACAAAGTTTTCTTTAACCACGTCCTCATGCACCAAAACATTGCCTACTTCTATCATAATATGTTTGAACAGTTGATTTTATAATTTAGTTGATTTAACCAACCTTCTGACTTTTGCCCCCTCCTCAATCCGTCTCCTTATCTACCGGGTTTAAAGGAAATTTTAAACCCGAAGCTGCCGTAAGGTCCATTGTTAAACTTCCTAAAATAACCTCTACGTGCGCTTTTACCGGTATGCGGTTATTATCATCTGTTATCCAAAGATACAGCTTACTGTTCTTTTTAAAGATACGGCCGGGTATAATAGTAGGGTTAAATTTTAGGCAATTAAATGTACCCATAGCGCAGGCCATTTTTTCTTTGCCTACATAAGTGATACTTAAGGTATGCACGCCGTCCTCCAAAAAATATTGCAGGTCGAATTTCTCGCCTACATGAATTTTTGAAACATCAATACAACGGGCAAAATAATAAACAGATACAAAATCAAACACCTTACCTGTGTAGGGAAAAGTGCCTTTTGCAGCTGTTATTGTATTTTTTTCATGATCAAAAGTTACTTTATCAGCATGGCGGTAATTAGACTCATGCCTGTTTTCGGCATAAAAATAAGGCAGTAGCGTGGTGCGGTCTACATAGGTTTCGTACCTGTTGCGCACTTTATAAAAAACATCAAATGTGCCGGCTGTTTTTCCCTCGGCGATAATATGATACGTATTCTGCCCGTCAAACTTAGTTGGACTATCCTCTACACGAATACTGGCTTCGGCCGCAGTAAAAAAACCATATTTCATTTTATAGCTTAGCTTTTCCCCTGCTTTAAAAACGGGTTCACTTGTTTTACTAAGTTCCTGGGCAAAAATTTTACTAAAGCAACAGCAGACCAAAATGAGCGCAAAAAAATATTTCTTCATTGGCTACTGTTAAGCAAAAAGGCAAATCATCAATCTTTTCGTTTATAAATGGGGACGGTTGAACATGGCTCACCGAACATTATGCTCTTAGCAACAGACGTGAGTTTCTTTGTTAATTCCACATAAGCCGAAACCGGAACATCAATGTCGCCACACCCCTTAATAACGATACGCTGGTCGCGATATTGCTCTACATCCATACCAGTCATTGCCTTTTCAAATAGCACAGTTTCTAAAACGGCTGCATCACCAAAAACAACCTCCTTTGCATAAGGGGCAAGCCGGTTAGCTATCAGCATATAGGCCCAGGCTGGTACAATAGCATCAGCCGTGCAGGTAATACCCACGTTTTTACCCAGGTATTGAGCCCAGTCATGTGCTTTTACAAACTCCCTGAAATCCTTTTCACGCAGTATCAGCTCCATGTAAAGGTTGTCTTTAATATCATATACTACACGTTCACCCTGTGGGTAAAAAGCTGCAGGGTCCAAAGTGACCAGGCCGCTTTGTGCTACTTTATTTACTATGTTTTCCTGTATATCCATTTTCTTAAAATAAACCTTCATCCCGATGTATACCGGGTGATAGCTTGGTTGCCATCAAAAACAAAATCACTTAAACAAAAAAAGCCGGGAACAACATAATGTTAGTCCCGGCTACAAAATTACTTTAAATATTCTTACAAGAACTTAGAACGGTAATCTTTTACATTCGCCTTATCTTTCAGGGCTTCAAATATTTGTCCTTGCGAACGTTGTACCAACGCTTGTCCTAATTGCTCTTTCTCTCTTACTGCATTGGTAAGCGGTGCAGGGTTGATAAAATTATCCGCATCAACTATATAAACTCCATGCTGACCTTCAATTGGTTTTGATATTTTATTAGGTTTTGAACCGAAGATAGTACCCACAACTGTATATTCAGTTGCTAAACCAGGTATTACAGGATTAGCCAGCACTACATTCTGAACAGGAACAACTTTAGTCCCGGCTTTTTGAGCTATCTGGTCAAGCGTAGAAGCGCCATTAGCTGCTGCCTGTAATTTATCAGTTAAAGTTTTAGCCTTTACATGATTGCGAACAGCCGCTTCTATTTGTTTCTTAATTGCATCAAGCGGTAATGTGCCTTTAGGCTTAATTACTGTTAACACAGGTATAATATCCTGGTCACCTACTACATACACCTTATCGGCAAAATCACCTTTTTCAGCTTTAAATGCCCATCTAACTACCTCACGTGCATTATCAAGGCCCGGTAAACCTTGTGCCAGGGCATTTACATCATTGGCAGCTTTTTTTGTTAACCCTTCCTTTTTTACCTCAGCGGCAAAATTGTCTTTGGTTAACGACCCCAAAAATGCCTGCGCTTTGCTGTACGCTGCTGATTGTGTATTAACACTTGCGCTAATAGGTTTATCAACCACTGCAACCTTAACTACTTGTGATGAACCCTTTTGATCTTCTATCTCAATCAAGTGCACACCATATTGTGAGGTAACTACTTTCAATTCGCCTTTTTTACCATTAAAAGCAGCATCTTCAAAAACAGGTATCATTGCTCCACGGCCGAAGGTGCCTAAATCGCCACCTTTTTCGCCTGAGTTTTTATCAATGGAATACATTTTAGCCATATCGGCAAATGATTTACCACCCTGTATTAATTTTTTTATTGAATCAGCTTTGGCAACCGCCTTATCAACTCCTTCCGTTGTAGGAAGTAGTATATGACGGGCCTTTACAGAATCGGGCCCAACGCGCGAATCAACCAATTTGGCCAATTTGTAACTTCCATTTGATAAATAAGGACCATATACAAAACCCTTTTGCTGACCGAACATTACCGAATCCAGCTTAGGATCGCCAAGCTGACCTTTCTTTTTATAAAGCAAAGGAGCTTTTGTTTCGGCGTTTACCTGCACAAAAAGAGAATCATCAGTACTGCTTTTAAATAAAGGCAAAAGTTTATCTGCCTGTTCTTTAATAGCTGCAGAGTCACTTTTTGACGCGGCTGCATTAAAGGCCACATACTCAATGCTCCTTAATTCCTGTGTGTTATTAAATTCTGATTTATGATCGTCATAATAGCTTTTGTAATCATCATCAGTTAAAGTTACTTTGCTATCAGCAATGGAAGTATAATCAAGCGTTAAATATTTAAAATTAACCAGCTTGTTTTTGCTTTCATAATCGTCCTTTGTATCAAGCGCGTTTACATAAAGGCCGTTGGTAACCAATGAAACATATTTTTGGGCCTTTTTGCCTTCAATCAACTGTTGAATAAAATCTTTCCATTGCACTCTTATCGGATCATCAGGTTTAGCGGCGTTCAGATTGATTTTAAAATTGTTTAGTTTGTTCCTGTCCACCTGGCCGGTTTGCGGATTGCCAAACGCCTGTACAATCTGCTGATCAGGATTATTACCATTGATCATCGCATTTACTTCATCAGGACTAACCAATAATCCAAGCCTGTCAATCTCTTTGTTCAAAACGATATCTCTTACAGCCTGGTTCCAGGTATTTTCCTGTATGTAAGATGTAAACTGTGCAGTAAGGTTCGTTTGTCCGGATTGTTGCTTAAACTGATTAGTGTTTTGTTCAAGCTTCTTAGAAAAATCATCGTATGCGATTTTTTCACCGGCAACCTCGCCTATTTGATTGCTGTCGCCTTTAAAAAATGCACTTCCCTGCCGTGCTACTTCCTCACCAATAAACGCAAGAAGCGAGAACCCAATCACAATGGCAACAATTTTGCCCATGCGCTCACGCAAATAATTCATTACACCCATATATTCTTTTATACTATTTAATTATTCAAAAGAGCGCGCAAGATACAACTTTTAGCAAAATTTTAAATAGAAAAATTAAGACTAAAAATTGGGGGAATTTATTGCGAAATATCCTTGTTATTAACGTGGATGATCCCTGTTCCCTGGGTCAGTTTCCAATGATTTAAGTTTTCGTCACTTGTAAAGCTGGTACCATCGGTTACGCTGCCATCTACCATTTTAACGTGCACCAATTTATTAGAGTGTATTTGTTTGGTGTTCTCGTCCCATATCAACTCGTCAGATGTAAAGGTATCGCCGGTTGCATTGGTGCCCACCACATTTTTACGCAATTCAATATTCTTTTCCGCTTCGCGACGTATGGCATAATCGGCTATTATTGTGCTCGACTCTTTTAACGCGTTATCGTAAAAAATAACTTTTACCCCTTTGGGCATTTCGGTATAAGGTTTTGCAATTTTATATTCGAGCATTAAAGGCGAGGTCATGTGTGCCTTTACCTTTGCCGAATCGCTATAGATCACATCAACGTTGGTATAACGTTCAATGGGCTTGCTAACCTCGTTTGCTGATATCTTTTGGAGATCCTTCAGGTCGTTTTCACAACTTGTCATTAGGGCCAGGCCAGCAATTACTACTGGCAAAAATAAATTTGATATTTGCTTTGCCATCATAATAAACAACCCTACTCATATTTGTACCGTTGGAACCACCTATCATTAAGTGTAAATCCTAAATGGAAATTCACATAATTTTCCTGTACCAGGCCATTGGTTAAAGTTCCGCGTTTACCTATTTCGGCAGAAAAATTGACCTTGTAAAAAGCAGACGAAGCACGGTCATGCGGCAATGGGAGACCAAGACCAAATGTGGCTGCGTATCTTTTGATATTAACATTATTTACATTCAGGTAGGTCTTCTCGTAAATTATACCCGCCTTATATTCCATTAAAGCTAAGTAGTTTGATAAAGCATTGGCGTTAGGGGTGATCTGGCCACCCAAATTAAACGTCTGACTGTTTTGCAAACCGGAGTTGGTTCCGGCAATAGAAAGGTCTGACCATTTACCGGTAGTATAATCGGCACCGATAATAAAACTGTTATCCTTTATAAACGCAATACCAAAGTGATTGATCTGTGGAAGCTGTAGCTTGGCATTTGCCGACTTATTGTTTACCAAAGTATCTAATGGAACATTCTCGTTACCGCTTGCATCACGTGTGTACTGGCTCACAATATAAGTATTCTGCACATTCAGCCTGGAGTTTGCAGAAGCAGAATAGCCTAAGTTGAGGTGTTTTGTATCAGAAAAATCTATAGAATATTGAACCCCATAATCATAATTCAGGCCGCCAACATGGCTACTCTGTTCAATACGCGAATCAAGTGTTCCATACAAATTAGGTATTTCTGTAGATTGATCTTGTTGCAGGTTGCCAAATATGTAAGAAATGTTGGCGCCTATTAATAAATGCTTGCCTATGCCAAATCCATAACCTAAATATGCTTTTGATAAACCGCCCTCGCCCGAATAAATGTAATTTACAGCGTTGGTATCTACGTTTGTACCACCGGTTGGAGTAGGCTTGGTGCCAAAACCTTTAGGCAAAGCCTGTTTATAATTATACCCTAATTCGCTATAAGGCAACAAGCCAAAGCTAAGCGCCGAATGTTTGGTAACAGGGAAAGCGAAAGCAATATGGCTTAAGCGGGTGTTAGAATTCTTCTGATCAGTATATCCATCCTTACTAAAGGTAACCATATTACTATAAACGCCTACATCAATGGTAGTAAATGTTATTTTACTATACGAAGCCGGGTTAATAACATTAATACTGTTATATCCTCCTATGGTGTTTGTAGCGGTTGCTATACCACCCATTCCTATATTTTGTGGTAAAAGCTGGTCGTCAAGCAGGCCTATCCCATAACGTGAATATGGCGAACTGGTAGTGGCGGTTGATTGCGCCCTTGCGCCCAATACAAAAACAGCAAGTAGAAATGTAATAAAGAGCCTTGTATATTTAATCATTATTATTTTGTGTAGCTGCGTTTAATCCTTTAAGAACCAAATAAGGCTCGTTTTTAATATAGGGGGCAAAGATGCTATTTTTCAGTAGAGTATCAAAAAAAATGCTGTCTCCCCCACTCAGTATAATATTCAGTTCCGGCTCATCCTTGTGATAGCTTTGTATAAAGCCGGTTAGTTCATATTTTATTCCGTTTTGTACTCCCGATAGTATTGATGTTGTAGTATCATTTCCGTAAGTATACTCAAACCCGGCATCTGCACTAATCAATGGCAGGGCACCGGTATAATAATTTAATGCTTTATAACGCATATTTAGTCCCGGCGATATACTGCCCCCAAAATAATTCCCTTCAGCATCTATCCAATCATAAGTGATGCAGGTTCCGGCATCTATTACCAGGCAATCTTTTCCCGGGTATAGTTTATTAGCTCCAATAACAGCTGCTAAACGATCAAGCCCGAGTGTTTGCGGAGTTTTATACTGATTATGGATGCCGGCGGTCATACGGGCATTAAAATACTTTAGGTCAACTTTTTTTTCTAACGCGCTCCGCCAGCTTTCAATTTCATTTTTTACCGATGAGATAATGGCTTGAGTAACCTGGTACTGATCAATTAAATTAAACAATACTTCCGCTTCTATAGCTGAATAATGCTCAGCATGCAATAGTTCATCCTGCCTGAAAACTGCAATTTTTGTTAAAGTATTACCAATATCAATAACCAGGTTGGCCATCAGGCTTTAACCAGCGATAATATAGATTCAAAAATAGCCAACCCATCCTGGTTAGCAAGCAAACTATCAGCGGCACGTTCAGGGTGCGGCATTATTCCAAATACATTTCGGGTTGCATTACAAACACCGGCAATATTCTCAATGGAGCCATTCGGATTAGCTTCGGCGGTAACATTGCCGGCTTCGTCACAGTACCTAAACAGCACCTGGTTATTATCATTCAATGATTTTAATACCTCTTCGCTTGCAAAATAATTCCCCTCGCCATGCGCAATTGGTACTTTTAATACCCTTTGAGGCTCTATCTGAGAAGTAAGCATTGAATTAGCTGTTTGCGGCAGCATATAAATATTACTGCAGTTGAATTTTCTGTTAGCATTGTGCAGCAACGCACCCGGCAGCAAACCGGCTTCAGCCAATATCTGGAAACCGTTGCATACTCCCCATACATAACCGCCCCTGGCAGCAAATTGTATCACTTCCTGCATGATAGGAGAAAAACGTGCTATTGCGCCCGAACGCAAATAATCGCCAAATGAAAAACCTCCTGGCAATACTATAAAATCGCAACCATGCAGATCATGGTCTTTATGCCACAGACGCTCAACCTGTTGGCCCATTATTTTTTCTAATACATAGATGATATCCTCATCGCAATTAGAACCCGGAAATATAACTACTCCAAATTTCATGATACAAAACTAATATAACCCGTGAAATTTGAACGAATGTAAAAGTTAAAAAGTGTTAAACTGGAAGTATACGATGCTTACAAGCAGTAAAATAAATAAAGTTTCATAAAACCATCTGCTGCTGGCATATAAAAAATAGTATGCAAAAAATACCGCTGTCGGCACAGCACATAATAAAAAGTGATCGAGATGAAAATTAGCCCGAACATAAAACGAAAACCCGCCTATTAAAAAAACAAAAAACAATAGCTGGAGCGACTTGCGGGTTTGTACATAACTTTTAAAGAAATTTTGCTGCAGTTTAAAAAAACAAAACACCAGTATGCATATTACCGGTATAAGCACCATGTAATTATAATAGTTAATGTTAATATGAGCCGGAAACTTAGTACCGAGCGGAAGCCAGATATTATAAAATTGACCAAGCTTATCATTGAGAAAATAAAATACCGCCAAAAAAAAGAAGATAGTAACAAAGCCCAATATACAGGCCACCCATTCCCGCCAGTCAAAAGGCCTGAAAATGATGAGCGCTATCCAGATAGCCAGGAACATGTAAATAAATGGCAAATAAATTAGTGTGCCAATCGCGACTATCATCCCCAGATCGTAGGAAATTGATTTGGCATCGTCTCCTTTATAAAAATCGAACAGCTTAAAAAGCATCCATATTAGTAAAAAATTACATACAAGTGGCGGGCTGAGAACTAAAAAAGGTGCAAACAGTCCCGAGGCAACTATATACATCAATGCAGGCAAAAAGCTCGACTTACCTAATATATTATAATGGTTTATTAAATAATTGATCAGCAATGCCTGCATAAAAACTAATGCACCCGCCAAAAATAAATTGAATGAAGAGGAAATAACATACTGGTATGAAGCGGGAATAAGCAATCGCGAAAAAAGCTCAATAAAGGAAAATTCCGTTTTAACCGAATTATTATAGCCATACCCTATCCGCAGAACGAACAAAAAGACAACCAGCCATATAATATTTAGCGGGTTAAAGGATCTGAAAAGTTTGATCATAATGTGGATTTCAAGGCAATAATAGCAGAAAAACTGCTTAAGCTAAAATTGACCCGGGTTTTGCATAGCGCTTTACCATATTATCAATGATCTGCGCGGTCTCATCCGGGAAATTAACGGGCACCCTTTTATCATCTGCTATCCATTGGTTAATTTGCGGTAAAAAATGCTCGTCAATAGTATGGATAACCGGCACGCCAAGCTTTGATGCTGCCAGTGCGTTGCATTGCTGTTCGTATTGCCCCGTCATGGGGATCATCAATACTTTTTTTTGCAGGTACAACGCCTCTGCCGGCCCCTCAAAACCACCACCGGTAAGCAACCCTTCGCAGCTTGCCATACTTTTATTAAAGGCCTCGTTGTTTACAGGGAATATTTGAATATTACCACTCTGGTATGGCGATTTTTGCCGTTTAGAAAATATATGCCACTGCGTGTTACCGGTCTGACTTAGATACTTCACCAGCGTTTTATCATCATAAGCAGGCAGATAAACCGTATAGTGGCCCAAATTTGAGGGAACAAGGTTCCTTATTTCGCTCCTGATTACCGGGGTATGAATAAAATCATCATACCGTTCAAAATGAAAACCGATATGATGAGTGGTGGGAGAATAATATTTAAAAAGCCATTCGGCGTAGTTCCATTTTGCAGGCCTTGGTGTTTTGGCCGAAATGAAAGAACATTGATGGCTCAGCGATACGGAAGCGATCTTTTGCAGGTGGCATGCCCACGCGCTTACAGGTTCAAAATCGTTAATGATAAGGTCATACTGAGCAAGGGGCAAACTATGCATATCGCGCCAGAGCCTGCGCAGCCTCATCAATTTAAGGGTTGCCCAATTATCAACGCCACCTTTGGTGCCAAACACAAAACTAAACCCATGAAAACGGTATTTAATCGGCTGCGATAAAGCAACCTCGGCTTCGGTACCACTTATCAGTAGGTCCAGTTCGCCATATTGCTCAAGCAATGGGACTATTTCTCGCGCCCGGCTGATATGCCCATTACCTGTTCCCTGTATGGCATAAAGTATTTTCATTTAGATGTTTGAAAGGTCGGAATATTACAAAGTTGGAATGTTTTGAGGCTTAGATTACAAAATAACCTTACAACTTTGCAATAAACCGGAGCAAGTTACTAAAGATAACCGTCGATAAGAAATTAATAGAAAAGCTTCTGAATAATTTATCACAGGTGAAAACACGGGGTGAAAAAGTTTTTCATTAAATTAGCTTGCGGCCGCTATTATTGTAACCTGAACCTTATCTATTCTATGAAACCGACTTAACTTTGTCTGGAACTTTCACGGCAACAAACCTGGCATATTCCATAGGTCCAAGAGGCGTAAGATGTAACTCTAATTATTAAAACCTACAAAAACATGAGAACGTATATCAATTTAAAAGTGGTGCTTACAATATGTGTAAGTCTCTTATATGCCAGTTTATTAAGTGCACAAAAAAAAAATAAAAAAGCACCCACTCATAAATCCTATGCTGATAGTCTTATGGGGGCATTCAGGAATTCGGTTTACGGTCGTATTTATAATCCAGCATTTTGGTCAAAAAGCTATATGCCTACATTGACCATATTGAAAATATCAATTAATAAAAATGGCAAAGTAACTGACATCCGGTTTTCAGATAGTGCTGACACGCTGTTTGTTAAGACATTCGCAAATATGCCAAAAAGGAATGATGACCTATCCACGCTCGAAAAATATGCCTTAGCTAAATCCTATAAGGATATCTCAATACTTATTCCGATCAACTATGAACCTAATTATCGTGCCCATCGCAGTTTCGATTATAATAATTTGCAATTGCTAATGAGATTTGATAAGAAAGAGTTTGAAGGTAAAGCATTAATTTCCCCACCGTTACTTGTAGGCGTGGTTGCGGACGGTGGCAGTTAACAATATGAATTTTTAGTAACTTCTCGTGATAACGCTGTCGTACGCGCGGCGTGTGTGCAATTGGCGATAAGTTATTTAATTCACCAACCTTGCCAATAGCAGGCGCATGCAGCAAGAGCCAGCGCGTAGCGTAATCGCGACTTTTATTTCTATACCTAAACCGACCAAATGAAAAAATTTCATCTTATTATTATCTGTTTACTTTATAGTGAGCATGCAAAAGACACGTAGAAATGCTAAAGGAAAGATGGGGCAGAGATGCCCGTAATAAAATACAATGGTTATTATAGTCTTTCTTTTAGGACTATTTTTCAGCGATACAGAAACTAGTAGGTTTCCTGCCTGAAGCGTTCTAATAAATTCCTGACATCTAGTTTGGCATCCAGGTCCTCGGTGTCGCTTTTATCATCTTCGTCTGCATCACTTTTAAAATCAACGGGGTCATATTTAAATATGGTCCATTCCATATTATGGTATTCCAGCGCAGTAAGACTTTCCACCCAATCCCCTGAATTAAGATAAAGTACCGAACCCGATTTATCTGTAGCCTGCACCTCCCTGATCTCGGCATGATGTATATGCCCGCATATTACGTATTGATATCCTTTTTCAACCGCCAGGTCGGCGGCTGTTTGTTCAAACTGGTTAATAAATTTTACCGCGTCTTTAAACCTTGCCTTTACCTTTTGCGAAAAACTCATTTTCTCGCGGCCAAAAGCAGTTAAAAGCCAATTAGTAAAACTGTTTAATAAGATCAATGTATCATAACCTACTGCACCCAGTTTGGCCAGCCATTTGGAGTGCTGCATGGTTACATCAAACACATCACCATGAAATATCCATGCCTTTTTACCATCGATCTTTAAAACAATCTTATTACGCAGCACAAAAGACCCCAGGTTAAAATCAGCAAATTTGCGCAGCATTTCGTCATGGTTACCTGTTAAGTAATAAACAGGTATGCCCTCGGTAACAAACTTCAGTATACGGCGCACCACCTTCATATGCGCTTCGGGCCAATAGGATTTGCTAAACTGCCATATATCAATAATATCCCCGTTTAGTATCAGTATTTTGGGTTTAATACTTTTCAAATATTTAAGCAGCTCTTTTGCATGGCAACCATAGGTACCTAAATGCACATCCGATATTACTACGATATCTACCTCACGCTTTGCCATAAAATTTGGGGGGATAATTTGCCATCCGGTACGTTATACCGGTAAAATCTTTAAGGGATACAGGTAAATAACGACTATTCGTCGTCATCATCCTCATTAACACTTAATTCGTAGGGGCTGGCGTAAAACATGCCCAATAATAAAAGCAAGCCTGCAACAACCAAATATGTGTATTCAAAGTTCATACGGTGTTATTTAACAAATGTCGGTAATTCAAATTATCTGAATGTTAAGACTCTGTTAAATGTAAAAGGTTTCATGCCGATTGAAATTTTTTTTGAATGCGGTCCAATTGCTTTAAATGATGTTTGGAGTGGATCAGAATAAATTGGAACCATTGCCGGGCATTCAGCATCCCCAAACGGGTGTGCCTGACCCTAGCGTATTTTGATGAATCATTAATAAGCGGCACTACATCATTAATGCGCTTGCGGCATTTTATCAATAAGTTTTTAGCATCTTCCTTGCTGATCTTTTTGGCTGGAATTTTGGCCTCAATGGTTTTGGGGACTTTTACCCTAAAAGGTGGGAACCGGTCAAATATCAGTACAAACATACCTATAGGCGTGCGGCCTTTTGTAGTAGGTTTGCAATTACTTAATGTGCATTTTTCTAAAGCGATGCTTGAACCCAGGTTGGCTTGCATAATATGAGAATAAACTTCGGCATAGGACCATCCGCCACCCGGCGGGGTAGCCGTGAACAGATCATCAGGGATAGTATCCAGGCGGTTGCGGTAAATATTTAACACGTCTTCAATTTCTTTACGGTCTGATCCGATGCTCATGTTTTTTATATTTCTAATATCGAAGGTTAAATTTCGGGATTTTAAAAAAAATACGCTCATTTAGAACCTGCCTACCGCAGGGATGCCCTAAATAACATCAGGTTTTAAGTTTTTCAATTTGCAGACCTAATAGCTTTATAATATTAAAGTTAGCTCTTTTAAACTATTAATCTGCACCGGCACATCAGCCGGCTTATCCAAACCGGCAGGATTAAAATAAATGGCATTCATTCCAAAGTTCAATGCACCATACACATCAGCTTCCAGGCTATCACCGATCATCAGGCTTTCAGCTTTTTCGGCTCCCGCCAAATTAAGCGCATGATCAAAAATGGCCTTATCGGGTTTATTCACCCCAACAACTTCCGAAATAATAATGTGCTTAAAATAGCCGCCAATATTTGTCCCGTTGATCTTTGTGTCTTGTGATTCACTAAAACCGTTCGAAATTAAATGCAGCGTATATTTTGATTGTAGATATTGGAGCGTTTCGTGCGCATCCGGGAACAGGTTGGTTTTAGTGGGGCACAATTGCACATAATCATCCTCAAAACCAAGCGGTATTACCTCTGGTTGCAGGCCCAGGTCAAGAAAAGTTTTTTTAAAGCGTGCCTGTCGTAACTCCGTTTTGGTGATTTTTCCCGCATGATATTCGGCCCAAAGCGCATGGTTGTTACGGGTATAAGTTTCAATAAACAAATCGGGCGAGTGCAAACCTAAATCCTTCAGGGCATAAATAATGTATAGTTCATGCAAGGCCTCTTCCGCATTCTTATCAAAATCCCAGATGGTATGATCAAGGTCGAAGAAAATGTGTTTGTATTTTATTTGCGATTTTGGATGTTCGATTTCGGAATTATTCATTTTTTATTTCGGATGTCAGGTATTCAATTTTGAAACTGAATATTGGATATTAACAAAATTCAAAATTAAACTTTCCGGTTATAAAATTTTAAATTGATTTTCGAATTCCTACTTACATCTTCTCTCCAAACGCCAGATCACCGGCATCTCCTAATCCCGGTACGATAAATGCTTTCGAGGTCATTTCCTCATCTATGGCGCCGAACCATAAATATGCTTTCGGCAGGTTGGCCCTCACATGTTCTATGCCCTCTGCGCTGGCAATAATGGCAGCAATATGCAATTCTTTGATGTTATAAGAAGCAATAAGCTCTTTACATACCAGTACCATACTTTGACCGGTAGCCAGCATAGTATCACAAATTATTACCGTTTTGCCTTCCAGGTCTGGCGAGGCAATATGGTCGATATTAATAATAAAAGTGCCGTTTTTTTTAACCTTGCGATAGGCCGTAATAAATGCCGACGGAGCCTGGTCAAAATAATTCATAAAACCCTGGTGAAACGGTAAGCCAGCACGTAAGATCGTAGCAAGTACCGGCTGTGTTTCGGGCATGTTTATAGCGGCAATACCCAAAGGCGTTTGCACTTCCGAAATAACATATTTAAACTTTTTGCTGATCTCGTAGGCCAGTATCTCGCCCAGCCTTTCCTGGTTACGCCTGAAACGCAACCTGTCCTGTTGCGTATTGGCATCACGCAGCTCAGCTAAAAATTGGTTACCTACAGTGTTGGTTTTGTTGAGGACAAAGATCATGGTTGCAATAGGGGTTTAATAACTTATGGAATGTCGTAAATCTCAATCTTGTTTTTATTTTCTGATATTTTCCAAAAACATAAATCCACATTAAACATTAAGTAAAATTAGTTATTCTTTATGTAAACTAATTCTTATTGAATAATTGATTAACCCTGCTGACATAAGGTTGTCACTCCCGCTTTTTAATTTTGATTCAAGAATTAAACGGCATGAGAACCTTGAAAAAAATTATCTTTAATGACATGCTTATGGTAAGCCTGTTACAGTTTTATACACATACCCTTTACACTATTATTCGTATTTTTGTAACAATCTATGGATTTTAATTTAACCTCTCAATACTATCCAACCGGCGATCAGCCAGAAGCAATCAGGCAACTGGTAGAAGGTGTAAACAATCACGACCCTTTCCAAACATTACTTGGTGTTACCGGCTCCGGAAAAACATTTTCTATAGCCAACGTTATAGCGCAAACACAGAAACCCACACTCGTACTTAGTCATAATAAAACATTGGCCGCACAGTTATACGGCGAGTTTAAACAGTTCTTTCCGGAAAATGCTGTTAACTATTTTGTATCCTATTATGATTATTACCAACCCGAAGCATTTATACCTACTACCAACACTTATATAGAAAAAGACCTACAGATAAACGAGGAAATAGAAAAGCTGCGCCTGCGTACCACGTCTTCCTTAATGTCTGGCCGGCGGGATGTGATCGTGGTTTCGTCAATTTCCTGTATTTATGGTATGGGTAACCCGGATGATTTTGCCGATTCAGTTTTTCGCTTTGCAGTGGGCACCCGCATTAGCCGCAATGCTTTCCTGCATCGGTTGGTCGAAATTTTATATGGCCGCACAACAGCCGATTTTAAACGCGGAACCTTCAGGGTAAAAGGTGATGTGGTGGATATATTTCCGGCTTATATGGATGTGGCCTACCGCATCTCGTTTTTTGGTGATGATATTGAGGAACTAAGCACCTTCGATCCTGGTACAGGCAAAACCATCGAAAAAATGACTCACATGGTTGTTTTCCCGGCCAATTTATATGTGGCCCCGCGCGAACGTTTTACACAATCCATCTGGGCCATACAGGAAGAGTTGGAAGTACGCAAAAAGCAATTTATTGATGATAAGCGTTTCCTGGAGGCTAAACGCCTCGAAGAAAGGGTGAACTATGACCTGGAAATGATCCGCGAGCTGGGCTATTGCTCGGGTATTGAAAACTATTCCAGATTTTTTGATGGCCGTAAACCAGGGGCCCGCCCATTTTGCTTATTAGATTATTTCCCTGATGATTACCTGATGGTGATTGATGAGAGCCATGTTACTGTACCACAGATCAGGGCCATGTATGGTGGCGACCGTTCGCGTAAAATATCATTGGTTGAATATGGGTTCCGATTGCCCGCGGCAATGGATAACCGCCCGCTTAACTTCCAGGAATTTGAAAAACTGGCACCTCAAACCATTTATGTAAGCGCTACGCCGGGCGATTTTGAACTGGAAAAATGCGGTGGGGTGGTAGTGGAGCAGGTAATACGCCCAACCGGCTTGCTCGACCCATTAATTGACGTAAGGCCAGCCATCAACCAGGTGGATGACCTGCTTGACGAAGTAGATAAAACAATAAAAATGGGCGACCGCGTATTGGTCACTACGCTTACCAAACGTATGGCCGAAGAATTGGCCAAATACATGGACAGATTGGGCATCAAATGCCGCTACATACATAGCGAGGTTAAAACTTTAGAACGGGTGGAGATATTAAGGGGGTTACGCCTTGGTGAATTTGATGTATTGATTGGTATCAATTTACTGCGCGAAGGTTTAGATTTACCCGAAGTATCATTAGTGGCTATACTTGATGCTGACAAGGAAGGATTTTTGCGCTCAGAACGTTCATTAATACAAACTATAGGCCGGGCTGCCCGTAATGACAGGGGCCGGGTAATTATGTATGCCGATAAAATTACAGATTCGATGCGGTTAACTATGGAAGAGACTGACCGCCGCAGGGAGAAACAGATGGCCTACAATACGGAGCATGGCATTACGCCTACAACCGTTGGCAAATCACGGGAATCTATAATGGAGCAAACTTCAGTAATGGATTTTTCAGGGGGTACGCATAAGGCCTATGTTGAGGCCGACAGCATTTCTTTAGCCGCCGACCCTATAGTTCAATATATGACCAAGCCTGATTTGAAAAAAGCAATAGAGAACACCAAAAAAAATATGGTCACAGCTGCAAAAGACATGGATTTTTTATTAGCTGCAAAACTGCGCGACGAAATGTTTGCGCTTGAAAAAATGATGGAAGAACGGTTTTGATGCGCAGATGACTACATGTGATCCAAATTTATTCCAAAACATCTGTATATTGTCATATCTGTACAGGTGCATGTAACAATTTTTGATATGGTATGTCATAATTTTAATATTAAGGCCATTTAAACGGGCATCACAGTGATGTCAAAATTTTATGGTTTATCATATGCAAACATTTTTAACGTTATAAACTTATATTTGTAGTCTTAAATTTTTAATGAGATGATATTAATTCGCTTTCTACTCATATCTATACTTGTTTTATATATCATACGCAGTCTTGTTCGTTTGTTATTACCTATGCTTTTTCAAGGCCTGGTAAATAAGGCGCAGCAACAAAATCAAAATCAGCAGCAATACCGCAGTCAGCGCCCTCCCGAAGGAAAAGTTAAGGTTGATTATATTCCGACAAATAAAAAAGGGGCTGTTCCTGATTCGGAAGGCGAGTTTGTGGATTACGAAGAAATAAAGTAGATCTATGGAGCCCCACGAGGTATTCAAACGAAGACATTTTAATACGCCGGAATCATTTACGCTGATAACCACCAATTATATTGTGGTTGCTGTCGGTCTTTCCATTACTACCTCCCATCACAAAACACATTGGTTTTTTTGGGTAATACTTGGGTTATTAGCGGTTTATAATATATTCAGCCTGCGCAGAAACTGGACTGAATATGATAAAGCCGGCATAATTGCCTATATTATAGGGGTCGCAGGTTTAGGTTTGCTCTTTTTAATGTTCTAAACAGGCCGCGGCATCGCAAATCTTGTTTTTTAAGCTTCATTGGCACGTGAATATGTTTTCATATTAGTGAATACCTGCTTTCTTTTCAGCTTTTTATTCTACTTTGCTTCTCAAATGTAATCTATCACTATATTATTTTGAATCACCATTTAAAAGCGAAACTATTTTCGGTACTGTTATTATTGCTCCCTTTTTGCGCGGCAGCACAAAACGAAATAATACACCAATATATGCTGGCCGAATTTGTTAATGGCTTTAACGGCAATGTATTGGTTGCTAAGGGCAACGAGATCATTTATCAAAAATCTTTCGGCAATAGGATTCTCGATTCAGCTTTATTACTCGACAATAATTCCGTATTTGAACTTGCTTCCATATCCAAGCAATTTACCGCCATGGGGATATTACTGTTAGAAAAAAAGGGTCAATTAAAAATCACGGATACGCTCAGGAAGTTTTTTCCGGAACTCCCTTATAATAATATCACCATTTACAATCTGCTTACCCATACTTCCGGGTTGCCCGACTATCTGTCAGAAATGAAGAACAAATGGGACCATCATCAGATTGCTTTTAATAAAGATGTAATTGCCTTTCTCGCAAAAGAGAAACCGCAGCAATATTTTTCTCCAGGACAAAAATTTGACTACAGCAACACGGGTTATGTATTGCTTGCATCCATCATTGAAAAAGTATCTGGTGAAAGTTATAACGATTATATGTATAAGCACATTTTTAAACCACTGCATATGCATTTCACAAGGGTTTATAATAGCAGGAGATCTGTTAAAAGTACTGTACCCAATTATGCCTACGGATACATATACGCTGCAGATACTCATGAATATGTGCTGCCTGACAGCGTAAAAGAGGATGACTTTGTATATTATTTAGACGGGATAACAGGTGACGGAGCGGTTAATTCTACTACAGGTGATTTGCTGTTATGGGAAGACGCCATCTTGCATAATAAATTATTGGATAAACCTGCACAGCAATCTATGCTTTCTTATCATTCCGTAATGGATACAGCTACACATAGCTATTACGGTTACGGCGTAGAACTTGGCAAAAACGAATTTGGCAATTACATAGCTCATGATGGCAGTTGGCCGGGTTATAGTACCTCAATGGTCCATTATAAAGAAAATGGCTACACTGTTATTGTATTGTCTAATAACCAGTCTTACGCTGTTGACATTTCAGAAGCAATAATCTATTTGCTTAATGGCAAACCTATTATTTCTCCTTATCGCCATAAAGAAATAGCCCTTGATAAAAACATCATTGACAACTATACGGGCAAATACTTAGTTCCGCAGCCAATTGAATTAGTGAACAGGCGGAATAAATTGTACAGGCATTTGCCAGGTAACCCTAACGAAAATGATGTTGAATTAAAGCCCGAATCACCAACCAAATTTTTTTATACCAATAATAGGGATGTCCAGCTTGAATTTGAAGTGGATAATGCAGGTAAAGTAAAAAAGGCTTATTCCATTGTTTGTGGTATTAAAAAAGAAATCAAGAAGTCTTAGCAAATAGGCCCCCTTAATATTCTTTCATCTTAACTCAATAATAGGCAGCAAATTAATTATAATTCCTTTTCTCACTCAAATTTCTATTTTTGGGAAATATTATCCATTCAAAAAACTTAAATGAATAACTGGTTCAAGCAAAATGGCATCCACCTCGCCGTTATAGGGGTTTTTTTAGCGGTCTGTTTCTTCTATTTCACACCGGCGTTTCAGGGAAAAACCCTGGGCCAAAGCGATGTTACTCTTGCGCAGTCTACGCAAAAAGAAATTATGGATTATAAGGAAAAGGATACCACTATTTTGTGGACCAACCAGATATTTGGTGGTATGCCTGCGTTCCAGATATGGGCTTCTTATCCGGATAACATAGCCACCTATGGCGTTTATTTATTAAAAGATCTATTTCCTAATCCAATAGATACGGTACTACTGCTTTTGCTGGGTACCTATTTCTTGTTTTGTGTTTTAAAACTCAATCCCTGGCTCGCCGCGGCGGGTGCTGTAGCTTTTACGTTTTCATCCTACAATATTATATTATTGGCCGCAGGGCACTCTAACCAGGCTTTTGCCATTGGCTTTTTCGCGCCGATTTTGGCCAGTATTATTTTAACGTTCAGGGGTAAATATTGGCTTGGTGGTACCCTCACTGCACTATTTTTAGCGATGGAAATACGCGCTAACCACGTGCAAATGACGTATTACCTGCTAATCATTATTATCATATTACTTTGCGTTGAGTTGTATCATGCCATCAAAGGTAAAACCACAGGCACTTTTCTTAAATCAATAGCTTACCTGGGCGGGGCTATCTTAATTGCACTAATGATTAATGCTTCGCTGTTATGGAGCACTTATGAATATGGCAAGGATACCATCCGCGGTCAATCAAATCTCACACAACATACCAATGAACCAAGCAACGGCCTGGCTAAAAACTATGTTTATGAATACAGCCAAACAGTTGGAGAAACCTTTACCTTTTTAGTACCAAATGCTTACGGTGGTCCCGGCCCCGGCTTATCAGCCCTTGACCTACCAACATCTGATTTTAATAAGGCTTTTGTAACAGCAGGCGTTCCGCAGGAGCAGGTGGGTGGTGCGTTACAGCAATTGGCCAGTATAGGTTTGCAATTCTCAACTTATTGGGGCGATAAACCATTAACCAGCGGCCCGCATTATTTCGGTGCTGTAATTTGTTTCCTGTTTATTTTCGGTTTGTTTATCGTTAAAAATCGTATCAAATGGTGGCTGTTGGCCTCTGTAGTGCTAACTACGCTACTTTCATTTGGCAATTCTTTCCCTTACATTTCCGATCTTTTCTTCAACTATTTCCCGCTTTATAATAAGTTCCGTTCTATTGAATCCATATTGGCGGTAACGGGCTTATGTGTTCCAATACTGGCCTTACTGGCTGTGAATGAATTGGTGGGCGCATCAGATAAAGACAAACAGGATCTGTTTAAAAAATTAAAGATCAGCTTTTATATTACTGGCGGACTTACCTTAATACTGATTGCATTCCCTGAGTTGTTTTTAAGCTTCAGGGCGAGCGACCAGGCTACCTTCATAAAAGAGCTCACGCAAGTATTAAAAGGCGATAGCGGCTCTGCTAATAGCATAATGAACGCGCTGGTAAGGGATAGGGTAAGTATTGAACGTACCGATGCTATTCGCTCATTGATATTTATTGTGATCGCCTTCGGTATATTATGGGCGTTCATCAAACAAAAGATCAATGTAACTATATTGTCTATCGCATTTTTTGCCCTTATTTTAGTTGATCTGTGGCAGATAGACAAACGCTACCTTAAAGATGATAGCTTTGCTGATAAGCAGGAAAATACCCATCCAAAACCGCGCGAAGTGGATACGTTTATACAACGCGACACTGATCCCGACTTTAGGGTGATGGACTTGACACAAAATCCAAAAACCGATGGCATAACTCCATTTTTTTATAAATCAGTTGGTGGTTATTCTGCGGCAAGGTTAAAACGATTTGAGGAAATTTTGGATAACCAGTTCTCCAAAAGCATTAACCAGGATGTATTGGACATGCTGAATACCAAATATATTATAAACGCTGACCCCAAAACACAAAATCTGTCTATGCAACGCAATCCTACTGCGTGCGGGAATGCCTGGTTTGTAAAAAGTGTTAAGTATGCAAAAAACGCGGATGAGGAAATGCAGGCGATAACTGCTTTCTCTCCAAAAGACGAAGCCATAGTTGACCAGCGGTTCAAAAGTGTGATCAATGAAAAGGCTGTCGGATTTGACCCTAATTCATCCATAAAACTGGTGCATTACTCACCGGATGATATGGTATATCAAAGCGGCAGCACGGCCTCATCCATCGCTGTATTTTCTGAGATTTACTATGATAAAGGCTGGAAGATGTATGTTGATGGCAAGGAACAACCTTATTTCCGCGCTGATTATATTTTGCGTGCAGCGCAATTACCCGTTGGTAACCATAAAGTAGAATTCATATTCCACCCGGCATCATACTATACCGGTGAGAAAATTTCCCTTGTATCTTCTATTCTTTTGGTGCTTTCATTAGGCGGGGTAATTTATATGGGTGTCAAAAGAAAAAACGACGGAAAGAAAAAAGCAGCATAAGCTGATTTTGTAATATAAAGAAACAGCGATGGCTTAAAATCTATCGCTGTTTTTTTGTTTAAACGCTAATTTTTTTGATGAAGTGTTTTTGTTGGTTTACAAAATAGATATCATGCCAGGTGCAGGAAGAAACGATGGGAAAATCTCATACTGGTTTACAATATACGTAGCGCAGTTGCTATCATACTGCTCGCAACAATGACCGGTAAGTTTTTTACGATACCGTCAATTCACCCCTTAAATCTGTTTCCAGCATTTCCTTAATGATCAATGGATCTTCGTACTGGCCCAGCAGGAACATCATTTTAGTGATGGCCGCCTCGTAAGTCATATCGTAACCGTTGGCTACCCCCATATCTTTTAGCTCCTTACTGGTTTCATAGCGCCCCAGTTCTACAGTGCCTACTTTACATTGGGAGATATCAAGTATCACTTTGCCGCTATTGATGGTATTTTTAAGCAGATCGGTAAACCATTTATCGGTAGTTGTATTTCCCGCGCCAAATGTTTCCATTACTATGCCACGCACGTCGGCACCCAATATGGTTTCCACTACCTTTTGACTTATCCCCGGATACAATTTCAGTACGGCAACATCGCTTACCAAATCTTTATGAACCTTAAATGGCCCATCCAGGGGTTGTCTAATATCGTTTACGCTGAATTTTAAATGCACGCCCGATTCGGCTAATATGGGGTAATTCGGCGAACGGAAAGCCTCGAATTTTGAAGAGTTATATTTAAATGACCTGTTACCCCTAAATAATTTATAATCAAAATAGATACATACCTCAGGCACGCGCGAACGCTCATGCTTTTTGGCTTTTGCTATTTCTATAGCGGTCATCAGGTTTTCCTTCGCATCTGTACGTATAGCGCTTATAGGTAATTGCGATCCAGTAAAGATGATAGGTTTTGACAAATTTTCGAGCATGAAACTCAATGCCGAAGCGGTAAAGGCCATTGTATCCGAACCGTGCAATATCACAAACCCATCTACACTATCATAATTCTCTTTTATAAGCCTGGCCAGTTCACTCCATATCACGGGGTTCATGTTAGATGAGTCAATGATCTCTTCGAAAGAGTGTACCTTAAGCTTGCAGTTCAATCTGTCCAACTCGGGCACATTATCCATTATCTGATCAAAATTGATCGGCCTGAGCACCTTTGTTTTCGGGTCGCTCATCATACCTATTGTCCCTCCGGTATAGATGATCAGTATCTGGCTCATTAATCAGGATTATGCTAAATAAATGTAAAGATAAAAATGGTTCACACACCAAATACAATTTTCGAATTTTCCGTAGTAATTTCTGCTACGTGCTCCAGGCTGATCTGATGCAGATCGGCTACTTTTTGCGCTACATAGATCAAGTAAGAACTTTCGTTTGGCTTGCCCCGGTGTGGAACGGGCGTAAGATAAGGAGAATCTGTTTCTAAAACTATATGCTTCAGGTCAATTTGCTGTACGATTTTATCCAGTCCGGCATTTTTGTAGGTTACTACCCCGCCAATACCCAAATAGAAACCCAGTTCAATTATGTTTTGTGCCTGCTCCAGCGTACCGGTAAAGCAATGGAATATACCACGCAAGTTCTCATCATTTTCCTGTTGCAACACATTATAAACCTCCTCAAAAGCGTCCCTGCAATGTATAACTATGGGCAGCTTTAGTTCTTTAGCCCAGGCAATTTGAATCATGAAGGCTTCTATCTGCTCTTTCAGGGTGGTTTTATCCCAATAAAGGTCTATTCCTATCTCACCTATAGCATATATTTTATGCTGCGAAATTGCGGTGTTGATCGCATTAAGCTCATCCTTCCAGTTTGCTTTCACATCGCATGGGTGCAGGCCAAGCATGGCAAAACAATTATCCGGGAAGGCTTTTACCTGGCTGAAAATCAATTCCATTGAGACCGAATCCACATTAGGCAAAAACAAACGCTCAACGTTGTTTGCCAGGCAGCGCTGCATCAGCTCTTCGCGCTTTACCAGGTCGGTTTCGTAATACTGATGAGTATGGGTATCGGTAAGTAACATGAGCCCCTCCTAAACGGCGTAGCTTTCATGAACGCCTTTTAAAAAAATAATTACCTTGTGAATAATCCTTCCCTGTAGGGAGAATTTTTTATTGATTAAAAGAAGTCCCGAAGAACCGGGACTTCTTTTTAACTTTTCTTTTTTACTGTAGTATGATGCTTTTTAGCCAACGTTTTCTTCACTGCAGGCTTGGCAGGCGCATGCTTAATGGGTTTAACTTTTACAAGTTCCATATCAAATACCAATGTACTATACGGAGGAATATCTCCACCCGAGCCTTCGGCTCCATAACCTAAGCCCGATGGAATGATCCACTCCGCCTTTGAGCCTTCATTTAATAAAAGCAAGCCTTCGTCCCAACCTTTTATTACTGCACCGGCGCCTACAACCACTTGTAATGGTTCATAATTACGTCCGGGTTGTTGTAAGCCAGCCTTTTCAGCCTCGGCCTTAACACTCGAATCAAACACTTTTCCATCAGTTGTACGCCCGGTGTAGTTCACCAGTAAGGTATCGCCTGCAAGTGGTTTCCTTTTAAGGGAGGGTTGCGTAATAACATATTTTAACCCTGAAATAGTGGTTTTAACAACCAATTTATGATCTGCGATATATTTATTAGAAGCAGCTATTTCCGCGGTCTTTAAACCTTCAAGTGCAGCGTTCTTCTCGGCTATCGCCTCATCTAATGATTGGATTTTATCAATCTTTATTAAAAATACCAGGTTACTTTCTTTCGGTAAGAATACAGGTCTTTGGTTTTCCTGGCCCTTAAATATCGAGTCAGTAGAAACCTTCACACAAGCACTGTCTTTTACAGTTAGTAAAGGCAATATGTCCATCAGATCGCCCACATTTTGGGATGGCTGTATTTGTATCTTTACTGGTCGGCCCATGGTATAGGTGCTAAAAAGAACGGAGTCTTTTTCTGTTTTCTGTATCACCTCAAAGGTCACCACATCGTTCAGCTTTATTTTATCCCCGGTATTTTTTGTCAATACCTGTACATTGGCACCTTTTGACGTATGAATAGTATTGTCCTGCGCGTTCACCTTTATGGTAATTGCCAGCAACAATGTAATAATCAAAGCAAACTTCTTCATCACTAATCATTAAAAGAAAAAAGCCCCCCGATTTTATCAGGGGACTAATAAATATTATTTCTTAACGGTCGGTCTCGGTAATTGTAAAGACACAGGTGGCGCTGGTTTAGGAGCATTCGGATCAGGATGAATAATGCTAACCAATTCCACATCAAACACAAGTGGTGTAAATGGACCAATAATTTGGTAACCCTGTTCGCCGTAAGCCAATCTCGAAGGTATTACAAATGTTGCTTTGGCACCTTTATTTAAAAGTTGTAACCCTTCGTCCCAACCTGGTATTACTCCTTTAACGCCAACAGGAATACGGATAGCTTTATATTTCTGCATTGGGTTAAAAGTTTTATTTTTTTGAGCTATTTCTTTAACGTTAGTTTCAAAAATTTTACCACTAAGGTATTTAGCAGTGTAAAAAACTTCTGCGGTATCGCCTACTGCTGGTTTGTCGCCTACACCAGGTTTAGTGATCACGTAAAACAAACCAGATGGAGTAGTAGTTCCGGTTAACTTATTATCATCAATGTATTTTTTAATTTTGATAGGCTCGCCTTTTCTCATTGCATCCGTCTGACCTTTCATATAGCTGGTGATTAAGCTATTAAATGCAGTATCTTTCATGGTGCCTTTAGGAATAACTTTTTCAACCTTAACCTCATAAACTATATATTTACCTTTAAAGGGTGGTTTTGGTTGACCTTTTTTGAACATTGAATCAATATTCGTTTTTATAGTGGCACTATCTCCTTCAGCTAAAAATTTGATACCTGCGTAGATATCACCCTTTGATTGCGGCTTAGGTAAAAGTGTTTGTGATGCATGACCGGCTTCGTAAGTACTATAAAGTACCGAGTCACCATCAGTTTTTGCTACCAGGTTAACACTTATAAAGTCGCCTTCTTTTATAGTAGGGCCGCCTTTAGCAACGTGGATATTATATAATAATCCGCCTTCGCCTTTTTTAAATCCACCATTGCAACTTGCTAATCCTAGTGCTGCAAAAGCTAAAAACATTAAGTTTCTCTTCATCATTTTTATTGTATTAATAGTTTTTTATACTCGGGTAAAATTAATTTAAATTGTTTTATAACCTCTTCCAGGCTATCAGTTGATACGCCGCCGGCAGCATTACGATGCCCTCCGCCATTAAAATATTTCTTACAAATATCGTTAGCCGGGAAATCTCCCCTTGATCTTAACGAAAGTTTTACCTTATCCGTACGTTCAACTATAAAAGCAGCCAAACGGATACCCGTAATAGACAAAGCATAATTTACAATGCCTTCGGTATCGCCGGTAATTACATCATATTTTTCCAGTTCCTGCTCGTTAACAGTTATAATGGCTGTGTTAAATTCATGCAGCACTTCCAATTTCTCACTTAAACAATGACCCAGAAAACGCAGCCGGCTTTCAGATGAGTTGCTATAAACCAACTCATGTATCCGCCAGTTCACAGCTCCGGCATCTATCAGATCGGCAGCTATGCGATGCACTGCAGATGTTGTATTTGGCAATCTGAACGAAGCTGAATCTGTCATGATACCTGTATAAAGACAAGTGGCAACATCCTTGTTAACCATTGCTTTATTGTACAGTTTATTGGCAATAAAATCATATACCAATTGAGCAGTTGCACAGGCGTTGATATCCCAATGGCGGTAATCATCAAAATCCTCGGGCTCAAGGTGATGATCTATCATGATCTTAAATGCTTCGCTTTCCCTAACCAGTTCGCCCAGTTCATTAATGCGGCTCAGCGTATTAAAATCCAAACAAAATATCAGTTCGGCATCCGCTACTAACGCGGCAGACAACTCTGTATTATCCGTATAAATGATCACTTCCTCATTTCCGGGAAGCCATGCTAAAAAATCAGGATAATCTGTAGGCGTGATCACTTTTGCATGGTGGCCCTGTTGTATTAAATAATTATATAAACCCAAAGACGAACCCATAGCATCTCCATCAGGCTTATGATGGGTGGTGATCACTATTCTACGGGGCTGTGCTAAAAGGTCAGTAAGCGAGGCTAATTCCAACATCAACTTTAAAAATAGCTGCAAAGCTAAATAAATAAATTAAATACAAACCATCTAATTGTAAAGCGGTAGTATCTCAGTTTCAAGTGAATTATATTTCGACAATTATATAGTACAAAATATTCAATTTTGTGATAAAAACACAGAACGTTTAGTGTTTCCCTACCCTATTACTGTATTACTTTACAATAGCATAAAACAAAAGGGGTTTATTTATAAAGTATAAAACGCTACTTTTGCGCCAATTTAACACACACGATGGAAACGAATAAAACTTTCACAATGATCAAACCTGATGCTGTTGCCAATGGCCACATCGGTGCAATATTGGATCATATTATAAAAGGCGGCTTTAAAATAACCGCTATGAAGTATCTTTGGTTAACTCCTGAAAAAGCAGGCCAGTTTTACGAAGTACACAAAGCACGTCCTTTTTATGGCGACCTGGTAGCTTTCATGTCCTCAGGACCTATTGTTGCTGCCATATTAGAAAAAGATAATGCAGTTGAGGATTTCCGTAAACTGATCGGTGCAACAGATCCTTCAAAAGCTGAGGCTGGTACTATCCGCAACTTGTTTGCTAAATCAATTGATGCCAATGCCGTACACGGTTCAGATTCTGACGAAAATGCAGCTATTGAAGGCAGCTTTTACTTCTCTGCTTTCGAGAAATTTTAATTAGCTCTCCCGGGTATGATTATCACGGTACTCATATCCGGGAATTATTTCCTCTTTTTTTGTTTTTTAAACTTTAAGCCGTACCTTTAGTCTGTTGTTAATGATATAGTTATGCCGGTTGATTGATGTGGCATGGTTATTGAACTTATAACATTAAACATACAGGGTATGAAATTATTAATTAGATGCCTCATTTATTCACTAATTATCGTAACGATAATTGTGCTTAATGCGCTGTTTTTCCTTCACCATCCACCCGAGGTGCAGTTAGTGTTCATCACGCCAGGAGTTATCATTTTGGGTTATTCAATAATTATGGATGATTTCCGGAAAAAATCGCTTCAGAAATCCCGCTGGTCTAGAGGAAGATAATTTCTTCAACTAATATCTCCTTTGCTTCATTGTTGATCTTTTCGATAATTTGACTACGCATCATCACCAGTTCGTTTTTTATTACAGACGATTCAATTCTTAAAAAAAGCTTTTTGTCACGAATAAAAATTTCCTTTGTTCTGTTGGCTACCGATTTTCCAACCAGTTGCGGCCATGCAGTTATGATGCCAGTCTCATCAAAACGCCGCTTAATTTTATAAACCTGCAACATTTGCTCAATGGCTTCCTTAAGCGTTTTATCGTTGGTTTTACGTATCAATTTCGCCTCCCGTTACTTTAAATAATTTCAGGTCTACCCCAATCCTGCTGAATATGCTTTCAACCTTGCCTGCGCTGGTATCCGTAATAAAAACCTGGCCAAAATCATTGTTTGATACCATTTGCATTAGTTTAGTTACCCGGTTATCATCCAATTTATCAAAAATATCATCAAGCAGCAGCAGTGGCTTAAATCCTTTCTGCTGATAAAGGAAACTATATTGCGCCAGTTTCAGAGCAATAAGAAAAGATTTTTGCTGCCCTTGCGACCCAAACTTCTTCATCGGCATGCCATGTATAGCAAATTGCAGCTCATCTTTGTGTATCCCGGTAGTGGTGCGCTCCAATGCGCGATCCCTCTCGGTGCTTTTTTTCAGCAGGCTGGCAAAATTATCCTGCAATAGCTGTGATTCATAAACCAAGTCAACCTGCTCGGCATTCTCGCTTAAAAATTGATAATGCTTGTTAAATATCAAGGTAAAGTTTTCCATAAAAGCTTTACGCTTTTCAAATATCCGGTTTCCCGATGCTATTAGTTGTTCATCAAATACTGCTAAAAGTTCCGGATCGTACCTGCCGGTATCCGCTATACGTTTTAATAAAGCATTCCGGTTAATCAACACCTTATTATAAACTATCAGTTCATCCAGGTAATGGTTATCGGTTTGCGATATTACATTATCAATAAACTTCCGCCGTTCCTCGCTGCCTTCAATAATTATACTGATATCATAGGGAGAAACCATCACCAGCGGAAAAAGACCTATATGATCTGCCAAGCGCTGATAATCTTTCTTATTGCGTTTAAATTGCTTCTTTTGGTTGCGCTTCACACCGCACGCTATGGCTTCCTTATTTTCGTTTTTATTAAACGTACCGTTGATGATAAAAAAATCAGCTCCTTGTTTTATCTGCTGACTGTCAATCGGGTTAAAATAACTTTTACATAGCGACAGATAATGTATAGCATCAAGCAAATTTGTTTTGCCCGCGCCATTGTTACCTGTAAAAGCATTTACACCCTCGCTGAAATTTAGTTCAGCCTCGGTATAGTTTTTAAAATTAATAACGGATAATTGTTGCAAATACATATAGAGGTTTCCAAAGTTACTAATTAAGTTGATTGGGTAAATTGGTTGATAAAAATGGATTAAGTTAAAAACGTATAACTACTCTCTAAATCAACCTTTTCAACCGATAACTAATTATTTGCATCAACCTATTGTTAACAAACTTGAAAACTGTATTTTTGCAAACTTAATTTCAGAATAAAAATGTCAAAAACCCAAGCGAGTACCAAGGTCATAGTGAATGATAAGGATTTTGGACAAACAAGCAAATTTGTGCACGAGAACCAAAAAAGTTTACTTTTTATAGCTGGGGCTATTGTTGCAATGGTGATCATATACCTTGCTTATCAAAAATTGTATCTGGCCCCAAGGGAAGAAACTGCATCAAATCAAATATTTGTAGCGCAGGATTTTTGGGAGAAAAAACAATGGGATAAAGCCATAAAAGGCGACGCCGGCTATCCTGGTTTTGAAAAGATCATCAGTGATTACAGCAACACCAAAGCCGCTAACCTGGCCTACTTTTACCTTGGAACGGCTTATTTAAACAAAGGGGAATATCGCAAGGCTATTGATAATTTAACCAACTACCGCGGTGGCGACAGCATGGTAGCTGCCGAAGCGCTGGGTAGTACCGGGGATGCTTATGTTGAATTAAAAGATTACGACAAAGCCGTAACTTACTTTAAAAAAGCTGCAGATAAAGCCGGCAATAAATTTTTGTCTCCTTTTTATTTGAAAAAACTTGGATTGGTTTATGAAGCACAAAATGACAATAAATCAGCTTCTGATACCTACAAGAAAATAAAAAGCGATTATCCTGAAAGCACCGAGGCACAAAGTGTTGATGCGTACATAGCAAGGGCTGATGCTAAATTATAACGATTTCGGAATTCATAAATCGACCAGATCAGCCTTAAAATAAATCCGAAATCGAAAATTCGTAATAAACATGGCTACCCAACTCAAAAACTTGTCCGATTTTTCGAATACCGAAATACCTTCGGCTCTTACTTATCGTTTTGGGATAGTTGTGGCCGAGTGGAATTCTGAAATAACAAATGCACTGTATGGCGGAGCCTATCAAAGCCTGATTAACCACGGTGCATTGCCTGATAATATTTTTACCTACTCAGTTCCCGGGAGCTTTGAATTAACATCAGGTGCCGATCTGTTGTTGAAAAATCTAAAATTAGACGCGGTTATATGCCTGGGATGCGTAATACAAGGCGAAACCAGGCACTTTGATTTCATTTGCAACGCGGTAGCAAACGGCATAAGCAATGTTGCTGTAAAATATTCAAAACCTGTTATATTTGGTGTGCTTACAACGGATAATCAGCAGCAGGCTTTAGACCGCGCCGGAGGCAAACACGGGAATAAGGGCGATGAAGCTGCTATAACTGCCATAAAAATGGCTAACTTGGCTGAAACATTGAATGGTTAATTTACGTTTAACAAGCAGATATTGAACGATGAAAAAATTAATTTACATAGCTTTTATAGCTTTACTGGCAGGCAGCCTGGCTTCATGCTCAAACAAACTTTGTCCGGCTTACAGTTCATACCCAAAGAATAGCCGATAACAGCCGAAAGTCATTTTTCACCTCTTTTAGAAACTAATTCGGGCCTGTACCGTATTTTTGTGGATTAGTTTATCATTATTTTTATGAATTGGATATCGTTGGAGTCTGCAGATCAGCTGAGTGAAATCAAACAGCAACCAGGCTATAGTATTATTTTTAAACACAGCACGCGTTGTTCTATCAGTTTGATGGCAAAAAGAAGGTTTGAGTTGGATTGGAATCACTTGCCTGAAAATATGCCACTTTATTTTTTAGACCTCATAAAATACCGCGATTTATCCAACCAGGTGGCCCAGGATTTCCAGGTACATCACCAATCTCCTCAATTATTGCTGATCAAAGGCGGCGAGTGTATTCTCGACCAGTCACACAGTGGCATATCGCTTGAAGAAGCGTTGTCTGAGTTGAGTTAGGCTGATTCAAACTCATTTTACTGTCTGCTAACTTTGTATTGCATTATTACTTTAATTAGATATTTCCCTTTTACGGGGTTAGGGTGTTTTTACTTAACTTTGTTCCTATGATCGAATTGCCGGTAGTACCTGTAAACCAAACCCAACGCAAACCAGACTGGTTGAGAGTTAGGCTTCCTGTAGGGAAAGAATATGCTCATGTGCGAGGCTTGGTGGATACACATAAGCTGCATACCATTTGTGAAAGCGGCAATTGCCCCAACATGGGCGAATGCTGGGGAGCTGGCACTGCTACCTTTATGATATTAGGCAATATCTGTACAAGATCGTGCTCATTTTGTGCGGTGGCTACAGGCCGGCCGCTTGCTGTTGATATGGATGAGCCCAACCGGGTAGCAAACTCGGTTAAGCTAATGCAGGTAAAACATTGTGTAATTACCTCGGTTGACCGCGACGACCTCAAAGATGGCGGCTCAATCATTTGGGCCGAAACGATTAACGCAATCCGCAGAGAAAGCCCTGAAACGACGCTGGAAACCCTGATACCCGATTTCAGAGGGGTATGGGAGAATCTTGAACGGGTATTGGCAGTGCGGCCAGAAGTGGTTTCACATAATATTGAAACAGTAAGACGCCTAACCCGCGAAGTAAGGATACAGGCTAAATACGACCGCAGCCTTGAATGTTTAAAACATATTTCTCAGGCTGGCTTGCGCACCAAATCGGGCATTATGCTGGGCCTGGGCGAAACAGAAGAAGATGTGCTGGAAGCAATGGGAGATCTGTTAGAAGCCGGCGTTCAGATATTGACCCTTGGGCAATATTTACAACCAACAAGAAATCACCACCCTGTAATTGACTGGATACATCCAGATCAATTCGCCCGCTACAAACAATTGGGTATGGATATGGGTTTCAGATATGTGGAAAGCGGACCGTTGGTACGTTCCTCCTATCATGCAGAGAAGCATCTGTTTGAAATCTGATTAATCATTTATATCTTTCACACTAATTGTGAGCAAGAAAAGAAAAATATCCTTATCTGAAGAAGAGCTTGTGCTTGCTTTGCGGCAACGCGAAAAAATTGCTGTAGAAGCATTGTATGATATGTATTCTGCTTCGTTGTTCGGGGTTATCGTAAGGATCATTAATGATACCGCCATAGCCGAAGATGTTTTACAGGATACTTTTGTAAAAATTTGGAACTCATTCCAAAGCTATAGCACAGAAAAAGGCCGTTTATTTACCTGGATGGTTAATATTGCACGTAACCTGGCAATTGATAAAATACGTTCAAAAGACTTTAAGAACCAGGGTAAAAACCAAGAACTCGAAAATAACGTAACTTTTATCGACGAGCAGAGGAACACAGTTTACAAGCCCGAACTTCTTGGCATCAAGGAACTGGTAGAAACGCTTAAGCCCGAACAAAAATCAATTCTCGACCTGGTGTATTTTAAGGGTTATACCCATGTGGAAGCCGCTGATGAACTCGGCGTGCCTTTGGGTACTATAAAAACCCGGTTAAGAATGGCAATAATACAATTGAGGAAACATTTTAATTGAGGTGGAAGAGGTAAAAACATATATTGAATCAGGTATACTGGAACTTTATGTTTTAGGTGAGGTGACGCAGGAAGAGCGGGCGCAGGTAGAGGCTATGGCTTTAAAACATCCCGCAATAAAAGCCGAATTAGATGAAATTGAAAAATCTTTAGAATCATATGCATTTGAAAACGCCGTTGAGCCTTCTGAAAGCCAAAGGGATAAAATATTAAATAGCCTTCTTACCAATTTTAGCGATGACAGGAATTTTCCGTCCCACAAAGTTGAAACTACAGATAATGTCATTCCTTTTGAAAGGATTAGCAATGGTAATTTTTATAAATATGCCTTCGCGGCTTGCTTCGCATTACTGGTAGTTAGCATAGCTGCATTGGTTAGCGTTTATAATCATCTTGAGCAATCAAATACTTTGTTAGCGTCCCTGCAAACACAGAATCAGCATTTTAGTAACCGTGTAAATTTAATGGACCATGAATTAGGTGTATTTCGCGATCCATCTTTTAAACTGCTTAAATTACAGGGAACCAAAAAATCGCCAGCTTCTGTTTTAACTGTTGCCTGGAGCCCTGCAAAAAAGAAAGTAATGATAGATATGGCTAATGCTAACATGCCAGCAAATGACCAGGATCACCAGTATCAATTATGGGCACTTGTTGCCGGTAAACCGGTTGATTTAGGTGTTTTTGATGCTGATACCGCTTCAAAGGATATGAAAGAAATGAAATCTATCGCTTCGGCTGATGCATTCGCTGTTACGCTTGAACCAAGAGGTGGCAGCCCAGCCCCTCATTTAGATGAAATGATGGTTATCGGCAAGTTTTAAAAAAAACTTTAATTAATATAAAACATATTAGTTATTCCTCAGGTTAATAGTGTAAATCATTATGTCTGCTGTCAAGTAAATATCAGTTGTCGGGTGTTATGCTATAAAAATGTTAATTTTTGTTAAAAAACAAATTTATACAATACGATGTTGTAACAAAATACGTACTATAAGCGTCTTTTATACCAAACACAACAAGAGTATTTCGTTCTTTATAAGATCAGTTAATATATTAATTAAAAAAAACGGCTGGATAATACTACAGCCGTTTTTTTTATGCCATTAATTTTGCCATGGTAACAGGTAGTTGGGTTGCAAGCCTTCCAGGCAACACTACATTCATTCTATTGGGCAAAGCCAGTTCATCGCCAGCTTTTCCATGTATGTAATTGCCAATTAAACAGGCATCTTCTGAAGAGTATTTTTGAGCAAGCAGGGCCGCCAAAATCCCCGTCAGCACATCGCCCATACCCCCGCTTGCCATAGCGGCATTACTGGTTGAATTAAAAAATAGTTTTTCACCCGGTGTGATCGAAATAGTATAATCATTTTTAAGAACGATACATACCTTATGTTCCTTTGCTTTTTGCCTGCCGGTTTGTAATCGTTGCCACCAGTTTTTATGTTCACCAAACAAGCGGTCAAATTCCTTTACATGAGGGGTTAAAATGCTGTTCTCAGGCACATAAGTCCACAGATCCGGGTGAGTGGCCAGCAAATTAAGGGCATCCGCGTCTAGCACTATTGGCTTATCGTAATTCTTCAACAGATCGGTAAATAAAGCTAAAGCATTTTCATCTTTGCCCAATCCCGGACCAACTGCTATTGCATTAAACTTTGACCAATCAACTATTACACGCTGCTCATTTTCCTTTCGCACAATAGCCATAATTTCGGGCTGATAGGAATTTAATGCTGTAAGCCCGCTTTGCGGAATACATGCGGTTGTTAACCCCGCACCCGCATATGCACATGCTGATGAACACAACAGGGCCGCCCCCATAGTTTCAGGCTGCCCCGCAATAATTAAAGCATGCCCATAGGTTCCCTTATTGCTAAAACGGTGCCGGGGCCTAAGTTTAGCCCTGATATCTTTTTCTCCTACCAGTTGATAAGGTGAATTTAACGAACGTATAAAATGCTCATTAATGCTAATATTCACCACCTCCCAGCATTTAATATAGGGTGCCGATTCCGGCAGTAAAAAGTTGATCTTGGGTTGCTGAAAGGTAATTACCAGGTCAGCTTTTAAAACAGGGGCCTCCGGGTCGGTTTCGCCTTCACTAAAAAACCCGGTAGGTACATCCACCGCCACAACTGTTTTTTGCAAACTATTAAGGTGACTAACCAGACGCTCATAATCACCCGAAAGTGGTTTATTTAATCCGGTACCTAATAAAGCGTCAATAATTATCTTACCATCTTCTAAAGGTAAGTCCTCTCCTGGCTTAATTTCTTTTATGTCGATACCCAATGGCACCAAACGGTTAAGATTAGTATTAAAATCATCAGATGATTTAGAAGAAAAGAGAACTATTTTAACGTTTACATTTTGATATTGATGATCTTTCAGCATCCGGGCAATGGCAAGCCCATCCCCGCCGTTGTTCCCCGTACCGCAGTATACCGCTATAGTCTGTTTTTTATCCTGAAAATGATTGATAAACCAGCCTACAAATGCTTTGGAAGCACGCTCCATCAATTCGATAGAAGCAATTGGCTCATGAGCTATGGTATAAGCATCAGCTTCGCGGACCTGCTGGGATGTGAGTAGTGGAAGCATAATGCATAAAGTTAGGATTTATGCGTTTTGTTTTGTGAGCTTTAGGAATTAATAATATTCAAAAATTCTTTCGTAACTTTCTTCAGTAATATTATTTTTGGTCTCCCATTCTTCAATAGTTTCATCTATCTGTTTGGATAATAATTTTACTGCAAGTCGCCTTATTTATATAAAATCACCTTCGGGCATGGGCTTCTTTAACAGTCGCAACATCATTAACTGCTATTCATTTAAAGAACCTGATATTAATTCATGGGCTTCCATATATCAAATATAAGAATTGAATAAAGATTACGATATTTTAACCCAAGCTACAGTTTTATGCTAACGCAGGTATGCTACTTTATCCCCATCTCCTTCTTCAAAAACTGCCCTGTAAAGCTTTCCTTAACCTTACATAAGCCTTCAGGGGTACCGCTAAACAATATTTTACCACCGCCCGATCCACCTTCGGGCCCCAGATCAATCACGTGGTCAACAACCTTTATTACATCCAGATTGTGTTCAATAACTAATACGGTGTTGCCTTTATCAACCAGTTGGTTTAATACGCCTAATAGAACATTAATGTCTTCAAAGTGCAGCCCGGTTGTTGGCTCGTCCAAAATATAAAAAGTATTACCTGTATCTTTTTTAGAAAGTTCAGTTGCCAATTTTACACGCTGTGCTTCACCACCCGATAGGGTGGTTGATGCCTGTCCCAGCCTGATGTAGCCTAAACCCACATCAAATAAAGTTTTTATTTTACGATGGATAGAAGGAATATGCTCAAAGAATTCGCAGGCAGTCTCAATGCTCATGTCCAGCACATCACTGATAGATTTGCCCCTGTAGCGCACTTCCAGCGTTTCGCGATTGTAACGCCTTCCGCCACATTCTTCACATGGAACTTGCACATCCGGCAAAAAGTTCATTTCTATCACCTTCATTCCTGCGCCCTGGCAGGTTTCGCAGCGACCGCCCTTCACATTGAAGGAGAACCGGCCGGGCTTATAACCTCTTATCCTTGATTCTGGTAATTGTACGTACAAGTTGCGGATATCCGAGAACACACCGGTATAAGTAGCCGGGTTTGAGCGGGGCGTACGCCCGATAGGGGTTTGGTCTATCTCTATCACTTTATCTACATTTTCCAACCCTTCAATTTTTTCATAAGGCAAAGGATGTTTTTTCGCCCTAAAAAAATGATGGTTCAAAATAGGATACAAGGTTTCAGTGATCAAACTTGATTTGCCACTGCCAGACACCCCGGTAATACCAATCAGTTTTCCCAAAGGGAACTCAACAGATACTTTTTTGAGGTTATTGCCGGTAGCTTTTTTTAAGACTAAGATCTTGCCATTGCCATCCCGTCTTTTTTCGGGTATAGCAATACTTTTTTCTCCATTCAGATAGGATGTGGTTAATGTATGAGCAGCCATTAGTTCCTGCGGTGTACCCTGGGCTACAATTTCGCCCCCGTGAACACCCGCTGCCGGCCCCATATCTATTACATGGTCAGCCTCCATTATCATCTCCTTATCATGCTCCACTACCAGCACGGTATTACCCAGATCACGCAGATTTTTAAGCGCCTTAATCAGTCGCTCATTATCACGTTGGTGAAGGCCAATACTTGGCTCATCCAGTATGTACATCACATTCATTAACTGTGACCCAATCTGTGTAGCCAGCCTGATACGCTGCGCCTCACCGCCAGATAACGTTCTTGCCGTACGATCGAGTGTTAAATAGCTCAACCCTACGTCCAGCAAAAATACAATGCGTGCCCTTATTTCTTTTAAAATTTCCCTGGCTATGGTATTCTGGCGCTCCGTTAACCTGTCTTCCAGATTGAAAAACCACTCTTGTAAGGTGCGTATATCCATGCTGGCCAGTTCAAAAATATTTTTTTGACTGATCTTAAAATGAAGCGACTCCTTTTTTAACCTGGCACCCTCGCATACTGGGCATGTTTTTAAAACACGGTAGTTTTCCATGTCATCCATGCTCTCCTCGGTCCGCCGCTCCTGCTGCTCTTCCAACATCCTGATGATACCATCGAAACTGATCTGGTAACTCTGCACGTTCCATTTGTTATATTCAACTGCAACCGTGATCATCTCATGCGAACCATTCAGTATAATATCCAGGGTATCCTTTGGAAGTTTCTCAATTGGCGTTGATAGGGCAAACTCATATTTCTTTGCCAATGCTTTCAATACCTGGAATATCCATGTTTCACGGTATTCGCCTAAAGGTGCAAGACCACCATTCAATATGCTTAGCTTCGGATTAGGGATTACAGAATTCTCATCTATCTCGAAGATATACCCCAGGCCGTCGCATTTTTCGCATGCACCATAGGGTGAATTAAACGAAAAAGTGTTAGGCTGTGGTTCGTCATAAGATATACCCGAAACCGGGTCCATCAGGTATTTGCTATAATAAAATACATTATTGTCCTTATCCGCTATCCGGATAATACCTTTTGCTATTTTTAATGCTGCTTGTATCGATGTATATAAACGTTTGCTGTCTTTCTCACTTATCACTAATCGGTCAACAACAATATCAATATCATGTATCTTATAGCGGTCAACCTGCATTTTGGCCTCAACATCGGCTATTGTCCCATCTATCCAGACTTTAAGATACCCCTGCTTGCGTATTTGCTCAAACAGCTCGCGATAGTGGCCTTTGCGCCCTTTAACCACCGGTGCCAGTATGTTAACCGGCTGCCCGTCAAATTTTTCGAAAATGGTTTTCAGGATCTGGTCTTCAGACATGCGCTCCATTTTCTCGCCGGTTACATATGAATATGCCTCACCCGCACGGGCAAAAAGCAAACGCATAAAATCATATATCTCGGTAATAGTGCCCACAGTTGAGCGGGGGTTCTTGCTGGTTGTTTTTTGCTCAATGGCAATTACCGGACTAAGGCCCGAAACCTTATCTACATCCGGACGTTCCATGCCGCCCATAAACTGCCGGGAGTACGCCGAAAAAGTTTCCATATAACGGCGCTGCCCTTCGGCATAAATGGTATCAAATGCCAGCGATGATTTACCACTGCCGCTTAAACCGGTAACCACCACCAGTTTGTTGCGCGGAAAAGAAACATCAATGTTTTTTAAGTTATGTACCCGGGCTCCATACACTTCAACTTCACTTTGCTCGCCCAGATCAACAGGTTTTGTAATCATATATAAATTCAAAAATTGAATCGCGGTCCATTAAATTCAGCCTGCTAAATTAATTAGTATTTATTAAACTGAATGTCAATTTTTTAATAACTGAAAATTATTATTAAAGGTTTACAGTCAAAGTAAATTATCCGGTTATCAGACAGCGCTTTAAAAAGTGCAAAGATACATAAAAAAAGGCCACCCTGCCTCTGGCAGAGGGGCCTTCAAAGTGCTCCGTATAATTTTAATAGCTTTAGTTAAAAGCGATTAAGTCTGCAGGCTGCAGATTGAAAGTATAATAGTTTTTGTATCCGTATTCTGACGGTTTTTCAATGATCTGTTTCATGGCGATAAGCTTGTATACATAAGTTCCCGTCTCGCGGTTAAAATGCATCCGGAAATAATTATCCTCACTTTGTTTATTGATCGCCCTTGCCATCTTTATCTCACCAATATTATAGGCAGCAGCGGCTAAAGTCCAGCTATTAAATTCGCCATACAATTCTTTGATGTATACACAGGCTGCAATAGTTGCCTTACGTACATTCATCCGTTCATCGCGCCCATGACCAACTTTTAATCCATAGGTACGGGCGGTGCCGGGCATAAACTGCCATAAGCCCCCTGCGCCCCGCCTTGATATGCCAGGATTTAAACCCGACTCCACAAGTGGTATGTATTTAAAGTCATCCGGGATACCATAAAGTTTCAAAATAGGCTCTATCACCGGGAATAATTTTGCAGCTTTTTCCTGCAAAATATTGGATTGCACGTGTCTGTAATTATTCTTCACCAATGAATAATTCATCTTGCGGTTTATCCGCACATCATTTACTGGTATAGCTTCATCAGCGAAGCTAAAATCATTTGAAACATCATTTTTAACATAAATAAACTTATATCCTGCAGTAGTTTTAGCAACCGTTTTTGTATCGGTTTTACTGAAGATAAAAAGGCTGGAAATGAGAACCAGCGCCAATATTACGGAGCACGTAAATAAGCGTTTTTTGATCATTTCTTTTTTTTAAATTAATTAAA
Organism: Mucilaginibacter sp.; assembly: GCA_028288085.1. Classification (GTDB taxonomy): domain Bacteria; phylum Bacteroidota; class Bacteroidia; order Sphingobacteriales; family Sphingobacteriaceae; genus Mucilaginibacter. The sequence goes on from JAQBOK010000147.1 coordinate 45,695, forward strand.
CATCAGGTAAAATGTGCTGCAAATGTAGGTTATATAAATCAGATTATCAAACACTTATCGCTTTTTGGTTTTCCACAGGCATCGCAAAACCCTGAAAAATACTGCTTTAAAGCACTCTAAACCCTGTTTTTGAACCGATTAAAAAAGTTGTATTTTCCGTGTAAAAACACTAACTTTGACCCTCTCTTAGAGAATAGCGCAAAGCAAAAAATTATGGTATTTAAAAGACCAGGGAACAGTCGTGATGACAAGTCCACCAGATCACCAAACAGGAATTCAAAAGGTGATGAACAGCCAAAAAAAGCGGGAGCTTCCCGATCTGGCAAACCCGTATCAACCAGCAAACTTAAAAGGAATCATTATAGCAGCGATGCAACCAGTGAGCAAAAAAGTTCTCCCGCCGGAAGGCGTAAATCTTATTCAGGCAGGTCTGATTCAGATGACAAACCCCCAAGACGCAGGTCATCAGATAGCTCATCTTATCAAGGCAAACCGAATACAGATAACAGGCCCGGAAGAAGCAGTTTTGGAGGTGAATCTTCGGGCGAAAAGAAAAGCTTCAAACCAAGAAGCACACCGTACTCTGGCAGGCCAGGTTCAGATGAAAGGCCTAAAAGAAGTTTTGGCGGCGAATCATCGGGCGAAAAGAAAAGTTATTCCCCAAGAAACACACCATATTCTGGCAGACCAAGTTCAGATGAAAGGCCTAAAAGAAGTTTTGGCGGCGAATCTACTGGTGAAAAGAAAAGTTACTCTCCAAGAAGCACCCCATATTCTGGCAGGCCAAGTTCCGATGAAAGACCTAAAAGAAGTTTTGGCGGCGAGTCTACTGGCGAAAAGAAAAGTTATTCTCCAAGAAGCACCCCATATTCTGGCAGACCAAGTTCTGATGAAAGGCCTAAAAGAAGTTTTGGCAGCGAATCTACTGGCGAAAAGAAATTTTCAGATAAGCCAGGCTATAAAGGTGGCGAAAGAACAGGCGACAAAAAATTCAGTCCCCGCTCATCTGAGGGACCCGGCTTTAAAAAACGGATTGATGATCCTAAAGATAAGCCATTCCGTAAATCAGAAAACTCAGCTTATAATAAACCCTTAAAAGAGCGTGCCCCCGAAGATAAAGTTTTAAGAGGCCGTAAAAAAACCGCACAGGAAGATTCCGGACTCATCAGGCTTAACCGCTATATTTCAAATGCAGGTATCTGCTCCCGCCGCAAGGCCGACGAGTTGATCAGTGCGGGTGTAGTATCAGTAAACGGAGAAGTTGTTTCAGAATTGGGTCATAAGGTAGATCCCCAAAAAGATGTAATTCGCTACAATGGCGAAACACTTAAAAGGGAAAAAATGGTTTATGTGCTCCTGAACAAGCCGAAAGACTATATCACTACTACAGATGATCCGCAGGAACGTCGTACCGTGATGAATTTGGTTGAGAAAGCAAGTAAAGAACGTATTTATCCTATTGGCAGGCTTGACCGTAATACAACCGGCTTATTGTTAATGACTAATGATGGCGACCTGGCCGACAAGCTTTCGCACCCAAAAAACAACATAGTAAAGCTTTACCATGTTGAGCTTAGTAAAAGCTTAACCCAGGGCGATATGAATAAGATAGGTTTTGGCCTTGAGTTAGAAGATGGTTTTATTAAACCGGATACAATCTCCTACGTTGCTGGTGCATCTAAAAAAGAAATTGGCATACAGATACATAGCGGCAAAAATCGCATTGTACGCCGCATATTTGAACATTTAGGATACGAAGTGGTAAAACTCGATCGTGCAGTATATGCAAATCTCACCAAAAAAGATTTGCCCCGCGGCCGTTGGCGCTTCCTTGAAGAAAGTGAAGTGATACAGCTAAAGCATTTGATGTAAATAAAAACGCCCCGTAACAGGGGCTTTTTTTATGATTTTATTAACTTGCGCTTATTAACCAATCTTAAAGTTGAAATTATCCTGATGAAAAAGCTCCTGCTCATAATTGCGCTACTGTCGCCTATACTTACTTACGCGCAAAAAGGCAAATTAGTCCCCACTACCTACGACCTTGTAATTGGCACTTATACTACAGGTCAAAGTAAGGGTATTTTGGTTTACCGCTTTTATACCGAAACCGGCAAACTGGCATTTTTAAGTGAAATTGATGGGGTAGAAAACCCCTCTTATTTGTGCGTTTCAAAAAACAATAAATTTATTTACGCAGTAAACGAAACTGGTAAAAATGGTGGGGTAAGCGCATTTACATTCAGGGCTACTGATGGAAAAATGGGATTTATTAATAAGCAAACATCCGCCGGAGCTGACCCTTGTTACATTTCGGTTGATGAAGATCAAAAAAATGTTTTTGTAGCGAATTATACCAGCGGAAGTTTATCAGTATTGCCTATTAATAAAGACGGTTCATTGAAACCACCGTCACAAGTAATACAGGATGAAGGCAAAGGCCCTGATACCAGCCGCCAGAAAGGACCTCATGTACATACCGCCTTTTTATCGCCTGACGAAAGATACCTTTTATATACTGACCTGGGCACAGACAAACTTAACATTTGCCGCTACCATGCTTCGAAACCAGAACCCTTAACAAAAGAATCATCGGTAAATATAAAGCCAGGTAACGGGCCACGCCACGTAACCTTTTCGCCAAATGGCAAGTACCTTTACTTGCTACAGGAAATGGGAAGCGCTTTAAACGTATATAATTATAGCGGAGGAAAGCTTAAAGAAGTGCAATCAGTTAAAATGCTTCCTGATGGATTTAAAGGCACCAATGGGGCAGCCGCACTACATATTACTCCTGATGGTAAGTTTTTGTATGCTACAGACCGTTTGGATGCCAGCCAACTATTGGTTTATGCTATAGACCAGGAAACCGGCCAATTAACCTTCATTGAACGCCATACCACAAACGGCAAAAACCCGCGTGATTTCGCCATTGACCCAACCGGTAATTTCCTGGTAGTGGCTAACCAAAATAGCGACAATATTCTTGTATTTAAGATCAATAAGGATACCGGAACATTGAGCACCACAGGCATTAACTTACAAGTTGGCAACCCGGTGTGTTTAAAGTTTACTTCGGCTGAATAAAGTATAAACCAGGGCAGAAAGAAAAAAGGCTAACTTTCTGCCTTGATATTTATGCTAAAAAACTCGCTTTACTCTTCTCTATCACCTCAATATAGTAGTTCTCGTACATGGGCAGGATAATGGAAAGGTCAAACTCTTTGGCGCGGGCAAGGGCATTTTCTTTAAAAGTTTTTAACCGGGTTTCGTTCTCTAAGATATAAATGGCTTTTTCGGCCATACCATCCACATCGCCAATATCCTTTAAAAATCCGGTCACACCTTCAATGTTCAGCTCAGGTAATCCGCCGGCATTAGTGCTTATCACAGGCACCTTGCAGGCCATAGCTTCAAGCGCTGCCAAGCCAAAGCTTTCAGACTGTGAAGGCATCAGAAACAGATCGGATACGGATAGTATTTCTTCAATAGCATCCTGTTTACCTAAAAAGCGTACATTATCGCCAACACCCAGGTCACGGCATAACTGTTCGCACTCTGAACGTTCCTCACCATCGCCTACCATTAATAACTTGGAAGGTATTTTTTTGAACACCTTAGCAAAAATTCTAATCACATCCTGTGTACGTTTTACCTTACGGAAGTTGGAAGTGTGGATCAATATTTTTTCGCCCGAAGGAGCAATGGCCTTTTTAAAATGATCCTTTGCCTTCAGACTGAAACGGGTAAGATCAATAAAATTGGGTATCACTCTTATCTCATTCTCTATTTCAAAAAACTCAAATGTGTCTTTCCTTAAATGTTCAGATACAGCCGTTACCCCGTCAGATTTATTGATGGAAAAAGTAACCACTGGTTTATATGTCCTGTCCCTACCTACCAAAGTAATATCGGTACCGTGTAAGGTGGTAACCACCGGGATGTAAATGCCATAGGTTAACAGTATCTGCTTGGCCATAAATGCTGCCGAAGCATGCGGAATGGCATAATGCACATGTAGTATATCCAGCTTTTCAAATCGGACCACATCAACCAGGCGGCTGGCAAGGGCCAATTCATATGGTGGGTAATCAAATAATGGATATTTGGATACAGATACTTCGTGATAAAACAGATTTTCTGAAAAAAAGTCAAGCCGGGCAGGCTGATTATAGGTTACAAAATGTACCTGGTGTCCGTTGTCGGCAAGTGCTTTGCCCAGTTCGGTTGCCACAACCCCGCTACCTCCAAAGGTAGGGTAACATACTATTCCGATCTTCATTGATATGGTTCTCTCTTTATGGTAATGAAACTACCGCACGCTGTCAATACAGTTACTAAGCAGATGTGCGCACGGTAGTTTCACTGATGCAAGTTTAATAGCAATTTATGGCAATAATGTTAAGGTTGTGTAAAATCATTGCGGTAAGATCGGATTTCGAATTTTGGATGTTCCGTTTCTAACTCGGGGATCAGGCGCTGGTTATCCACCAGGTATTCTCAAACGGATCCTTTACACCCGCGCTGCGCCCATAACTCTGGTTAGCAGGTTCCATTATACTTACGGCTCCATTGTCCAATGCCTTTTTATACACTTTGTCACAATCATCCACATAAATAAACATACCGGCAGTATGTTTATTAAATTGTTCAGTAGCATCAGCAAACATAATGCAACTGCCACCAATGTTTACTTCGGCGTGCATGATCAATGTTTCGGTACGCATGGCTTTATATTGTTCTTCGGCATCAAAAACATTTTTCGTAAACTCAAAAAAAGCAGGAGCGTTTTCAATAATTAGGTAAGGCATAACACGCTGGTAGCCTTCCGGAATGTTTAATGTTTTCATAATTACCTTTTTTAAACAAATTTACGACAGCATTTCCCCGCATAATTGTAAAAACAAGACATATTACACCTTCTGTACCCTGTACCTCCGGCTTTGCCGGAGAAATAATATGTAAGACTTTAAAGTTTCCGATGGCGGGATAGCACAATACTGTATCCGATTTTAAATTTCTACTTTATGATTACTTAAAGTTACAGATAAATCTGAAATTCGAAATAAACCCTTATAATCCCTTCTCTATCGCCTCATACACCACATTCTGTATCCGCGGCCTGATGCGAAGACTTGACAGCTTATCAGAAACCTTTGGGTTCACCCTATTTGATAAAAATACATAAACCAGGTTGTATTTAGGGTCAACCCAAATGCAGGTGCCGGTATAACCTGTATGTCCGTATGTTTGCGGCGAAGCCAATTCTGACGGGTAATGATGATCGACTATTGGATCCCAGCGGTCAAAACCCAGTCCACGGCGGCTTACATCTGATTGTTTAGCGGTGAACTGGTCAACCGTTTGGGTTTTAAAGTACTCATCGCCACCGTATGTGCCCCCGTTAAGCAACATCTGGTAAAGTATAGCCATATCATTTGCACTTGCGAATAGGCCCGCATTGCCCGAAACGCCACCTAACAAAGCTGCGGTAGGATCGTGAACATAACCATCCAGCAAACTATGCCTAAATACCTCGTCGTTTTCTGTGGGTACTATCTGGTCACGGGAAAACCTTTTATATGGTAAAAATCCAGCGGTTTGCATACCGAGTGGCGCATAAAAATTTTGATGCAAATACATGTTAAGCGGTGTTGACGTAACGGTTTCCAATATTTCTTTCATAATGACCATACTCAGGTCGCTGTATACATATTGTCCGCGTGTTTTTAATGGCGAATTAAGTATATCGGGCCACATTACATCCTTAAAATAGTCCTTCCTCAAGTAAAAATGGTCAGATACCTTGATAGGATAAATCGCTGAGGAATCTATGCTGATATCAGTTGGCTTTAGCTTTTCGTAAGTTTGTATATCTGGTATTAAACCAGCCTGGTGAAGTAAAAGTTCGCGTATACGCACATCCTTCTTATTACTGTTGCGAGCCAGCGAGAGGTAAGTGCCCATTGTCGAATCGAGATTTATCCGTCCTTCTTCCGTCAGCCGCATTGTTTCCATCGTAGTGGCTGATACCTTGGTTACTGATGCCATATCAAAAATATCAGTGACCCTTTCAGGGATAGCTTTATCATAAGTGTGATATCCATATGCCTTGTTAAAGATAACTTTCCCATCCTTGGCAACCAGCACTACGCACCCTGGCGTAGCCTGATCAAACATAGCTTCATAAGCCACATTGTCTATAGCCAAAAGGTTGTTTGAATTGATGCCTGCATCTTCTGGCACTGTGTACTGTAATCGTGTTTTAACCGTAATAAAACCTGTATTTACACGATATTTTGACGATACGGTCCGACTAAGGTTCTGGGTAATAGGCACGCCGCCAAATATTGCCTGCGCACTGTAATAGGCTGAAACAGGCGAAGAACGTTCAGCCAATATAATTGGCGCATTGATATTGTCAAATTTTGCCAATGAGTTACCATTGCCAAAAAACGCTATGACCAGGTTTTTAGCTACACGGTTATCATTAATAAAGCTGATGATCTGTGGATTGGCAAGGTCGGCATCTGTCAACTGAACGATAAGGGTATTATACAACTTGGTATCAAAGTCTAGTACACCGGGACCTTTCATGCCCACATACTCCATACCGTTGAAAGACTTTATTTGGCTATACTTATTTAAAAGGCTGTCGAATCCTGCTGCATAAGGGTAAGAAAAGTGAATACTGGCAATGGTCAACTCGCTCAGCGCTTTAAGCGGGACCAAGCCCTGCCCGTTGTTTAGTAATACAGTAGCTTTTTCAACAAGTTTTTCTTCATTTACATAGGCTTTACCAAAAAAGGGGGGATTTTGCGCGCAGGCTGATTGAACTAAAATGAATCCTGAAAGGATGATAACACAAAATCGCCACTTATTTTTTCTCATATACTTTTTCTCCGTTAACATAGGTTTTTAATACTTTAACTCCAGGCAGCTCCGCCCCTCTTATCTTCATTATGTCTTTATCCAGTATCACAAAATCAGCGTATTTTCCTGGTTCAATACTTCCCTTCTCCTTCTCTTCAAAATTGGCTTTAGCAGCCCATATGGTCATGCCTTGCAACGCTTGTTTGCGGCTTAGCGCATTTTTAGGTTGAAATCCGCCATCAGGGTTGCCTTTCAGGTCCTTACGTTCAACTGCTGCGTAATAGGTATATATGGGGTTAATATTCTCAACAGGAAAATCTGTCCCCAGGGGTAGCCAGCCATTTTGATCAAGTAATTGTTTATAGGCATAGGCCGTTTTTAAACGCTTTTCGCCCAGGCGGGTTACCGCCCAATGCATATCAGATGTGGCGTGCGTTGGCTGCACAGACGGGATAATACTATAATCGCCAAAATAATGAATATCATCCGGCGATAACACTTGTGCATGTTCAATGCGCCAGCGCCGGTCGTTTTTACCCTTTAAAACACTTGCGTAAATTTTCAGTATCACCCTGTTAGCCGAGTCGCCAATTGCATGTGTGCACATCTGGAAACCTTTGTCTGCTATCTTTTTGGCCACCTCTTCAAAATGAGCCTGGCTGCTCAGCAAAAAGCCCCTCCAGTTTTTCTGATCGTTATAGGGCTGCAACAAACATGCCCCCCTTGAACCCAGCGCGCCATCGGCATATACCTTAAACGAGCGCACATCTAACCCGGGTGTTTTAAACACGCCCCGTTTAAACAGGTAATCATAATTTTCCTGCCGGTCTGATAGCATTACATACATGCGTATTTTAAGATCTCCTTTATGCTGCAATTGTGCAATGGTATTTACCATAGTATAGTTTAAGCCGCAATCAGAAACAGTGGTTAAGCCATCTGCAAAACAATTGCGCTGTGCATATAAAAATGCCGATTGTGTAATTTGGTCGGTAGGCTCGGGTATCTTCCGGGTTACAATGCCTACGGCATTATCAACCAATATGCCCGTAAGTTTTCCTTTTATGGTTTCTATTTCTCCGCCAGAAATTGTTTGGCCGGGTTTTACGCCAGCTATATTTAACGCTGCCTGGTTAGCAATGGCGGCATGCCCGTCAATACGGGTTAATATTACCGGCCTCACTGGAAACAGTGAATCAAGTTTCGATTTGTTTGGGAACTGCCTTAGTTTCCAGTTATTCTGATCCCAGCCTCTCCCAATAATCCATCCCTCCGTGTTTCGCCTGGCGTAAGTATTTACAGAATCTACAATCTGTTCCCAGCTTTTTGAATCATCCAGGTTAATCTCCTGTAAACTTAACCCGTATTCATAAAAATGAGAATGCGCGTCTATAAAGCCCGGATAAACAGCTTTTCCCTCTGCATCAATAACGTCACGTGTTTTATATATATTTTCTAAGGAATCGGCCTTGCCAACGGCAATTATTTTACCCCCCTTTACAACGAATGCTTCAGCCGTAGAGAAATTATTATCAACAGTGTAAACCACTGCATTTTTTACTAAAAGATCGGCATTAAAATCCTGTTGTTTACAGGCAACCGCCGCAAACAGCAGCAAAGGCAAAAATTTTCTCATAGGTAACAGGTAGTTAAACTATATACAAGTATCTAAATATTAAGTTATAGCGACAAATTCTTAATTATAAGTAGTTGAAGCACATTGCAAATAAATTGTCACTGTTTCGATTTGTCACAGAATTCAAATAATGAACGACTTATATTAACATAATACATATACAACTATCAAAAGATAAAGTTATGCCATCAAATATTTAATTTAGCATCGAAAACGAAATTGAAGGGAAATTTATTAAATGCCAGATATAATCCAGCTTTTACCTGATTCCGTTGCTAACCAGATAGCTGCGGGTGAAGTAGTGCAGCGACCTGCATCGGCCGTTAAGGAATTGGTTGAAAATGCAATTGATGCCGGGGCCGATAAAATTCAGCTTATACTTAAAGATTCAGGAAAATCGCTGATACAGGTGATAGATAACGGATGCGGAATGAGTGTTACGGATGCCCGTATGAGTTTTGAGCGGCATGCCACCTCCAAAATACGTAAGGCCGAAGACCTGTTTGCAATCCTTACCATGGGTTTCAGAGGCGAAGCCATGGCGTCTATCGCCGCGATAGCACAAGTAGAATTAAAAACACGCCGGCATGAAGATGAGTTGGGCACCTGCATTACTATTGAGGGATCTGAAGTTTTAAATCAGGAAGCCTGTTCTGCTAATCCCGGGACAGCCATATCGGTTAAAAATTTATTTTATAATACTCCCGCCCGGCGTAACTTTTTAAAAAGCAACCCGGTTGAGATGCGTCATATTGTGGATGAATTTCAGCGTATAGCGTTGGCTAACCCAACTGTATTTTTCACACTGCATCACGACGGGCAGGAGGTTTATCATTTACCTGCTACCGTGCTTAAACAACGTATTGTTCACCTGTTTGGCAACAATTATAACCAGCGCCTGGTACCGGTGGAGGAAGATACTTCTATTATCAAACTGCATGGGTATATAGGTAAACCGGAGTTTGCCCGTAAAACCCGCGGCGAGCAGTTCTTTTTTGTGAACAACCGCTTTATACGCGATAATTATCTGAACCACGCTGTGTTAACAGCTTTTGCGGAGCTGTTGCCCGATGAGAGCTATCCCTTATATGTGCTGTTTATTGATATAGACCCTGCCAAGATCGACATCAACGTACACCCTACCAAAACGGAAATAAAGTACCAGGACGAAAGATCTATTTATGCGATCATCCGGTCGGCAGTTAAACGTTCCCTGGGACGATATAATATTACCCCAAGCCTGGACTTTGACCAGGAAAACAGCATTGAACACCTGGTAACGTTGAAGCCTTTGGAGCAAATAGTGCAGCCAACTATTTCTTTTAATCCTGATTTTAACCCCTTTGCCCCCGAAGTGCGAAAAGCAGACCGGGAAATATCATTTCTGCGGAGTACTGACGAGCAAAGAAAAACAGCTATCCCGCAAAACTGGGACACCCTTTACGAGATCAGCAAAAAGGAGCCCTTTACCCAGCAGGAAATGCACGCCGGGAAAATGATAGCTGTTGAGGAGCAGGAAGTGAGCAAGTCAAGCGAGCGCCAGCTGTTCCAGATACACAACCGGTTTATTCTATCGCAAATTAAATCGGGGTTTATGCTTATAGGCCAGCAGGCCGCGCATGAACGTATCTTATACGAACGCTTTCTGCAGCAGCTCGAAAATCATTCGGGCGTTAGCCAGCAAAGCCTGTTCCCCCAATCAGTTACTTTTCAAAGCAGCGATTTTGAATTATTAAAGGAATTGCTGCCTGATATCAGGGCACTTGGCTTTGATATACGTGAATTTGGTAAAAACACGGTGGTGGTTGAAGGCATCCCGGCCGAATTGAGCAACGTAGCTGAACATGCGCTTTTGGAACATTTGCTGGAGGGCTTTAAAAACAACCTTGCTATTTTAAAGTTGGATAAACGCGATAATCTGGCCCGGGCCCTTGCGCGCAATGCCGCCATTAAAACCGGCACCAGGCTATCTCTTGAAGAAATGAACTTATTGATAGACCAGCTTTTTGCCTGCCAGATGCCAAACCTGGCATTGAACGGAAAACCGGTGATCAGTACTTTTACGTTAAGTGAATTAGCAGAACGATTTGAAAAATAAATTATTAGTATTACACTAAATATATGAACGCATACAGGCAATCACCCTTCGCCAATTTAACACCGGTTGTAAAAAACCTGATTATTATTAATGTCATATTTTTTGCCGGTACCTGGATATTACGGACACAAGTTAATTTAGTGGAGTTACTATCAGCGTTTTATTTTAATTCTGAATATTTCCATCCATGGCAAATAATCTCTTATATGTTTATGCATGGTGGATTTTGGCATATTGCCTTTAACATGCTTGCATTGTTCTTTTTTGGCCCGACTTTGGAATATACAATGGGGCCTAAACGTTTTTTACAATATTATTTTATTACCGGCATTGGAGCTATATTATTGCAATGGTTTGTGCAGGCTATAGAGGTACATAATATAATAGGTGCATTTTACACGTATCATGGAGACTTATCGCCGTACGTAGGCAACCCTGATTTTGGCAAACTACAGGAAATTTATTATGGCCCTGTATTAGGTGCATCAGGAGCAATATTTGGATTGCTGCTTGCTTTTGCGGTATTATTCCCCAATGTTGAATTGATGATCCTGTTTATACCCGTGCCTATTAAAGCAAAATATGCAGTTGCGGGTTATATGGTAATTGAATTAGTATCTGGAGTAGGGCAATTTTCCGGAGATAATGTGGCGCATTTTGCGCATTTAGGTGGAGCGTTATTTGGCTTTATCTTGTTAAAGACGTGGCGGATGAAAAGCCCGGGCAACTTTTTTTAACTATTAAACGTTATCGTTAATATCCATAATTATGAGTACGCTTTGGCAAAATATTCAGTCTAAAATGCTCAGGTCGGGCAACAGGATCAACCTGTTGATCGGTATTAATGTATTTATTTTTTTAATTGTAAATATCCCCGCTGTATTTGAAAAGCTTTTTTTTCAGCACGATATTTTGTCAGCCTACGCGCAGGATTATCTTCAGTTACCTTCATACCTGCCAAAGTTACTTACCCGTTTTTGGACCCCCATCACCTACATGTTTATGCATGCGGGTATTTTTCATATCCTGTTCAATATGCTGTGGCTTTATTGGATGGGGCAAATATTTGAGGAATACCTCGGCGACAAGCGCACCATTGGATTATACCTTTTAGGCGGATTAACAGGTGCTTTGTTTTTTGTTTTATCCTATAACGCTTTTCCTTTATTTACCAATACCGACGCGGTAATAGGCAGTACGGTTGTAGGTGCATCGGCCAGTGTAATGGCCATTATTATCGCTACCGCTACCTTGCTTCCCAATTATAGTATCAGCTTAATGTTTATTGGCTCTGTAAAACTGAAGTGGATAGCTGTATTCTATATCATTATTGATTTTTTAGGTGTTGCAGGCCCTAATGCCGGAGGCGAAATTGCCCACTTGGGTGGCGCTTTGTTTGGCTTTATTTATGTAAAGCAATTACAACGTGGCCACGATTGGATAGGCGCTATCAGTAACATTTTCAAGTCCCGGTCAAAATTAAAGGTCGTAGCCAAAAATTCCGATAAAAACTCAAATTCCTTACCGCGACAAGAGGAAATTGACCGTATCTTAGATAAAATTTCCAAATCAGGATATGATAGCCTGAGCAAGCAGGAAAAAGAGGTGCTATTTCGCGCCAGCAAGGATAATGAAGGCTAAAAAACAGCTAAACTTTATTGATAAATTATTTCTCTGGATAAATGTCTTCCTGTGCATTGCCCTGCTGCTAAGTTACCTTGCCCCCATAACCAACCCAACCAAATTCTGGGTAATCGCTTTTTTTGGCCTGGCCTACCCCTTGCTGCTATTAGGTAATTTACTATTCATAATTTATTGGCTGCTCCGTAAAAGTATATGGGTATTGCTGTCAGTAATTTGTATCGGCATTGGATGGAACGTGGTGAATAAGAATATAGGGCTCCGGTTTTCTTCCACGGCAAGCTTTGCAACCGGGGTAAATAAGCTAAGAATAATGACCTATAACGTTCATAATTTTAAACGTTACGGGTCAAAAAACGATATCTCCACCAAACACGAGATATTGCAGATCATCACACAGGAGCAGCCTGATATTATTGGTTTCCAGGAGTTTTATACACGCAGGCACGGGCAATATGATATGCTCGATTCTGTTCAAAGGATACTTCATTGTAACAACTATTATTTTGAAGCATTTCGCGCCAACGGCGACGAAGCAATTGGGATGGCCATGTTTTCGAAGTTCCCCATAGTAGCACATGGGCTCATACAGCTATCGGATAGGTCGAGCGAAAATCAATGCCTTTATATTGATGTTAAAAAAGGGGCGCAAATATTACGGGTTTATAGCCTGCATTTGCAGTCCATCCGTTTTGATCCCGACGACTACCGTTATCTAAACAGTGTTTCGAAGGA
>JAQBOK010000171.1 GCA_028288085.1 Mucilaginibacter sp.
ACTACTCCTTAGCTGAGGATGGAAAATGGTGGGTGTATGTTCGCGTAAAGGATAAAAGCGTACTGGCAAGTAAAATTGTGGTTGATGTATTGAAGCGTTCGGCTGATGAAAATGGCGTGCTGATAGAGTATACATCCAAAGAAAAAGCTCTTCTTGAGTACCTGGATAAAATGCAGCGGATAAACGTTAAAGAATATTGTGATTTACAAAAGTTGAGCAGGCGTAGCGCACAACGTATTTTGGTGAACCTGGTTCTGTCGGGAGTGATCCGTATCCATACAACCGAAAAGGAAGAATATTATACTGCCGCCTAACCCTGCCGATACCTTAAATTCTTACATTTACACCCTCCACATCCGGAGATTATAAAATGAAGGCTCTTTATCAGAAATATCGACCCTATTATCAGGACAGCCTTCGGCTTGCTATACCGGTAGTTATATCGCAGTTGGGCCATACCCTGGTGCAAACTGCTGACAGTATCATTGTGGGCCATTTTGCCGGGACTATTCCACTTGCTGCTGTGGCTTTAGCAAACAGTATTTTTGTATTGGCATTGGTAATAGGTTTGGGTATTTCCTATGGGATAACTCCCTTGATAGCGCAACATAATGGACGGAATGAGCATGAAGAATGCGGGCAATTACTTTCAAATAGCTTAATAATTAATATTGTAACCGGCATTAGTTTATTTGTGTTTATTAGTTTCGGTTCAGTTCTAATTATTGGTCATCTTGGCCAATCGGCAGAAGTGGTACGCCAGGCAAAACCTTATTTATTCCTGTTGGGAATATCACTTATCCCCTTATTGGTATTTAATACATTTAAGCAATTTGCAGAGGGATTGGGCTTTACCAAACAAGCTATGATGATATCCATTTGGGGTAATTTACTCAATATATGCCTCGGTATAATCTTTGTTAAAGGTTTACTCGGCATCAGTCCCATGGGCATCAGAGGTGTTGGTTACAGCACCCTGATTGATCGTTGTACTATGGCAGTGGTAATGACATTATATGTTTTCAGGTCTAAACATTTCAGAAATTACCTTAAGAATTTTGCCATCAAAAATATTGATAAGGTCCGCAGCCTGAAAATATTAAAAATTGGTGCGCCGGTAGCCTTGCAGTATACCTTCGAGATAAGCGCTTTCAGCGGCGCAGCCATATTGATAGGTACCATTAGTCCTGTCGCCCAGGCCGCGCACCAGGTGGCCATAAGTTTGGCCTCGTTAACTTATATGGCAGCCAGCGGGGTATCGGCGGCCGCGGCTATCAAATCGGGTAATTTTTTTGGCGCTAAAAGGCATCAGGAGTTACGTCTTGCAGCCATATCAAATTATCACATCGTAATAGTATTTATGTCGGTAACTGCCATCATATTCACGCTAGGCAACCATTTATTACCATGGATATATACTTCTGACAATAGTGTGATATTAATTGCAGCACACCTACTTATCATAGCTGCTTTCTTCCAGCTATTTGACGGCACGCAGGTAGTGGGCCTTGGAGTGTTACGCGGTATGGGCGATGTGAACATACCTACAATAATCACATTTATAGCCTATTGGATTATAGGTTTACCAGTAGGTTATGTATTGGGAATCAGTTATAAGTTAGGCGTTGAGGGCGTATGGTATGGTTTGGTATTAGGATTGCTTACTGCTTCAGCTTTGTTATTTATGCGCTTCCAGATCATCGGCAGGAAACATCAGTTTAAAATACCTGTAATTGTGGCGCAAGATTAAAAATACAGGTCATTTGCCAACCGATAGGTATTGCAATGAGCCTCAACAATATCTTTGATATTTGCTGAATACCCCCCTCCCATGCTCACCTGCACAGGAATTTGATGTCGAATACATTGTTTCAATACAAAACTGTCGCGCTCTTTACAGGCTTCTTTGCTTAAAGATAATTTTCCTAATTTATCTGTTGCCAATACATCCACACCCGCGAGGTAAAATATAAAATCAGGCCGTTGCTGGTCAATCAGCCGGGGTAATATTTGCTTTAATAGCTCCAGGTACTCTTTATCATTAGTGCCATCGGGTAATGGAATATCGAGGTCTGATTTTTCTTTGCGATACGGAAAATTATTAGCTCCATGCATAGAAAAGGTGAATACCCCGGGATCATTTTCAAATATTTGGGCGGTGCCATTACCCTGGTGAACATCTAAATCAATTATTAAGATAGATGTAGCTAATTTATTATTTAACAAATAATTAGCGGCTATAGCCTGATCGTTCAATAGACAAAAACCCTCACCCCAGTTTGCACCGGCATGGTGAGTACCGCCAGCAACATTAAAGGCTATACCATCATCAAAAGCAAAATAACAACCATCAATCGTTCCCTTTGCAATGCGGATCTCCCGTTCAACTAACCGTGCAGACAATGGGAAACCAATACGCCGCTGCTCTTTCGGTGACAATGTCAGGTCACGCAAATGATGCCAGTAAGTTTCATCATGTGTCCACAAGATTATTTCTTCATAAAGTGGTTCAGGTGAAAATAGATTTTCTGTAGTTATAATTCCTTCATGAATCAATTGAGCGGGTATCAGCTCATATTTAAGCATGGGGAAACGGTGGCCTTCAGGCAACGGATGAGCGTATATAGGGTCATAGGCTACCTTCAGCATAAAAACTATTGAGAAATGACTAAAGACCTATCCAAATGCATTGCAGCTTCATATACGTCTTTAAAGGTGTTATACAGAGGCACGGGCGCCAGTCTGATCACGTCGGGTTCGCGCCAATCACCAATTACACCATTTTTTGCGAGGTAATTAAAGATAACCTTACCATTACGTTTGCAAACGATCGACAACTGACAGCCACGTTCGTTAGGACTTGTTGGGGTAATGATCTTAAACGGCTTATCACCATATTTGCGATTGATCTCCTGTATCAAAAACTCCAGGTATCCTGTAAGTAAAATACTCTTTTGGCGAAGTTTTTCCAAACCATCCGCTTTTTCAAAAATATCTAATGCCGCTTTATGCGCAGCCATTAGCAAAATAGGACTTGTACTTATCTGCCAACCCTCTGCTCCTTTTGCAGGATCAAAGCCGGAGGCCATTAAAAAACGCTTGTCGGGCCTGTAGCCCCACCAGCCCGCAAAACGTTTAAGTTGTGGGTTATTAAAGTGTTTCTCGTGCACAAAAATACCGCTTATACCACCCGGACCTGAATTCATATATTTATAAGAACACCAGCAAGCAAAATCGGCATTCCAATCGTGCAGCTTTAATGGCACATTACCCGCCACATGAGCAAGATCAAATCCAGCATAAGCTCCGGCAATGTGAGCCGCGTCAGCAATCGCTTCCATATCAAAAAGCTGACCGGTATAATAATTCACGCCTCCAAAAAGCACCAATGCCAGTTCGTTTGC
>JAQBOK010000208.1 GCA_028288085.1 Mucilaginibacter sp.
GCATTCAGCATGCCGGCAATTATACCTCCCATGCGCTTAAACCCGCGCCCCCGGTTTACGATCCGGTGCGTGTAGCCCAAGTCATGGTGCAGCTGGCCATCCGGCCCAAATCCATTAAGTATGTTGGCAGCGCTTCACTGGCCCTGAAATTCGCGCACGCCCTGTTCCCGGAACTGATGACGAAAATGACCGGCGGCGTCATGCGTACATATTTTAAGACAGCGCAGCCTTTGCCGCCGACCAGCGGAAATCTGTTCAATACGGTCGATTATGGTATGAGTACTCATGGCGGCTGGGGGATTCCCGGCAAATCTAAGGCTTACAGGAAGTATTTGGTGGCTGCTCTGGCGGCCGGGCTGATGAGTGCGGCAGTGGTCTCCGTACTTAGATCCCGTCAAGTTTAATCCCGGAATCTTTCAGGGCCTGGAATATATTTTCTTGTACGATTTGTTTATTATCCTCGAAGCCGTGCGCATTGACCCAAACATTAATGCTCAACGTAAAGCCATCTTTTTCCAGCACGGATAGGCCGATGCGTCTTTCGGGCCTTTTGAGGCACTGCTCCGATCGATCGATGGCATCGCCGATCACTTTTTTGGCTTGCTTGATGTCGACGGCATTACCAAACTTGTATAAGATATCCAGCCGGCGCGTACCTTCACGGCTGATATTGACGATCATATTATTGGAGAGCATACCGTTGGGGAAGATGACATCGCGGTTATCATAAGTCTTGACCATGGTATAAAAGATCTGGATCGACATCACCGTGCCTTCCACGCCCTGGCTCAAAATGTTATCGCCCACCACAAAAGGCTTTAACAATAAGATCAAAATTCCGCTGGCAAAGTTCTGTAGCGTCCCCGATAAAGCCAGACCGGCGGCCACTCCAAAAGCGCCGATCAGCGCAGTCAGCAGCGTCAGATGAATGCCCATGATCTCCATGACGACGATGACCAGGATAACGCGCATGGCAATGGTCACTAAGTTGAGCAGGAAGGGCTTGACCGTGGGATCGACCTTTTTGTGCTGCATCCGGTTGGTTGACCAGCGGGCCAGTAGTTTGATCAGCCATATGCCGGTGAAAAGGATGAGCAGTCCAATGACCAAGCGCGGCCCGTAGGTGATCACCCAGGTATAGGCATGTTGATAGAGTTTGTCGACATTCATCTTGCTTAAAACCGCTTAGTCTTCCTTTTGTTTAACTCCCTAAATGATTGTTAACTATACCGGACAAGGCTGGGAAATCGTCGTGCAGAGGGCACACGGGCCAGGCCGGTCAATTCTGCATCGGCTGAGGCAGCGAACGCCCCGGTTTCTTCATGCCGGACGTGTACCCATTGGATGCTGCCTTTTTTCCTGACAGCATCGTTGAACTGGTTGAGGCTGTCACCGGTGACGGAATAAACGCGTTTAATGCCCGCATTGACCAGCATTTCCACCAGTTGTTCTGCTACTTTCCTTGCCATGTTTTTCTGTTTTATCTTTGTAATTAGTTATTGCCTGAATATTCAATTAATCTTAACCTGCCGAAACCACAAATCAATTTCGGCAGGTGGACGATTTCAATGTTTTTTAAAAGGATATTTAAAGGGATGTGGTTATTTTATACTGAAGGCGTAAGCTACCCTTACTTCAAAAAAGTTGCTGTTGCTGTCTTCCACGTTGGTTACGTATTTGGTAGTGCCCTCGTATTTTACACCGGCATCGATAAAGCTTAACGCCTACTGTAAAGCTGGCGCCAACCCCGGGGACGTAGAGGAACGCAGCTGTTTTGGTATAGCCCAGGTCACCTTTATTTAAAATGAAAGCTGCGCCCGCATCTGCCTGGACATAGAAGATGCTGATGGGGAAGTACTTTAACCATATCCAGCCGCAATACTTTAAATATGTTTCCTATCCCCGAAGCTGCCTTCCATGCAGGGACGATGGTTCAGGCTATAGGTAGTGGGTATTCCGGCACCGTTTTTACGAAAAGCATAAAGGGAGGGGTCATTTGCCGGGTTGTTCTCCGGTCTTATACCTCCTCATAACGCCTTGAAGGAAATGATTTCACGTCATTTTAACTTTTTCAGGACGGGTACCTTGTTAAATAAAAAGCCATTAAAGCTCTGGTCGATATTGATCGCGGCATAGTGATCGCTGACAAACTCCAGGAAATTCATCAGGTTATAGGATTGCCGCTGCAGGGCGTAAGTTTGATTGGCATGGTGAATGTCCAGTAACGGGAATGGGACTTTGCCAAGAATATAACCGCCTTCCGTGCTTACGTCGGCGTAACCAAGTCGCGAGAGAGAGAAACGCTTGGTGATATTTGCGGTGATATTCTCATAGTTGTATTCACGGCCGAACAATCCTTGATGCCCTGTTGGTACCGGAAAGTAAATATGGGGTATTGTCAGGGATCGGTGTCCGGTATAGTTTGCCCTGGTAAAATTTTTCATCAGGTGCGTACCTCAGTTCTGTTGAAAGTTCAGTGGTCCTGAGCGCGGTGACCTGATTGGGGACGCCGTTTATCGTATTTTCATAATAAAGGGTGCCTGCAGGATGCTGGTCCCATCCCTGGAACTGGAACTTATAGGAGAAATGACTAAGGAACTCATGAACATAAGACAATCTGAAAATATCGTTGAATAGCCAGGTTTCATTTTCGCCCCTTTTAAAAGGACAGGAAGAAATTTCTTTCTGAACGAACTGTACCTCCTGTCCCGGAATCTTGGTATCATGCTGGAAACTTGCCCGTCTATAATCCTGCGGAAAGGAATAGATAGGATTTATCATTCAGAGAATAAGTTCCAATTACACCGGGGAATTAGAGAAATATTTTAAAAAGTAAAGCGCTGGCTCAGACAGGATTTCGACAGCCTAGTTGTCCGACATGATAACCTAACCGGGTTTCCACGTCTCCCGCCTTGTGAAGCCCGCGGTCTAACAGCAATTTGATTCTCCGCTGTGCTTCCGGCCGTGCAATGGACGCATTGCAAACGGTCATTTCGGCCCCTAACTCGTAATCGGGGGGTAGGCTGGCTATATCGGCAAAGCGCTTGGTTTCGCTGAGGGCCTGTTTGTCGAATGATGCGATGCGATTTGCGAGTGATTCCACAAAATCGTCGAGTTCCGCGTCGGGCAGTGAGCGGTTGACGTAGCCATAACGCTCGGCCAACTCACCCGAAATATCATCTGCGCCAAGCAGTACCTCCAGCGCCCGCCCCCGGCCCATAAGCCTTGGTAACCGTGCCATAGGGCCACCTCCCGGCACAATTCCGGCCCCTACTTCAAAATGCCCCAGGATCGCTTTTTCGCGGCTGGCAAAGCGCATGTCGCAGGCAAGGGAAAGCTCACTTCCACAACCGGTCGCCCGCCCCCGTATCTTGGCAATAGATACAACCGGGGCACGGCTCAGGCGAACGAGCATATCCGGCCAGGCCAGCAAACCTGTGGGCCCCGGTGGTATACTGGTTGTGTCTTCGGCGGCTGAAAGGAAATCGTAATGGGTGAGGAAAAAGCCATCGATCGCACTTTCGAAAATCACGACCTTAACTTGTGGGTCAGATTCTATCGCTGATATGATCTCATTAAGTTGGGGGATCGTTTTTGGCCCGAAAATATTCACCGGCGGGTTATTTAAGGTAACTCGCCAAAGCGCTGATGACTCCTTTGTCAGGAAAACTAATGGGTTATTCATATTGAGTTTAATTACATCGTGTTTGCATTGATCCTTTTCGTTTTTATTACTTTTATCTTCATCAATAAATAATTACCGTACCAGATTTCAACTGTCTCATTATGATTGTGTTGAAAAATTGAGAAAATGATTGGATCAGGATTGTTCGTAATATTGGGAAATAGGACACGATATTTCAAGACTGATCACCCTATTGGAAAACTAAAGCCGCCGGGTATTTAATCATAGCAGCAATTTCCGTCTTCTTTATTCAAGTCAGCCGAAATCCTTTTCATACCTCCAAATCTTTCATGGCAAATTTTCCATCCACCTTATCAGGGATGAGATTCTGCCTTGGGTTATTTGCCTGAAAGCTCCCGGCATAATAAGACGCCTCCCTTTATATTTCATTTTTAAAATTGACGAAGTAGCGAAATTACGTGACTGCAATAGGGAGAAGATTTGTATAAGCTATTGATAATCAAATGGTTATTTATTTGGCACATTCTTAGTATACGGTGCTCTGAATGAATCGTGAAATAGGATAATGCTATTCAATATATCAACTGTCAGCTAAATCAATAACAATGGAAATTATTTACCTGGTCACTCATATGATGATGGCCATTTGCATGGTCATCATTTTTTACTGGTCTTTTAAGCCCTATGAAGCCGTTTACGACAAGCAAAAAATACCATTGATAGCTCGGTTTTATACACGCGGCTTAAAATTGGTCCAGGTGACCGCTTTTGCCACCTGCAGAATAGTTGTGAATATATTGATAGTCTATTTAAAGTAGAATTAAACAAATTTTTAACATAATAATTTATTCATGAAAAATCCAATTAAAATCGGTGTAATTGTACTGGTACTGTTCTCATTCGCAAGTCTGCATTCCACTGCCCAAAACACATCCAAAACTGAAACTTATGGCTCCGGGATCAGGTTAAGTATCGGGGTTGACGCAGGAGTACCTGTGGGCGCTCTTAATGATGCGTATGATTGGAACCTGGGAGCGTCCGTTCAGGCCGATTTTCCGATACTCAAAAACCAACTGTATGTCACTGCAAATGGTGGCTACAATAATTTCTTTGCCGGTAACGGTAATAATTTGAGTGATCTCCACCTCATCCCTGTAAAAGCCGGCCTTAAGTATTTTCCCATAAATAATTTCTATGTACAGGGTGAAGCAGGCGTAACCTTTTTGACAAACAAGAACAACACAGGGGCGGATAAGACTGCAACCTTTGTTTACGCGCCGCAAGTCGGGGTATTATTTAATGTCGGCGGCAAAAACTATATAGACGCCGGTTTTAGATTCGAGAGTAACCAAAAGTTTTCCCGGGCGGGTAGTACAAGCAATTTCTTAGGGGTCAGGGTCTCTTATGCCTTTAATTTATAAACTATGCGGCAACTCGTTATATCCAAAAGCATCACCCGGAGAGAATACGAATCCCTGGGTAAGTATTTTACCGAAATAGATAAGATCAGTTTGATTTCGGTCGAAGAGGAGGTAAGCCTTGCTGGCAAAATAAAAGGCGGGGACCAGGCAGCGCTGGAGCGGCTGACAAAAACCAATTTAAGGTTCGTCATCTCCGTGGCCAAACAGTACCAGAACCAGGGTCTTACTTTAGGTGACCTAATCAATGAAGGAAATGTCGGCCTGATTACCGCGGCCAAACGATTTGATGAGACCAAGGGCTTCAGGTTTATATCTTACGCGGTATGGTGGATACGGCAGTCTATTTTAGCTGCTATTGCGCAACATTCCCGTATGGTGCGCTTACCTTACAATCAACTGAGCTTATTAAGCCGGATACATAAAGCGATTTCCGTACTGGAGCAGTATGAATGCAGGAAGCCCACTGCCGAAGAATTAGCTGAACACCTTGGCGTGTCAACTGAAAGGGTTGCTGATTTGCTGACGAAATCTGAGTGGCCTGTT
>JAQBOK010000230.1 GCA_028288085.1 Mucilaginibacter sp.
CTGAGCGCCTGTTGAGCGAGAGCAGGGAAAGATTAAAATTTGCTGTTGATTCTGCTGGTTTGGGTACCTGGGATTATGACCCGCAAACCAAGGACCTGATATGGGATAAAAGATGTAAGGAAATATACGGTTACAAGCCTACGGCTTTGGTAGATATGGCCTCTTTTTACAACGTGGTACACTCTGACGACCGGGCACGGGTTGAAAATAAAATTAACGATACCTTGCTGGACCCTAAATTGGGCGAATACGATGCGGAGTACAGGACCATTCCCATTGTTGGAAGAATTAAGTGGCTGAAAGCTAAGGGCAGGGTTTATTTTAATGAAAATGGTAAGGCCATACGGTTTATAGGCACTTTGCTGGATATTACTTTTCAGAAATTAGTAGATGACGCAACCCGAGAACTGCTCATTAAAAAGGATGAATTTATCAGCATTGCAAGTCATGAATTGCGTACGCCGATAACCAGCCTCAAGGTAGCATTGCAAGTGATTGAGCGCACCACTTCTAAAAATGAGGAAATGAAGGGGCTGCAGTCCCTTGTAGTTAAATCGCTAAAGCAGGTGGATAAGTTAATAGAGCTGATAAAAGACCTGCTGGATGTAACAAAAATGCAGGCCGGCAAATTAGAGCTAAGGAAATCTGAATTTAACCTGGGCGAATTGATTAATGAATGTTGCGAAGAATTACAGGACCAATCAAGTAAGCACCAACTGATTATAGAAGGAGATGCCAATATTAATATTTATGCTGACAGGAACCGCATAGAGCAGGTTTTGGTGAACCTGATATCTAACGCCACCAAATATTCGCAGAATAGCGATAAGGTAATTATTAAGGTTAAACAAGTGGCCAAAGGTGTAAAAGTTGCAATAACTGATTTTGGAATTGGAATACCCCAAAGCAAAATACCTTTAATATTCGACCGTTTTTACCGGGTGGATGATAATACCCAAAGATATGCGGGCCTGGGCTTAGGCTTATATATTTCTGCCGAGATCATTAGGAGGCATAATGGCCAAATCAATATAGAAAGTAAAGAAGGCAAAGGATCAACCTTTTGGTTTGTGATACCCCAGGTAACGGGCATTTAAGATAGCGTAACGGCTGTCCGTCCGTCCGCTAGGTTACTACGTATGTTCTTATTTGCAAGAAGGCAAAAGATCAATCTTTTGGTTTATGATACCGCTGGTAAAGGCATTTAAGATACGTAACGATTGTCCGTCCGTTCTATAGGGTACAAAGTATGTCCATATTTGCTATTCATATCTATTACCATTATTCTTATTATTTGCTGTTCTCATTTATTATAACATAAGAACGGACGGACACCACTAACAATGCCTACCACCTACATAATTTAGCATTGGCAGCGTATTAGACCGGTGTTATAGGCAGGGGATAAATTTTGCACACCCTGCATTAGCTGCCACTCATGAGCATAATAGTTTATTTGCTACATTGCTTCAATAGCGTAGTTAATAGCAGTAAAATGTTATTGTAAATCAAGTTGCGGTAAAGCATATTTATCGGCAAATAATTACTCCTTCTCCCCTATTTTTGTCATGCTGATATGATGCTATGCTTAAATCATATTGTAACCCCACGTATTATACTGATCTATTTGGGTTAGCGGTATTGCAGGCATAAATTTATCATTCTACAGGCTCGGCTTAAGTAATTAAAAAAGCAGTTATTTATAATTTTTAAATAGTAGCAAGCAGTCTGCTATTTGTTAAACAGCTATTTATCTGCCAATCAGATCAAATTTCCACCGGTAATTTAATCATACTCCTCCCTTACCCACTTACTTATATAATTATTATATAAAGTAAAGGATGGCTTTGCAGCAGATAGACCGGTAAAATGAATGATTTGCTTAGGGAAGCGCTATACTAACAAAGTTAGCAAAAATAAATTAATTATAACAGATATTCGATAAATAAATTTGCTAAGCATGGGTAGTGGTGTCCGTCCGTCCAGGGGTAACACTAACAGGACACATCGTCCGTTTATTTTCAATCTATCTATAACAAACGGACGGACGGACAAGCCCACCCGGCACATCTTTACTATGTAGCAGGCAATTGTTGCAGCGGCGCAAGGCAATCATGCAGGGTTTAATACTCCAGCTATCAGGATTGTATGTAACTCCTTAACTGCTCAATGGTTTCTTCGTGCGTAAGGATGGTTTCGGTTACCAGGTCATTAATAGAAACAATACCGCATAGCTGGTTATTTTTAAACACAGGCAGGTAACGGATATTATTCTCACTCATAATGTGCATACAGGTTTCTACCGTATTTTCTGGTATAAGGTGCGGCAAATCGATGGTCATAATTTCGCGTACCGAGGTTTCTTCAGATGATTTCCCCTTTAGTATCACCTTACGGGCGTAGTCGCGCTCAGTAAGCAGGCCCCGGTAGTCGCCATTATCAGTAACCACTACCGAACCGATATTTTTATCATCCATCAATCTTAATGCATCCAGCACTGTGGTTTCCGCATCTATAGTAATTACAACACCTCCCTTGCGTGCAAGGATATCCGAAACTTTTTTCATAACATGATGATTTAGTGGCGCAACAGGCTTATAATCAAATATACAAATCAATTGTAATAAGAAGAATAATTAATTTCAAAATGTAATGTTTAATTTTAATGACTTCAATCTGTTGTATAATTTATCTAAACCATGAAGAGCGCTTTTATCTGCCTTATTATACTTTTTACTTTAATTGTCAGCCCGGCATCTGCGCAGCAGGAAAATTCCGGACAGTATTACACCTCATTTGATGGCGTTAAGATATATTATGAAGTAAAGGGCGATGGTTACCCGGTGCTGCTTATCCACGGCTTTTCGGGCACGGGGCAAGGCTGGAAAAGCGGGCAGCTTTATGGCGATTTGATTAAGGCAGGCTACAAGGTGATTATACTTGACCAACGGGGCAACGGACGGACAGATAAGCCACACACCGATGCGGCCTATGCCAATGATGCCGAAGCAAAAGATATTATGGGATTGATAACCTCACTAAACATTAAGCATTATGATGTAGTAGGTTACTCGCGCGGATCTATCATTGCATCAAGGCTGCTGGTGCTGGATAAGCGGGTAAATAAAACAGTAATGGGCGGCATGGGCGATGCTTACACCAACCCCAACTGGCCACGCAGGATACATGCCTACCGCGCCTTGATGGGCGATACCACCCTGCATGATGTTGATGATATGATAAAGTATATCCACAGCCAGCATTTTGATGAGCTGGCCCTTGCCCTACAGCAAAAGTATCAACCATCAACCAGCACACAGGAGTTATCCAAAGTAAAAAACCCGGTGCTCATCATCCGCGGTACGGAGGATAAGGAGAACGGATCAGAAACCGGCCTGCAGCAGCTTATCCCGGCATCAAAGCTGGTATACGTGCCAGGCAACCATAATACGGCATCAAAAAACAGCCAATTTTCTGAAGCAGTGCTTGATTTTTTTAAGTAAACTGTGCTTTTATCACATCTAAACAGAAAAATTTCATTGGGCTATCTCATTATCTGTACTCTTTACGTTTAATATTTTTTTAACAGGCTATAAACAAACCCAACAGGCCGAGGTTTTTAGAGAGAATAATGCGTAAAATTTTATATTTAATATTCTTTTGTTTAATTCCGGGCATGTTACTGGCACAAAAGGCAATTAATCCCAACAGGCTGATTGATACCACCAACAAAACAGACCTTGTTGATGTTGCCCGCGACCTATTTCACATCAGTCCAAAACCGGTAACTGCCGAAAAGGACAGATCATTTTATTTCTCTATACTGCCACTATCCTATTCTGTGCCGGGTGGCGGCAGGGCGTTGTTTACTGCGACAACCGCGGGCTTCTACCTGGGCGAACGCAGCACAACCTATCTATCTACAGTTACTTTTGCGCCGTATTTTAATTTTAAGGGCAGATATGGCCTGCCGTTCCGCTCAAGCGTATGGACAAAGGATAATAGCTGGAACATACAGGGCGATACCCGCTTCCTGGTTTATCCGCAGTATACCTGGGGCCTGGGAGGCAATCAGCCCGAAAGCAATAAGTTTATTGTCAACTACGAGTATATCCGTTTTTATCAGAGCTTTCTTAAACGTATTACCTCCTACCTTTATGCCGGCATTGGCTACAACCTGGATTATTACCTGGATATAGAAACCAACTCTCCCAACTCACTTCAAAAGTTTACCGGTTACCCATATGGCACTTCATCAGATAAAAACTCCTTCTCAACAGGTACTACCTTAAACCTGCTGTATGATACCCGCAACAATGAGCTAAACCCATTACCCGGCTCATACACCAACGTGGTATACAGGGTAAATTCGCGAATGCTGGGGAGCGATGGCAACTGGCAGTCGTTGTACATAGATATGCGCAAATACATTTCGCTTACCACTACCAGGGAACAAAATGTACTGGCTCTTTGGGCATATTACTGGAAAACATTTGGCAACGGCATCCCTTACCTGAGTTTACCAAGTATAGGGTGGGACCCTTACCAACGATCAGGCAGGGGGATTGAGCAAAACCGCTACCGGGGCAAAAGCCTGCTTTATTTCGAAACTGAGTACCGCAGGGATATTACGGCCAATGGATTGTTGGGCTTTGTGTTATTCGCCAATGTAAATGCAGTTACCGAGCCCATCACCAACCAGTTTAGCTATTGGCGCCCTGCTACCGGAACCGGCCTGCGTATTAAATTCAATAAAGGCTCAGGCACCAATATCGCTATTGATTATGGTATCAGCCAAAACTATTCGAGTATAACCTTAGGGCTTGGGGAAGCATTTTAACAAGCTGGCTGTAAGCTATTTGTTACATTGCACCCCACTTTATTATGATATTATATTACCCATAAATCAAAAAATATTATATATTTGATGGTAATTAACAGGGTAAATTTTTAGCCGAACCTTTTTTCAAACAGGAATTTTTTTTTTCCGAGAGCAATCATTAACCTTTTTCCAATTTAATATTTAAAATAACCCTATGTTGAAGCGCGTTTTAGTTTTGGACGACAACCAGGATATACTTGAGATTGTTCATGAAGCATTGTCTTATGAGCAATTTGAGGTAAAAAGCGTTTCTGAAAGCAACCAGGTAATGCCTTTGGTTAAAGAGTTTAATCCCGATCTTGTGATATTGGACTATCGTGTTGCCGGCGAAAATGGTGGCGAGATATGTATGCAGATCAAATCGCATCCTGAATTTAACGATATACCTGTAATTATCTTTTCGGCTTATATTAACCGTGACGAGGAGATATTAGCATACGGTTGTGATGCAGTAATTAATAAACCATTTGACCTGGTTGAATTAATTGAAAAGGTAAACAATCTCATCTACTAAGCCCAGCTTTTTTCCCGCTCAAATCAGATGTGTATTAGAATACGATGGTCTTAACAATTCCTTTAAAAAAAGGGAATATCTTAACAATTTATTAATAAGATCATCAGGTTAATCTTTTTTTATAGCAATATATTTGCAGTTAAATAAAAACATACTGCGGTGCATACAATATCCCCTAATTGTATAAAACATGGTAACTACATTAAAAGTCACCACTAAAACAACCAGGAGAACGCCTCTGTGCCCTACTTGCAGGATAGAGCTTAGCCACCGTATAAGACGTGGGTTTTTATTCAAAAAAATATTTAACTGGCTCCCGGTAAAAAGATACTACTGTTACAAGTGCAAACGAAAACATTACGTGTGGGATTAATTATAAATTAATATTTCCTGACTAATAGTACATTAATTTAAGGCATCTACGATCCGTTAAATTTAGTTTTTCGTATTTCGATTTTTTTATTTCGATTAATTGAATTAAAATTGACAACGAAAACTAAAGTGAACACCGTTTATTACTGCCCCAAATGTGGCAACTCCTTTCATTACCAGCTACACCGGAGTTGGGTGGTGAAGAATATTTTCTTTTTTTTACATGTGAAAAAATTCTTCTGCGCCAAATGCAAAAAAGCTCGTTATGTTGCAATAAAAAACAAGGACTAGAAGGCATATCGGCCTAATTATGATATTGTTGGATAGGTGTATTAAATAAAGCTCGATATTCTGCACTTAAAATAGGATAATGTTTCTCAAATCGAAAAAAGTGCATTTTATAAAAAAAACAAATCCACTTTTATTCCCCATACAATTAGCTGTAATCAGGTTCAGCAATTAACAGTTACTATAAATTGCTACACACTGATAGTCAGGTACATACACTTTTAAAAGCGTCAACAATCAAATTACTTGTTGATATCTATTACATAAATTTGGTATAATTATTGCGCTTAAGTTAAATAATTATACATATACAATAGATTTGGAACGTGATGCAAAGGATTTTAGCCGTAGACGACAACGAAGACATTTTAGAAATTATGCAATTGATTCTTGAAGATTCTGGTTACGAGGTAGCAACTTTAACGGACGGGCATTTTCTTTTTGATAAGATAAAAGAGTACAGGCCCGATTTAATATTGCTGGATATTATGCTTGGCAACATGGACGGACGCGAATTGTGCAAGGATGTAAAATCAAAGTTGGAAACTCATAACATTCCCGTTATTTTGATTTCGGCAAGTCATAATTTATCCGGCTTGTTTAAACCAAGCAATGCACCCAATGATTTTTTAGCAAAACCATTTAATATCAATGATTTGCTTGACAAGGTACATACACAGTTATCTGCAGCATAAACTTTCCTATTTGTACTTCCCCTTTTTGTAACCGGTTAAGTATTGCTTGTAATCTTGCTTTACCTGCCTGGCATACTTCAAAGAATAATTTAATACTTCATCCTGCCATTGGGTACTTAGGCCATAGGCAATTAGCTTATCAGCAATTGCTGAACCCTGCCGGCCAGCACTACGTAATTGTGATGAGGCAGTTAGTAAAGCCATATCATCTATTACCATATATATATCCCGGTATTGATCTTTTATTACCCCAAAATTGATGCTATCTTCTGTAGGCTGCATTTCTTGCAACACATAGCTATCACCTTTAAACATAATTGCCCCTAATAATGCAGGCGAAAAATTCTGCATACGCTGCTGTATCTGTATCACCCGGTCGGCCTCTGATTCCCAATGCGGTTGATTGACTGATAAATAGGGTTGCAGCGATGATCGCGTAGCCTGCTTCATATCCAGCAACAGGAATTTATTTTTAGTATTGAGGCTTTTGAGTAAAAAAAGATACCGCTTTACCCCTACGCTCCCGGTACCTGCCAGTCTAAAAACACAATCAACAACTTTAAAGTTATATGGCCCGTCGCTGCTGGTTTCTATCCAATCGTTAATAAACCTGGTCAATTCCTTTTTAAGCGGCTTATCTAATTCAAAATGCTTTTCGTGATCAAGCGATAGAAAAAGCCTGTGCTTTTTTTCTGTAGTACGCTTCTTTAGCAGTTCTTTTTGCTTGCGGTTATTAGCCTTAATTAAAAAAGTGCAAACAATACCTTTAGCAGTGCGCGGTTCAATACTAATGGCTTTCCCTTTAGTCAGCGTGGCAGAATAACTCTTTAAGTACAACTGCGCCATTTTTACGGCCTTTTCCTCCTCTATTTCCAGGTTCTCAAAAGCGATAAATATGCTGGTTATCATTCTTGCTACTTCCCATATACAGGGCCCCAACACAGCCTCATCAAAATCATTCAGGTCAAAATAAACCAGGCGGTTATCAGCCTTATAGCTTCCAAAATTTTCCAGGTGCAGGTCTCCGCATATCCATGTTGATGGGGATGGTGGCAAAGAATCTGCCTTGTTCAAGTCTTCATAAAACAGGTGACAAGTACCCCGGTAAAACCTGTAAATATTCTCGGCCATTGCCTCATATTTTAGCTTTACCATATCAGGCAGCAAGTTTTTATTAAAGGCTGTTATTCTATCGTAAATGCCGGGCATGCAAGTGTAAATTAAATACAGAAGATTTTGTTTTGCTATTAATATCCTTAACGGTAAATCTTTTCCAAATCACCCCGCTTATTGTATACACTGGTTTCAAAATTCAAGGGTGATTTGATCGCATGTTATGATATTAAATTGCTGATTGCTTTTTATAAATTGTGACGGGCTTAACCCAAACATTTTAACCAGCATCTTATGAAAATGGCTGCTATCTGTAAACCCGGCCTCTAACGCGGCCTCGTTTACCGCGCATCCATTCATGATACGGTTTATGGCAAAACGGATACGGCTCCACATGATGTACTGATATACAGGGATACCCGTCTCTGCTTT
Organism: Mucilaginibacter sp.; assembly: GCA_028288085.1. GTDB lineage: Bacteria > Bacteroidota > Bacteroidia > Sphingobacteriales > Sphingobacteriaceae > Mucilaginibacter. Next base: position 8,297 of record JAQBOK010000230.1, read on the forward strand.
AAACAGCACACGCAACCTGCTTTCTGATAAACATACCAGGTTTGCCAGGTAAGCTACCGAAAGGCCCGAAGGATGGCATTCAGCAATAAGCTGCCTGGCTTTGCTTATTCTTTCGTCAGCTTTTGAAGCATCCTTTGTTCCACAAAATACATTTAACACCCGGTTTACTACATCCAGCAGCAGACCTTGGTCTGGCTTCAGAATAGCTTGCTGCAGTGCTTTAGGATCAATATCCTTAAATATATTTATATCCGGCGAATACATATCCAGCTTATCCATGTACCTGGATTTAATTTCTTTAGCCACGGTAGTTTCACTATCCAGATAGATGAGCAACTGAACGCTATCATTAGTATTGAGCTGGTGTATGACATTTTCCCGTATGATGAGGTTTTTATAGGCTTTCCATTGGCCATCTCCTATTTTACACTTAAAACTACCCTGTATATCCACTATGATCTGCATCGTATTATGACTGTGAATATTAGTGATACAGTGAGAAAAGAAAAATGCGGATACGCCATGCCACATATAAAAACTTGTTCGATAAGGGCTTATAGCGGCTTTCATAACTAAAAACTCAATTCAGATATATTGTACAATTTTTTGCGACCATTCGCCAGTACTTTTACACAAGATAACACTAAATCTAATATTCAGGATATGCTCGCAAACTAAATACTGAAGACACATTATGGAAGAACGAATTGTAATTGTTGGCTATAAGCCAAAAACAGGCAAGGCGGAAGATCTTCGTCAATTAATGAGAGCGCATCTCTTGATCTTAAAACGGCAAAACCTTGTAACCGACCGGCCCTCTATTGTTATGGAAGCCCGGGATGGGACAATTATTGAGGTATTTGAATGGAGATCTAAATCTGCGATAGAACAGGCTCATACAAATCCTGCCGTTTTAAAAATGTGGGGGAAATATGCGGAGGCGTGTGAGTATGTCCCTGTAGGTCAGGTAGCAGAAACAGGCAATTTATTTTCTGAATTCACACCTTTTATGTAGAAAAATAAAAATTACTGGTTTAACCAATATCTAATATGCTTATAAACGAAACACTAAAAACATTTGTGCCTACCATAAAACCACAGGAGGCCAAAACATTTTACCAGGATATACTGGAGCTTAAATTATTAAACGAAGACAGCTATGGTATTGAGTTTGATTCTGGCGGCACATTATTACGGGTAATTACCGTACGCGAACTAAAACCACATGAGTTTACAGTTTTAGGATGGAATGTAAAAGACATTGAAACAATGATCCGCACGCTCAACGATAAAAGTGTTTATTGTGAAAAATATGATTTTTTAACGCAGGACGACCTCGGTATATGGACATCGCCCAATAACTCAAAGGTGGCCTGGTTTAAAGATCCCGACGGAAATATTTTGTCGTTATCGCAAATGCCTTAACCGCTTACTTTTTTACACCATAGGCCTTTAATTCTTTATCAATCCTATCATTCCATTGCTCCTGGGCTTGTCGGTCCATGCCATGATGCGTTTCGGCGTCGTACTGTTTTTGCATTCGGGTTGCTTCGCGCAAGGTTTCCAGGTATTCAACATTTATCGGCCCGTCATAATTCTCCACTGGCAGGGTCATACCCGATATCTTTTCTTTAAAATGCTCGGCAACCAGCTTTTCTATGTCGAAATGCCGTTGTTCATGATTTAAAATATAATCGTCGTGGCTGTCACCCTTTATCCAGCAATCACTTTTGGGTAAATCCACTTTTAAAGCAATATTGATATCAATAACACCTTTTACTACTGCCATTTGCTCAGTATATCCTATACTGGTAAATATCTCCGCCTCAAACCTGCTTGCCCTGGGCTTATCCTGGAAATCACTCCATTTTAAAGGACGATTAATAGCATAGTAGATCGTATCGCCTTCCTGCTTTTCAGTATAGTCCGTAAAATGAACTTTAACAACCTTTGCCAGCAAAGCATTACTATCTGCCTGCTGATCCATCCATGTATTAAAGGCCAATAAGGCCTCCTCAATGCCACGCCTTAATGCTGGTTCGGCAGCATCAGGTTGTTTATCAGACCTGTCATACCTGATACCGCCACTATAATCCATTAAATGCACAGTGATGTATTTCAGTTGCAGTTCAAAAGAAAAAACTACCAATAAATGGCCATTTACACGCCCTCCGGGCAAGGTGGATTCCGTCAACTTAAACTCTTTTAAAGTAATTATCACAGGACTTAGCGTAGTATTACGGGCCAGGTTATGATTAACAAATTGTTTAATGGCTGTTGCAGCCCCACCCTGCAGGTCCGCCTTTTCTATTGCGGATGTATGCGTTGTATTATTGGTGATCAATGCAGCTACAGAAGAACGGTCGTTCCGCTCATCCACCACATTATCTATATAAAATTCATGAGGGGTAAATGCCATCTTTTCATCAAGCAGAATAATACTTTTTTCTTTTTTTTGATATAGATTAAATCCCTCAAAAAATAAAATACAGGTTATAGAAAACAATAAAACTCTTAATGTGGTTATTGACATGCTATTTCGAAACGAATTGATATTAACTGTATTGTTGAATCCATAAAGTTTTCCACACCCATAACAAGCATAGGATACAATCGTTAATTTAAAATAAATATGTTATTCACATTTGTGAATTACTTATGTGGATTGCATTTTTGTGTTATCGCTACTTTCGCATATTGTTATCTCGCGTTTATGACCAAATTCAAATACATCACCCTATTTGTTCCTTTATTTTTCACCCTTTCTGCCAGCGCCCAGCAAGACCCTTCTTATCAGGTATACCGAATTTACCATACTGCAACTGATCTGCTCAATAAAGGTAAGTACGTTGCTGCTGCTGAGCAATTCCGGCTGGTAGAGCGGTCAAGGCTTAAAACCAGCACCCAACCGCAATTTGAGTCGGAGTTGTCATTGGTAAAAGAGAATGCCCAATATTACGAGGCCCTTTGTGCACTGGAATTGGGAAATGATGATGCCGAAAGTCTTTTCCTGAAGTTCATTAAAGATTTTCCTGAAAACCCTTTAACTAAATTAGCTTATTTCCAGATAGGTAAATCTTATTTTAAGCAGAATAAATATGAAGATGCATTGCGCTGGTTCAATAAAGTGCAGGCGGGCGAGCTGAACGGCCGCGAGAATACAGAATATAAATTTCGTAAAGGGTATACTTACTTTGCCCTCAATGATTATAAAAATGCGCAGCTGCTATTCAGCGAGGTAAAAAACAAAAAATCGCCTTATACAGAGGATGCCACCTATTATTTTGCTTACATAGCTTATTTAAACAAGGACTATCACCTGGCACTTGTAAACTTTGAAAAACTTAAAAACTCAAAGAAGTATGAAAACAGTTATCCTTATTACATTACCGCCGTATATTTCCTTGACAAGCGATACAACGATGTGATCACCTATGCGGTGCCTATTTTAAAGACTACACACCAGCAGCACGAAACCGAAATGCTGCGTATTGTTGGGGCATCCTATTTCGCCAAAGTTGATTACGATAATTCAGTAAAATACTATAGCCGCTTTGAGGAGCAGGATAACGGCAAAACCCAAAATACCCAGGATAGCTATCAGATGGGTTACGCTTACTATAAAGTAGGCAACTTTGCTAAAGCTGCTACCGAACTTGAAAAACTGATTGACCAGAATGACGTTTATGCCCAAAACGGTAATTATACCCTGGGAAACGTTTTCCTGAAAATGAAAAATAAACAAAGTGCGCGTAATGCCTTCTTTGTTGCATCAAAGCTAACTTTCGACCCCCAGTTACAGGAAGATGCCCTTTATGAATATGCCAAGTTATCCTACGAGCTCGACTTTAACACCCAGGCGCTGAATGCTACCCGGTTATATTTAAAAAACTATCCGCAATCAGTAAGGAATGACGAAATGAAAACCCTGTTGGGCGAAGAACTCCTAAACTCGCGCAATTACAAGGAAGCGGTTGAAATACTGGAGCCTATTCCGAATAAATCGGCAAGCGCGAAAGCAGCATATCAAAAAGTCACTTACTATCGTGGCCTTGAGTTTTATAATGAGCGTGCTTTTGAGAATGCCATTGGTATTTTCCTGCGTTCGTTAAAAACACCTGTTGATCGCAAAACTGAAGCCTTAACCGTTTATTGGATGGCCGAAGCGATGTACGAAGTGCGAAAATATGGCGAGTCGGTTGAAAACTTTGAGCGGTTTTTAGATATGGACGAGGCCAGTGAAACTGATGTTTCTAACTATGCTAATTACGCCCTGGCTTACGCTGCTTTTGGTGGCGAACAGTATAAAAAGGCTGCCACTTATTTTGAGAAATTTTTAAAGGGCGACGAAAAGGACAAAAACACTATAAACGATGCAATAACACGTTTGGGTGATAGTTACTTTGTATTGAAAAATTATGCGAAGGCCCGCGAAGATTACGACCGCATTATAGCGCAGCATAATAAAGGCGAAGATTATGCTTTATTCCAACGGGGGATGATACAGGGCTTGCAGGGTTCGCCTGATAATAAGATCAGCACACTCACCGATGTACTAAATACGTTCCCGAACTCGGATTATGCCGATGATGCCTCTTTTGAAATAGCCTATACTTATTTCTTAAAAAATGATGGCGCCACCGCTAAAACTGATCTGCTGGCCATGATAGAAAAATATCCGCGCAGCAGTTATATACCCAGAGCACTGGTAACCATAGGACTTATTGATTATAATAATGGTAACGATGACCTGGCTGTTGAATCGTTTAAGCGGGTGGTACAGGATTACTCATCAACTGACGAGGCCAAACAGGCATTAAAACAAATTGAAAAGATATATACCGATAAAGGTGATGCACAAACCTTTATCACCTATGCCGCTACTACTCCTATCGGTAATTACTCATTAGCTGACCAGGAAAACATTATGTATACTGCAGCCAATAACCTTTATTTAAAGGGCGATTGGGGCGGAACAGTAATGGCAGTAAACGCTTATTTTGACAAGTTCCCAACCAAACCTATCTATGATAAACAATCGAGGTTTATACGCGCCCAAAGTTTGGTTAACCTGAACAGGCCGAATGAAGCGGTTGGCGATTATAATGTAATATTGAACGACTGGACCAGCGCTTACACTGAAAAATCGCTGATCAGCATGGCGAAGTTATATATCGCCCAGAAAAAATATAACGAGGCAATAGTATTCCTTAAAAAGCTGGAAACCAACTCGGAATATAAGGCCGACTACTCGTTCGCGATTGATAACCTACTCTTGTGCTATGCCCAGATGCAAATGCCCGATGATGCACTTAAATATGCAAAACTGGTGCGCGATTATGAAAAATCCTCACAGGAAGACAAGTTTAAAACCGGCTTATATTCGGGTATTGCCTATTTACAAAAAGGCGACACCACATCAGCAGTGAAAGAATTTGACTATACTGTGGCCAACACAAAAACCATAGCTGCTGCCGAAGCAAAATACAATATTGCCAATATTGAGTATCTGAGGGGCAAATACAAGGCATCGCAAAAAACGTGTTTTGATTTGGTGAAAGAGCTACCAAACTATGACTACTGGGTAGCGAAAACTTATATTTTATTGGCTGATGATTATATAGCGATGAAAGACAATTTTCAGGCTAAGGCAACGCTGCAAAGTATTATTGACAACTATAAAGGAGACGACGATATTTTATCAACTGCAAAACAGAAGATGGAGAAATTAAGTCCTGGCAAAGTTGACAAGAAAATTGACACAGGTGTACCTGAGCAAAAGCCAGATACAACGGCAAAACCCGACACGACTAAGAATTAATAACAGGATAACAAAGAACATAGGAAAAGACAAGCAATGATCAGATCAAAATATATATACACGCTGCTTACCTTATTAATAGTATTTTACTTTGCTCCTGCTAACGCACAAAATAAAAGCACTACTAAAAAGCCGGCTAAAAAGACTACAATAAAAAAAGCGCCTGCTAAGCAAAAACCTGCTACTAAAAAAGCAGGTACTGCGGCAGCGGCAAAAGACACCACCAAAGGCGGAAAAGCTAATGGCAATAATCCCGGGGCTACCCTGTCAGAAGAGATAGTGGTTACTACGGCCTACAAGCCGGTATTGGCTGACGCGGTTAAAATACGCCGCAATCCTGACCTGGAAGATAAAACACCTTTTAAAGCTCCGCTTGCCTATATTACGTTGGACAAACGATTGGAGCGGAATACAGATATCCATCAGCTTGACCCTATGAAAATGCCAGCAGAACAGGACTCGGTGCCTTCTAACAACTATGCAAGGGTTGGGCTGGGGAATTTAAAAACCACCTTTGGCGAAGCTTATTTTAATAACGGGAAAGATGCCGGCTTACAGGTTGGCGGCTATTTAAAGCACCTGGCACAATCTGGATCAAGCATTTATAAACAAAATGAAATTCGCGATGAAGTGGGTGTATTTGGCAAGGCCATAACCGATGATAATACCTTTAGCGGCCGTATAAACTACAACAGGCGCGGCACCTATTTTTATGGATATGACCCATTGAACCCGCCTGCATCTTTCAACCCGGAAAAGCAGCACTTCAGCACGCTGGGGGCAGAAGGTGAGTTAACCAAAAACTTCAAGGATGTACCAAACGATTTCACTTATGCTTTAAAACTGAGTGGTTATACATGGGATAATGCTTTCCAGGCTAAAGAAAGCAACCTGGTGCTTACTGGCTTTGTAAACGAAACTGTGAAGCAGTTTTATGCCGGGCTGGGTGGTTCACTTGATCTGAGTACACAAAAGGACAGCGCTTACTCCTATAACAATAGCTTATTAAGGCTTAATCCTTATTTAAAGTTTCAGGGCGACAATTATAAAATTGATGCCGGACTAAACCTGGTAAGGGAGTTTGGTTTCTCATCGCGTGTTTTTATCTTCCCTGCTGCAAAGCTCGAACTACAGGTAATACCAAAATATGTGCGCCTGTTTGCCGAAGTAAAGGGCGATGTGGATAAGGCCTCACTCCATGATTTTTCGGAAACCAATCCGTTTATCGGACAGAATATTGAAATCAAAAACTCTGTTGACAAATTGGATATAAGCGTAGGTTTAAAAGGCACATTAGCACCGGGGTTGGGCTTTAAAGCTACTGTGTTTCGTAATAGCATAAAGGATATGCCATTATTTGTCAGCAATTTTTCAGCTGGAAATAACAAATTTGCCGTTATCTATGATAATGGAAATTCACGCGTTAACGGGTTTAATGGCGAACTGGATTACAAAGCCTCAGACGACCTGGATATTTTTGGCAGAGTTGAGTTCAGGAATTATACTATGGCTACCGAGGCCGAACCATGGAACCTGCCCAAGTTTAAACTAACGGCAGGTACAGTGATACATATTACGGATAAATTAAGCGTAAACGGAACATTGTTGTTCAGGGGCGCCACATTTGATAGGGTGATATCAAGTACCCTGCCATCTCAAAATACCATAGCAGGTGGTAATATGGTAGTTAATATAGGTTCATTTGCTGACCTTAATGGCGGTATAGAATATAAGGCGACCAGCAGGATATCAATTTTTGCACAGGTAAACAATATTTTAAATACTACAAACCAGGTATGGCTGTACTATCCTAACTACGGATTTAATATATTTGGCGGTGTCGGATTTCATTTTTAAAGTATTTGATGTTATCTGATTTACTTTTATTTTTAGCTGGATGGATTTAGCCGTTTACATACGTGAATTACTGGGGTTACAGGGCGAGGTGAATGTACCCGATATGGGCCATTTTGCGCAAGTGCGTACCAATGGCTATTATGATGAACGTGAAAGTAAATTTTATCCCCCGCGCCACGAAGTCAATTTTCAGCCGCAGTTAACAAAAGATGATGCCCTTGCAAAATATCTCTCTGATAAAAAAAATATCTCTCTGGCTTCATCCGTTTATTTTATAGACAAATATGTTATTGATATAAAGAAAAAGGTTGCATTGCAAGAGGTTGAAATAACAGGACTGGGATATTTATATACAGACAACTCGGGATTAGCATTCAAACCCAATAATACTGCAAGGGAAAATGACCCGGATTTTTATGGCTTTGTACCACTTAAGGTTTACAAACTTAGCGAACAAAGGGTAACAACCGATGTACCAATTGCAGTTGAGGAAACAAAAGTAACAGAACCGGAAACCATAATTGATAAATTACCGGTTGAAGAAACACCCGCAGATGTAGTAGTTGATGAACCTACTGTAATACCCGAGCTGTTAGTATCGCCTCTGAAAGTTCAGGAGGAGGAGGAAGAATATATAGATGAGGAAACAGATCAGAGGCCATCATCGGGTATATGGAAGGTAATATTACTAATTACAGCCATTATATCATTATCACTGGTTGGCATTTATCAATACTACCCGGAAGCATTCGACATATTTAAAAGCAAACAGCAAATAGCCATAGGAGAGAAAAAGCCAAACGTGGTTAAATCGGATGCTGTGCAGGGATCGCCGTCAAAACCGGATTCAATAGCAAAAACTGCGGTTCAACCACAAACAGGCTCACCAACTAATATCGTTCCAAAACAAACGGAACAGACGCCCGTTGATACTTTTGCCACGGTACATTATGATATATTAGGCGGTGCTTTTAAAACGCTTACACAAGCCGATGCGGTAATAAAAAACTATCAAAAATTGGCCCTTCAGCCAAGGATACTTAAACATGCTACCGGCAATAGGTACAAAATCACACTGGGTACTTATTTCGATAAGGACAGAGCTCAAAAAGTGGAAGACAGCATTTTAAGTGTCACCAAAATCAATAAAAGGGATATTTATTTACAACCATACAAACCAAAAAAATGATGCTATTAGCACAAATAACAGATACCGCACACAAGCTTATTGATACCGCAAAAAATTTGCCACAGGTAGGGGCTCCGGCCGAAGAACTGCGATTTGGCGACTTGATTGTAAAAGGGGGCTGGGTAATGGTTCCTATCGGAATATTAGCTGTGTTGGGTCTTGTGATATTTTTTGAACGCTATTTTACTATAAGAAAAGCCGCAAAAGATGAATCAAATTTAATGAGCCAGGTACGTACCAGTATTTTAACCGGCAAACTGGAATCGGCCATTGCAATTTGCCGCAACAGCAACTCGGCGCTTGGGCGTATGCTGCAAAAAGGTTTGTTACGAATAGGCAGACCTATTAAAGATATTGAAGGCGCTATTGAAAACATAGGTAAATTGGAAGTAGCCAAACTTGAAAAAAACATCAGCATACTGGGTATTGTTGCCGGTATAGCTCCTATGTTTGGATTTTTGGGAACCATTGCAGGGGTTATAAAAATATTTTATGACATATCTAAAACAGATAATATCAGTATGGGCGTTATATCTGGTGGGTTATATGTTAAAATGGTAACCTCGGCCGCAGGGTTGATGGTGGGTATAGTGGCTTATGTGTGTTATCATATATTGATGATGATGGTGGATAAGGTGATACTGAAGCTGGAAACCGATGCTATTGAGTTTATCGACCTGTTAGAGGAGCCTAGCAAATGAATTTAAGAAAAAGACAACGGCGTGTATCAGCCGAGGTGCATACCTCAGCAATGAACGATATCATGTTCTTCCTGCTGCTTTTTTTCCTGATCGCATCAACTGTGACCAATCCGAACGTGATCAAGCTACTGCTGCCTAAATCTTCATCGGGGCAAGCGGTATCTAAAAAAACCATTTCGGTAACCATTAGTCAGGACCTCAAATACACAGTTAACAATAAGGCTATAAAGATTGAGGATATGCAAAATACGCTTATGGGCTTTAAGAAACTGGCAACCGAACTAACCATTGTTTTGTCTGTTGATCGTACTGTTGCGATACAAAATGTGGTGCAGATAATGGATATAGCGCAAAAACTGAATATAAAACTGGTTTTGGCAACAGAACCGAAAGGATAGGTTAAAGGTGAAAGGCGAAAGGTACTTGATACCCAATACTAATTACTTGATACTGGAATAAAAATGGAATACTACCAGGAAGAAAATAATTACCCCAAAGCGTTTTTAGCAACCGGCATCATTATGGCCATACTAATTGCTTTGTGCTATTTTATTGTATTTAAAAACCCACCCAAGCAAGAAGACGGCACCGGTGGCATATTAGTAAACTATGGCACTACGGATGAAGGTATGGGTAACGACCTTACGAGCGTTGAAGAACCATCGAAAGCTGAAAGACCCAATCATACCAAGCCTACAAAGGTAACCCCTGCCCCACCTACACCACAGAAAACACAGGTAGAGCAAAGTGATAAAAAGGTAGTTACCCAGAATACTGAAGATGCTCCTGTAGTTGATGCAAATTCAAAAAAAGCAAGTAAAACTGTAGCTACACAACCTGTAACTAAATCAGCCAAGCCAACCGTTAATCAGAATGCTTTATATAAAGGCAAAAGCAACGGTGCCACAGGCGAAGGCGACGGAACTACCAATACACCTGGCAACCAGGGTAAACCCAATGGATCAACCCTTGCCGATAACTATAATGGTACAGGCTCTGGTAATGGTGGCTTGCAGATGGCCCAGCGTAGCTTTGTAAATAAGCCTGCAGTTACCGATGATAACAGGCGCACCGGCAAAGTGGTTGTTGATATACGGGTGGATAAAAACGGCAATGTGATTTACGCCAGCGCAGGCGCCAAGGGAACCACCATAACCGATCCCGGCTTGCTGCAAAAATGTGAAGATGCGGTAAAAAACTCCAAACTCAATTCCTCTGAAAACGCTCCTGATAACCAGGTAGGGAAAGTGGTTTTTGTATTCAAAGTAAATTAAATCAATTGACTGTTTTAAGTTTGCAGTTGGCAATTCTAATTCTATAGCTTTGCAATAACAGTTGCTTACTGCAACCTGAGTATTACCAAATGGACTATAAAAGTACGCTCAACTACCTCTACAGCCAGCTCCCCATGTTCACACGGGATGGGCCTTTGGCATTTAAAGCGAACTTGACCAACACCATTGAACTTTGTAAACGGCTGGGTAACCCACAACAGCAATTTAAAAGCGTGCACGTTGCCGGAACAAATGGAAAGGGTTCCACCTCGCACATGCTTGCCGCCATATTACACACTGCAGGTTACAAAACCGGGCTTTATACCTCGCCACATTTAAAAGATTTCAGGGAACGGATCCGAATCGATGGCGAAATGCTCGCGGAGCAGCACGTGATAGATTTTGTAGAAAAACACAAAGTCAACTTTGAGGATATTAAACCATCTTTTTTTGAAATGACAGTGGGCATGGCCTTCGATGTCTTTGCACAACAAAAAGTAGATATAGCCATTATTGAAGTAGGTTTAGGCGGAAGGCTGGACTCTACCAATATCATTACCCCACTCCTATCCATAATTACAAACATTGGCTGGGACCACATGAACATGCTTGGTGATACCCTGAATCAAATTGCAATTGAAAAAGCCGGTATTATAAAACCCGCCATCCAGGTTATTGTTGGTGAATATCAATCAGAGGTTGCGGATGTATTTATCAGCAAGGCTGAATTGGAAAATGCGCCTATTAGCTTTGCTTCTGCTATATGGAATATCTCAGATGTGGAAACTGGCGAACAGGCATCTGAAACAGTAAAGGAATACCTGGATTTCACAATCTCCAAAGACGATTCACCACTTGTTACTTACCACCTGCGACTTGACCTGCCCGGAACCTATCAGCTTAAAAATATAAAAGCAGTTTTATCAGCCGTTGATGAATTAAGAGAACAAGGATTTGAGATAACAGATGAACATATAACTGAGGCGCTGCGGAAAGTTAAAACGCTAACCGGCCTTCATGGACGTTGGGAGATTTTGACCCATGACCCACTTACTATATGTGATACAGGCCATAACCCCGAGGGGATTATCGAAGTACTGAAAAATATTGAAAACATATCCTATCATCAGTTACATTTTGTAATGGGCGTAGTAAATGATAAAGATATCAGCAAGATGCTGGCCATGCTGCCTAAAAACGCCACCTATTATTTTTGCAAACCAAATATCCCCCGCGGGCTGGATGCTGAAAGCTTAAAGGTTAAAGCTGAAAGTTTTAATTTACTTGGTGATACTTATCCTTCGGTAACAGCTGCATTACAAGCGGCACAGCGCGAGGCGGACAATCATGATCTTGTATTTGTTGGTGGCAGTACTTTTGTAGTTGCAGAGGTAATTTAATACAGGCCAAAAAAATATTCCCTTTTCTATCTTTATTACGCAATTGGGCTAAAGAACAGATGTTGTTAAATCATATTGAGGTGATGCCATGACGCCCGCGTATAATTAAAATTTTTTAGTACAAAATTATTACATCCGTTATTTATATAAAATTCTATTTTTACCTTCATTAAATTCTATTTATTCCCTTTTATGACCTACCTACCCTCTCCTGATAGATATAAAAATATGATATACCGCCGCTGCGGCCGTAGCGGCATTAAACTGCCGGCAGTATCGCTTGGTTTGTGGCACAATTTCGGTGGTGTGGATGTGGCGGAGAATTTCCGTAAAATCTTACATCTTGCTTTTGATAGCGGCATCACCCATTTCGACCTGGCTAATAATTATGGCCCGCCGCCCGGATCAGCAGAAGAAAATTTCGGCCGTATCCTGAAAGAAGATTTTAAGGCATACCGCGACGAGATTATCATATCGAGCAAGGCCGGTTATACCATGTGGGATGGCCCTTATGGTGATTGGGGCTCAAAGAAATATCTTGTATCAAGCCTGGATCAAAGTCTGCAACGCATGGGCCTTGAATATGTGGACATTTTTTACCATCACCGTCCAGACCCTGAAACTCCCTTAGAAGAAACTATGGGCGCACTTGACCTGATTGTACGGCAAGGCAAGGCGTTATATGCAGGTATATCTAATTACCCTGCTGCCGAGGCGGATAAAGCAATCAGTATATTAAAAAAATTGGGCACGCCATGTTTGATCCATCAGCCTAAATATTCCATGTTTGAACGCTGGGCAGAAGGTGGCCTGTTGGATGTATTGGAAAAAGATGGTGTGGGCTGTATCCCATTTTCGCCGCTGGCCCAGGGCTTGTTAACTGACAAATATCTGCACGGTATCCCGGAAGATTCAAGGGCGGCAAAATCAACAGGCTTTTTACAAAAGAGCCAGGTAACTGATGACAGGATCGGCCAGATAAAAAGATTGAACGACATTGCATTGCAACGCGGACAAACACTGGCCCAAATGGCGCTTTCGTGGTTGTTAAAGGATGAGCGGGTTACTTCGGTGCTGATAGGTGCAAGTAAACCTGCGCAATTAACAGATTCATTAAAATGCCTTGACAATATTAAATTTTCGGCTGAAGAACTGGCAAAGATCGAAGGCATATTGAAGTAGATCCTTATCGACTCGTCCCCTGCCCTCTTTGCGTAGCAGAGCGGGTGAAGACAGGGTGAGACAACTAAACATTTTGCTTAACTCAAATATTTAAGGGAGAGATGAATAATATTAACTGGGGCATTATTGGCTGTGGAAATGTGACCGAAAAAAAAAGCGGCCAGGCTTATAACAAAGTACCTAACAGCAAATTAGTTGCGGTCATGCGCCGTGATGCGGCCAAAGCTGCCGACTATGCGGCTCGCCACGGCGTAGGTAAATGGTATGCTGAGGCCGGGCAATTATTGAACGATGTTGAAGTTAATGCTGTTTCTATAGCTACACCTCCTGCTTTTCACCTGGAATATGCAATAGCCGCTTTAAAAAAAGGACTGAATGTTTATGTGGAAAAGCCGGTGACACGTACTGCACAGGAGGCACAGGCAATGGCAGATGCTGTTAAACAATATAGTGGCAAGCTAACCGTAGCCCATTACCGCAGGGCATTGCCCATGTTTTTATATATAAAAGAATTACTGGCGAAAAATACTATTGGCGAAATACGCACGGTACAAATAAGAATGTGGAAAAGCCTGAAACCCGACCTGGTGGCCGATGTGGAAAGTAACTGGCGGGTATTGCCCGAACTTTCGGGTGGGGGATATTTTCATGACCTGGCCCCGCACCAACTCGATTTGATGTTATACTATTTCGGTGAACCTGAGTTATATCATGGGTTTTCGCTAAATCAATCAGGCGTAAACCCGGCTGATGACCATGTATGCGGGCAAATATTGTTCAAAAACAAGGTGGTAGTTAATGGCTCATGGTGCTTTAATGTAGCTGATAATGAAACTGTAGACAGTTGCGAAATCATTGGTGCAAATGGGAAGATCACTTTCCCATTCTTTGGGACATTTGTCAGCTGGGAAAATGAATATGAAGAACAAATTGTGAACTTTACCCATCCTGAGCACATCCAGCAGCCGATGATCGAAAAAATTGTTTCCTATTTCAGGGGCGAAGGGCCTAACCCCTGCCCAATTGAGGATGCAGTAACTTTGATGAAGGTGATGGATGCGTTTACAAATAAACCACCATTGCTTTAATGCTTTATCCAATAGTATATGCTATCAATTAACATAAAAGACCTATCCATCCCTGAGTTACACAATTACCTGCAATATGCAATTGCCCCACGTCCTATCTGTTTTGCATCAACCGTGGACAAGGGAGGTAATGTTAATTTGAGCCCTTTTAGCTTTTTCAACCTGTTTAGCACCAACCCGCCTATTTGTGTATTTTCCCCGTCAAGGAAGGTGCGTGATAATACAACCAAGCACACGCTCGAAAACATATTAGAAGTGCCTGAATGTGTAATCAATATGGTGAATTACGATATGGTTCAGCAAACATCATTGGCAAGTGTGGAGTATCCGAAAAGGATAAATGAATTTATTAAGGCAGGCTTTACTGCTATACCATCCCATTTGGTAAAACCGCCACGGGTAGCAGAAGCCCCTGTGCAGTTAGAATGTGTGGTAAACGAAGTAAAATCTTTGGGCAGTGGCCCCGGTGCAGGTAACCTGGTGATAGCCGAAATAAAGATCATCCATATTAACGAAGCCATTTTGGATACCGATGGTAAAATTGACCAGGCAAAAATTGACCTGGTAGCGCGCCTTGGCGGCGACTGGTATTGCCGGGTTACCAAAGACAACCTTTTTAAAGTGGCAAAGCCTGTTCGCACTATCGGCATCGGTGTAGATGCTATACCTTATCCCATCCGCAATTCAAAAGTGCTTACAGGAAATAATCTTGGCCAGCTAGGCAATGTGGAAGTATTACCAACCGATGAGGAAACCGAAACCTACAGCCAATCACCAGAACTCAAAGACTTGCTGGATGCTACCATCGGCGACAGCCAAACACGCGAACTGCAACTACATTTAAAAGCAAAGGAGTTATTGGATGAAGGGAAGGTGGAAGAGGCTTGGATGGTGTTATTGATATCGTAAGACGCAAGGCATTTTATCTCTACAAGATAAGTTTCAAAACTGCGGCTTTAAAAGCATCATAATCCCCTGCGGGTATAATATTCAAGTTTTCTCTTTCGGTAATTCCGCAAGCAGGTGTAGTAATAACCGGGATATTTAACGCCAACGCTTTTAAAATCAATCTTGGCTGATGCTCAATATAAGTAGGTATAATAACCAGGCCAATGTTTTCAAACAGATTTACCCCTGCAATTTGGATATTTACATCTTTCCAAAACTCTGCATTTTCCAGCGTTTTCCCTGTTACTGTTAGTGTAAGGTTTAATTCCCTGGCCAATTGGCGTACTTCATATGCGCCCTTTCTTGCCAGGGCTGACGCCGGAACAATATTCTGTACGCATCGTTTGGTTGAGCTGGCTTTCCGCCGGGCATACACCATTCCAACCTAACAGATTTGTTCTGAAATATATTGGCTATATCCCGGTGCGGTGTAATAATATGTCTTGATCTTGTGAGTGAAAGACTTTCCAGATTGATCAATTCATTGTTTGCCCGAAAATCGTTGAGGGTTTTGCTTTGGGTATGATTTTGTAATGCCTTATTTAACTGCTCATGTATTTTTTCCATAGGCAGGCGGGTCATTAGCACATCAAATGTTCTTCCCCATAAAATGCCTTGCTGCCAGGCAAAGGGCAGCAGGTTTTGTGATATCACAATATGGGTTGTTTCAATGGGAATAAGCTTTTTTATTCCCGCTATAATCTTGCTATCATACTTTAAATATGCGGGTGGCAAAGTGGCATTAAAATAGTTAGCTGCCGTATGGAAATCGACCGTTTAAAGGCGATAGACGAAAATGTTTTGTGACGGTCCGGATTGACATCCCATGTAAAGCGGTTGATACTCCAAGTACTATTGAATGAGAACGGAACTATGAAATAGTCGATATTTTTAGCTGTAGACTTAACGTATTCATCAAACTCGGGCCATTTTTCATCCAGTATAAATGTGGTAATACTATACGATTCATTAGTAAAATCTTTTGCGGGATTGCGGTGGCAATCAAAATTCCCGCAGCTATAACAATCATTCAGTACAACAGCTTTAAATTGAGTATTAGCTGGCGGGTAAAGAACAGTATTATTGGTAACCCCTCTGAATTGAACAAGGAGATTTTGAACCGTAAAATCAATCACAATTTTAAAACTATAAGCTGATTTAAACTGAAGATCGATATAGTTCCATTTAACCGTGGCGTCCAGGTCATTTTCAGATAACGAGCCTTTAACTATCTGTGTATGCCTATGCCTTTCAATAATCTCGAAATTTGCTTTCAATGCAGCATCGTATAAAGCATTGGATAACTGGCAAAGCCCACCAGCAATAGTGGGAATCATACATCCTTCCCTTATTTCACGCCCCATCACGTAACCATTTCCGGCTGATGGTTTGCCGATATGTTTCCAGAAACTAAATATTGTATTTGCCGGAATTTCGAGCCCGTTCAATTTTTCAGATGCCACTCTTAAATTCTGAACTTTACCGGCCGTTAATATCCAGTTTTGCTTATTATCATCATTATTCCATAACTCGCTTTCTGAAAATGATATTACCGGCGCCGATGCCAATTGATCGCCAACTGGAAATTTTATCGGCCCATCAATAAAAAGATTGGTAAACAATCGTTTTACAATGAGCAAATTCGACCTTAAATAAAAGCTTAGTGACTTTGAAAAACTATGGCGCTGAGATAAGGTGGTCATTTAGATATCTTGTTCAAAAGAACTTACTGCTTTCTTTTAAAGAAGTTAAGGTAAGGATTTTAAAGAAGAAAATTTAGTTTGTCTCTGATTGTACCTTTCTTATCTAAAAAGCGAGCAAGTACATTATTGTTTGTTCATTCTGAGCGATAGCGAAGAATCTATTAGCACGTCATTAGATGCTTCGTTTCTCAGCACGATAATTGGGGTAAATCCGAAATCGAACACCCAAACATCCAATATCAACCTATATCCCCAGCACTTGTTTCAACTTCGCATAACCTGTTTTGCTAACCGGTATCTTAGCGCCCGATTTAAGGATGGCAAGGTGGGCATCTTTTTCATAAGGGTCTATCCGGGTGATATCCTGTATCTTAATTATATAGGAACGGTGCACACGAACAAACTGTGTTGGGTCAAGCATCTGCTCAAAAAAGCTCATGGTTTTATTTTTCAGGAATGAGCCTTCCTTGGTATGCACGCTTACGTAATCATCATCAGCTTCTAAATATTCAACATCAGCAACCGGGATGATCTTCACTTTGGTCCCCGTTTTCACCACAATACGCTCGTGTTGCGCGGGTGATTGTGCAGCGGTATCTAAAAGGTTTTCGGTTTGCTTTACAACCTGGGCAGGTGTTTGGGCCAGAAATTTTTCAACTGCTTTGTTAAACCGGTCCTTGCTGAAAGGTTTCAGCAGGTAATCAATGGCGTGGGTTTCAAAAGCTTTGATTGCATATTCGTCAAAAGCTGTGGTAAAAATTACCGATGGCGGCTGTTCCACCAGTTCCAGCATTTCAAAACCATTTATTTTAGGCATTTGCACATCCAGGAATATCAGGTCGGGCTGGTACTGCTGAATAGCTTTCAGACCTTCAAAGCCATCGTTACATTCCTGTAAAACTTCAATATCTTTAAAATTCTGCAAATATTCCAGTACAACTAACCGGGCTAAAGGTTCATCATCAATAATAAGTGCACGCTTCATATTTGTGGAATTTTAATAATTGTTGTAAATATATTATCATTTGCATGAGTTTCAACCAGGTCAGTGCGTGCAAAAAGCAAATCGAGCCGTCTTTGCACCCCGCTCAGCCCAAAGCCAGTACCTTTGCGCGGTCTTGCTGTTTTAGGGTCGTATGGGTTTTGTATCATCAATGTCAGGTAGTTATCTTCCATTTCGGCCCTTAAACTAACAGTTACACTTTCGGTTGTATCATAAAGGCCAAACTTAATAGCATTTTCAACAATGGGCTGCAATATCATTGAAGGTAATTTGCAATCCTGGCATTTTTTGTCGCAGCTTATCTCTGTCATCAAACGATGCCCAAAACGCACTTTTTCAATATCCAAATATAACTGCAAATGCGCTAACTCCTCGGTTAAAGTAACCTGTTGCTGATCGTCTTTTTTAAGGGTTCCACGCAAAAAGTCAGATAGCTGGTGGATCATCTTTCTGGCCTCATCAGGTTTAAAACCTATTAAAGCGTTGATGGAGTTGAGGCTATTGAACAGGAAATGTGGTTGTAATTGCTGCCGCAGGTTGTATAATTCGGCGTCGCGGGCCAGTTTCTCAGCCTCCGCTTTTCTTTTTTCGTTTTCCTTTTGGTCCTGTTGCGAATACCAGATCATGCTGATCATGGCCATCCACCCGATAGCTAAAAAATCAGTAAAGAAACGGATGGTTAACGACAGGATTACAAAATTACTGTAAACCGAGTTGTTGTTTACATAGGGCAATATCCAGCGGCAGCCAAATGTACAGGCGCCTGCCAGTGCTACACACCAGAAAAATATATTAATATAGCTGCCTTTGCCCGGCTGAAAATAACGAAGGTTATTATTGATAAGCCAGCAAGCTGCTGCCAGCAGCACCGAACTGATGACGCCATCTGTAATGCCGATGAACCATGCAAATCCAAAACCGTGTATAAGGTAAGTTAACAATGCGGCCCAAACAAGGCCACCTGTTACAAACGCTGTACGCAATTTTGAAAATGTTAACGGTGAATTCGCCAAAATTTATTTATTTATCCTAATTAATTTTTTATGCCCAGCAACGCCGATTTATGGTGCGCCCATGCAATATAAAGGTCGGCATCAGGCGCTTCGTGTATCTGGTAATATAGTTCAGTGCCGTTAGACAGGTCATTCAACTGGTTAATCTGGGCCACATCAATAAACTGCCATTTAACCTGCTCACTTTGATTATTTAGAAAACTATCCTGATTATTAAGACCTATACGACTTGCTTTTTCAAAAGCCTGATGTTCATCATCTGCACTTATCAATCGCAGTTGCTCATCAAATTGTGCATGGTGATTGCCATTACCGCTTACTATTCTGAAAACTATTTTTGCTACGTACCAATTCATTCCAGTAAAATTTAATGATTAATAGCTGCGTATATCTATTCCGGCAAAAATTGAAACACCTTTTAGCACCAATATTTTATCGGCATTGGGGTTGGCGGTACTCCTCATTCTTTTATCATCCACGCTGGCAAATACTGCGGCAATGTCTGACACTACCTGCCAGTTAGAAGGCACTACGATCTTGGTGCCGCCAAATATTTGAGTGATATCAATAACTACCCGCCCGTTGATGTCGGCCTGGGTCATGTCAAGTTCAGCGCCACCAAAAATATTCACGATGTCGCCGCCCTTAAAGTCTTTTGCTAAAATGGTCTTTTTAACTCCGCCAAATACGGATACCGCGTCCAGGTAATCGTCACCATATGAATGTGGCGCCCCACCGGTAAAATCTTTATTGGTATCCGGAGGAATGTTATTAGGGTCTGGTGCGGGTTGGTTAGGTTGCGGAGTGCGCCAGTCCCATTTATTTTTATCCCAGTCTTTTTTCCATGTTTTACTATCAAAATTATGGTTGCGTCTTAATATCATCCAAAGGCCGAATACAATAATCATAACCGGCCATGTAATGTGGTCTACCTTGTATCCGGGAAAAGCGTCATTTAACAGGAATACCATGCCGACAAGTACCATAATGAACCAACCGGAGTTTCTGAAATTATGTTTAGCTCCACTATAAAGCCCTATCACAATCAATATCATTGGCCACCTGAACAACCAGAATGGGAAAGCGAAAATGCTCAACTGGTCTAGCAGGAGTATAGCCCCAACAACCAGTAGTATAACCCCCGCAATTGCTTTGTTACTGCGTGGTTTGTTTTGTAAATCTATATTGTCACTCATGATATGTATTCTATTTTATAATCTTATCCAAAACTAAGGTAATACTTAAGGCGAACCTATCAAATATTGGCGATATAATTAAACAAGTCGGTAAGATCGGATAAATTGTCGGTGAAAAATTTCATCGTTGATTATTTGCGGTACTTATGATATATTCACGGCACCTTATTACAAGATAAATGGAAACTGAATATACCACATCTATCGGCTACAAAATTTTTTATGGTGTGCTTGGGGCCGTCGCTTTTATCGCGGCATTTGCTCTTTTTAAAACGAAGGCTGATGCCAGTTCAAAATTAATATACCTGCTTCCCTTAGTTATGGTGGCTGGTGGAATAATGATTTTCCTGAACTTATTTAAAAGAAAGATCGTCATCACCGATGATAGCATTACGTACTCATTTATTTTTAAAACGATAGGAATAACCTTTGATCATATTAAAGGCTTCAGGGTTGGCGATAAGGCTATTTATATTGAGCCTGACCAGGAAGGGTATGCCAAAATCAAAATTGGCGATTATATGAGCATTGGTGATTATAAAGGCTTGAAAGCATGGCTTAGCACTAACTTTAAAGATTTGGATAAAGTAGAGTATGAGGAAGAAAAAAAAGCAATTTTACATGATTCCACTTTAGGCGCAACTGAAGCAGATCGTGAACTGAAATTCAACAATGCAAGAAAATACACCATAGTTTACAGCATAGGTGGCATAGTATTGTTGTTCGGTTCGATGATTCTGCACAGAAAGATGTACCTGTTATCTTATGTTCTGTTGATCTATCCTTTGGCCGGCGCCCTGTTAATGGGGTTTAGTAAGGGTTTGATCAGATTGTTCGCCAAGAAAGCAGCGCTTATGCATCTGTGTTTACCGGGTTGTTTTTCCCGGCTGTTGCGCTTGTGATGCAGGGCGCTGTTGACACAAAAGTTTTAAGTTACGATAATGTATGGGCTCCGTCCCTGGCAATTGGATTCGGTATGATTATCGCTTTATACTTTGCCGGAATAAAAAAATCAAACGAGTCAATAGTTGGCCAAATAATTATCGCTGTTGTGATTGCCGCGGCGTATGGATTTGGAAGCACTATGCAGATCAATAGCGTTTTTGATCAGTCAAAACCACAGGTTTTTAATGCGATGGTGACCAATCGCCATATAACACACGGAAAAAGCACCACTTACCACCTCATATTGAGTGAATGGGGTCAACATCATGAATCTGATAATATTTCGGTATCAGAAGCATTTTATTACCAGGTACAAGTTGGATCGCAACTAAAAATAGATCTAAAAAAAGGCACACTTAACATCCCCTGGTATTACGTAGAACAATAGTTGGGCTTGTTTTATTTCTTCGGCAAAGTTACCGTAATACTCCACCCGCTCCCACTACCAATATGATATACTTTAGCAAAATCGCCTTGATTTAAGGCCAGTGAAAATTGTAACAAGCTATTTAAATACGCCAAAGGCTTCCCTTTTGCAACCGCGCCAAAGGTTTGGCAAAAGGGCGCATCGCCTGTATAAACCTGTTTGTTGTTATGGTAGATGGTTATATGAAATACGTCTCCATACTTCGGTTTGAGCTGGTTTGTTAATGAATCTGTAATGTTAGTCCAAACGTTGCCGTACTGCACGTCCAAAATCGCAATATTACCTTTCAGGGTTTTACCTTTTAATACGGCTGTTTGATAGGGTAAGCTAACTACGTGGTTTGGTAATGCAGGCCCAACCTGTTCAAAAGTGATTACACCTGCAGCAAGCCTTGCACCGGTAAATGCATACACATCACGCCCGTGAAAAGTATATGATTTTTGTGAGTCCTTTCTGCGGTTCACAGCTTCGTCTATTTCTCTTATTTCAGTAATTCCCAATGATTCTGCTATCAAGGTTAGAGTTCCATTGTCAGGAGTAACAATGTAATGGCCTGTCTTTGTTTTAAGCACAACAGATTTCCTTTGTGTACCTACACCGGGATCAACAACAGAAACAAATACGGTACCCTTTGGCCAATACCTTACGGTTTGTTCCAGTCGGTAGGCTGCTTCCCATATATTGTAGGCAGGTATTTCATGGGTAAGATCGTATAACTTCAAATCAGTTGAAACCCCCATGGCAACCCCTTTCATAGCAGAAACGGCGCCATCCTTTACTCCAAAATCTGATTGGAAAACAACAATTTTGTTTTGAGAATAGGAGAATTTTGCAAATAATAGCAGTAGGGTGACGCAGATAATTGCAGGTAAATTTTTCTTTATCATATTACCCCTAAATCTAATAGATATTTGTTAAAAAAAAGAAAGCCAGGCAAATCTGTATCGCCTGGCTCCTATTTTTTTTGGAAAGATTACTATCGGATTGTTTCTTATACTGATTTTTCAGGATAATCGGTATCTGCCTTTTTGTGATGCCTTAATACCATCCATAAACCCGCTCCAATAATACCAGCAGGCCAAACCACGCGGCTGGCATCGGCAACATTTTCAGTAAATAAAAACGCTACACCCAAAAATATCATGATTACCCATATCGGTTTCCTGAAATTGTGTTTAACACCTGTATAAATGCCAAAAGCAATTAACCACATTGGCCAGCTAAAAAGCCAACCGGGTATAAAAAACAAGTTTAATTGATTGATCAGCAATAAAGCGCCTACTGTTAATATGATTACACCGGCCACAGTTTTATGGTTAGTTTGATTTTGGTTTTCTATAATAGTTTTCATCGTTTTGAATTTTAAATCTTACCCAAAACTACGGTGCTATCACAGATCCATCAATCGAATATTGGTGGTTGGTTTAAAGAAGTCGGCAGATATAAGGAACTCGTCGGTGAAAGATGTTTAAACATAAATGTCGGCCGGAATTTATTACACCGAGGGTTCCTGCTGACTCAAACAATGAAAACTCCCTAATCCCCAGATAATATCTGTAGAATCAATACCCACAATTTTTCTATCAGGAAAGCATTGCTGTAATATATCAAGCGCCTTATCATCATTTTTAGAGCGATAAGTGGGTACTATAATTGCAGCATTGGCAATATAAAAATTAGCATATGATGCAGGCAAACGTTGTCCATCATAATGCACCGCATCAGGCATTGGTAACTCAATAATATTGAGCTGTTTACCATTCAGCAGGCGCATGATTTTTAAGGATTGCAGATTTTCTTGCAGTATGTGATAATTCTCGTCGTTTTTATTTTCTTCGATAACCGTTACTACGGTATCCTCGTTCACAAAACGCGTAATATCATCAATATGTCCGTCGGTGTCGTCCCCTACAATGCCGTCACCAAGCCACAATACCTGTTCAATACCATAATAGTTTTGCAGGTATGCTTCAATTTGAGCCTGGGTTAAATGAGGATTTCTGTTTTTATTGAGCAGGCAGGCAGTAGTGGTTAAAACGGTCCCTTTACCATTAAAATCAACTGAACCGCCTTCCATCACAATGCCGGGGTGATAGACAGGCAAATTAAAATGCTGCGCAATTTTGGTAGGGATCGCATCATCCAGATCATAAGGCGGATATTTATTGCCCCAAGCATTGTAGCCCCAGTCTACTATTACTTTTTCTTTAGTTTCAGAATTGATCAGGAAAGCCGGTCCATGATCGCGGCACCATGCATCATTGGTTGGAAATTCAAAAAAACTGATACGTTTCAAATCAGCGCCCACCATAAGTAACTGTTCTTTAACAAAAGCCGCCATTTGCTCATTGATGACGTTTATCCGAACCAACTCACCTTCCGTTAACACCTTGATAAACTCGCAATAAGGGCGATATACAGTCGTGATTTTACCCGGCCATGATTCTTCTTTATGTGGCCAGCTTAGCCATGTTGCAGTATGTGGCGCCCATTCGGCAGGAAAGTGGAAACCTGTTAGTTTGTCCATAGTCGATAGTCGATGGTCCATAGTAAATCTTATAAAGTATTTCTTAAAGCTGTGATCATTTTTGTTAGCGATTGATATTCATTGTAAAGCTTTACAAAATTATCTTCATTAATGATTTTTCTTTTTTTAGCAATAAACAGACACGAAACAACTTCAATGCCTGAACGTAGTGAATAATTCAAAAACACTTTAAAAACAGCATTACTTTGTCCCGTACAGCCTTCTGCAATATTTAAAACAACCGAATCGGCAGCTCTTTTGATTTGGGGTGTCAAAACATACAATTCATCTTTTGGAAAAGATTTTGTCAATTGATTTACATCCTCACCCAGATCAAGTGCTTTTTGCCATACTTGAAGGCTTTCAAACTTAAACGCCATTATACATTTACTATGGTCTATTGACTATGGTCCATACTATTTAGTCCTCGTCTATAAATCGTTTTGTTATTGGCTGATAAGAATCAATTCTCCTGTCACGCAAAAATGGCCAATGACTTCTGTAGTAATCCGATTTACCAAGATCCAATTCTTCTACAACTACTTCTTCTTCGCCATGTGATGCCTGGTATATTATACTTCCAAAAGGATTAGAAAAGAAAGATCCTCCCCAAAATTTTAATTCTTCTTCTTGCCCAACACGGTTAATACTTACTACGTGCACCCCGTTGGCCACAGCATGTGAACGCTGCATGGTTTGCCATGCGTTATATTGTTCGGTATTGGTAGCCTTATCCTGACTGGTGGCCCAGCCTATGGCTGTTGGGTAGAACAATATTTCGGCGCCCATTAACGCCGTAATACGTGCTGCTTCGGGATACCATTGATCCCAGCAGATCAACACGCCGATTGTAGCGTATTTAGTTTTAAAAACTTTATAACCGAGGTCGCCGGGAGTAAAATAGAATTTTTCATAAAAGCCCGGATCATCCGGGATATGCATTTTGCGGTATTTGCCCATATAAGCGCCATCAGCATCCAATACGGCGGTAGTATTATGATATAATCCCTGGGCGCGCTTTTCAAATAATGAGGCTATAATTACCACATTTAATTCCTTCGCCACTTTGGATAGTTCATCAGTAGATGGACCGGGAACAGCTTCGGCAAGCTGGAAATTATCATAATTTTCTACATCGCAAAAATACAACGAGGTAAACAATTCCTGTAAACAAACAATCTGCGCACCTTTGGCTGCGGCCTCGCGTACCTTAACAATTGCCTTTTGCAAATTCTGCTGCTTATCAGCTGTGCAGGACATTTGCACCAAACCAACTTTTACTTTAGCCATACCGCTTAAATTTTGGGCAAATTTAGAATTTTAATGTTAACTGGTTTGTCAATTTTATTTATTAACAAATCAAATGGTTAAGGTAATCGTTTGATAATCGGTGTAATCATAATAAATGAAATCAAAATATTACTTTTGCTGCCAATGACAAGAATTGAAGAATCTATCGTAAATGAAGTTGAGGAAGAAATTAAACCTAAAACTTGGAAAGATATAGCCTGGAGTGTAGTTAAAACTCTTTTAAAAGTGGCGGTGACTTCAGTTCTGCTTTATTACGTATTTCGGAACGTGCATTTTAAGGACGTTAAATACAGGCTTTATCATGCCAATTACTGGTGGATGCTGGCGGCCCTGATAAGTTTCTTTATTTCAATGGTGATTTCAGCATGGCGTTTGCAAAGCTTTTTCAGATCTATTGAATTAAAACTCGATCCCCGCTTTAATTTCAGATTATACCTTTTGGGGCTTTTTTATAACTTTTTACTACCAGGCGGCATTGGTGGCGATGGCTACAAAATATACTTACTCAAGAAAAACTATCAGCTTCCGGCAAGGAAGGTTTTTTGGGCCATTATGTTTGACAGGCTAAGTGGACTGTGGGCTATAGGATTGATCACCGTAGCTCTTATTTTCCTGATACCGCAAATAGATGTACACATTGCTATCCCATTGGGGATTTTTACAGTGGCATCGGCAATTTACTATTTTGTAGCTTACAGGTTTTTTAGAGAATACACCCGGTATTTTTTTGAGGGGCATCTGAAGGCGGTTATGGTACAAGGCTTGCAGGTACTTACTATTGTATTTGTTTTGCTGGGGCAAGATTTCTCAGGGAAATTCTCTCCTTACCTGTTATCATTTTTGATATCAGCATTAGCAACAATAATTCCGATAAGTGTAGGTGGCGCAGGTATACGCGAAACAGTTTTTCAGCAATTGACCAAAGTATTCCCTATGGATAAAAGCCTGGCTGTATTCTTACCAGGTTCATTTTATATCATATCCCTTATAGTTGCTTTATTGGGTATTTATTATGTGCTCAGGCCAAAAAGGCTAGAAGAAGGCTTACCATCTTTCGAAGAAAAATAGGGCTTAGCGATCTAATTTTGTAATTTTACATTCTCTGATAAACCAAAGAATGTAATGAGTGATTTTAATAATCCGCAAGTCGCGGCTCTACCCCGTCATTTAAAGCAATTTATCGTAAACCAACACTACGAACACTATACCCCTATCGATCATGCTGTGTGGCGCTATGTAATGCGCCAAAATTACAGCTATTTAAAAGATGTTGCTTATTATCCATACATACCCGGCTTACAAAAAGCAGGTTTAACTATTGAGAAGATCCCTGATTTGCAGGAAATGAACGATGCACTTGGCAAAATAGGCTGGGGCGCTGTTACGGTGGATGGCTTTATACCACCGGCCGCTTTTATGGAATACCAGGCCTACCGGGTTTTGGTAATTGCAGCCGATATACGCCAGTTAAAACATATTGAATACACTCCTGCGCCTGATATTATTCATGAATCTGCAGGGCATGCACCTATTATAGCTGATAAAGACTATCATAATTACCTGAGTTATTTTGGGTCGATAGGTGCAAAAGCAATGTTTTCGGCACAGGATTTTGAATTGTACGAGGCCATCAGGGCCTTATCGATATGGAAAGAAATGCCCGATGCCGATGCTGATGAAATAAAGAAAGCTGAAGAATTGGTTGCCTTGCGGCAGGAGAACATGGGTGAGCCCTCTGAAATGGCGCTATTGAGCCGCCTGCATTGGTGGACCGTTGAATATGGTTTGATCGGCACTTTAGAGAACCCGAAGATATACGGCGCTGGCCTGCTTTCGTCAATAGGCGAGAGTTCAAGCTGCATGCGGGCTGATATCAAAAAACTATGGTACAATAAATATGCGGTAAATTACGCCTACGATATTACTAAAACGCAACCACAGCTTTTTGTTACAGATACTTTTCAGAACCTGATTGATGTATTGGAAGAATTTGCTGATACCATGTCATTCAGAGTTGGCGGGGAACATGGTTTGAAAAAGGCCCTGGAAAGCAAAAACACCTGTACTGCAGTGTATAGCTCGGGCTTGCAGGTTTCGGGTACAATTGCTGATTTTAAAGTCGCGAATGAGCAACCGTCGTTCATTAAAACCACTGGCGCAACTATGTTATCCTGTAATAACAAACAGTTGAAGGGGCATGGTAAAAACCATCATCGCGATGGGTTTAGTTCGCCGATCGGTAAATTGAAAAACATAACTACTACCCTTGAAGATATGACCGAAGATGATCTGATGCTTCTTGGTATAGAGAGTGGCAAACAGTCAGTATTAAATTTTGAAAGTGGTATTACAGTGAGCGGAACGGTTAAACAGGTATTGACCCAGGATGGCAAAACCATGTTAATCACTTTTACTAACTGTACAGTGGTGGATAATGAAAACAAAGTATTATTCGATCCATCATGGGGCGATTATGACATGGCGGTTGGTGAGAAGATAGTATCTGTTTTTTGCGGCGCGGCCGATAAAGATGCTTATGAAGAAATTGTATACAAATCAACAACCAATACACACCATGTACAGTATGACCTGCGAACTATTGAATTACATAAACTTTACCAGCAGGTGAGAGACCGCAGGCACAAGGGCGGCGATTATGGTTTTTTAGGTAATGTGTGGTTAATGTTACAAAGAAACCATCATGATGACTGGCTTTGCGCATTAGAAATATTGGAAATATTAGACCATGAAGAGATTGAGCCTGAATTAGCTTCAGAGATAACTACATTTCTTGAAAATAAAGCCATCCATGAGCAGGAATTAAAAAAACTGATCAGCGATGGCTTTTATCTCATCAAACACCCTGTTGAACAAAAATTGGTGGTTTGATAAATTTAATATCTTAGCATCTATGAACATTATTATAACAGGCGCAAGCAGCGGAGTGGGTTTTGAGGCTGTTTTAGATCTGATATTATCCGGCAAACATAAAGTTATAGCGCTGGCACGATCTGAAACCAAACTGGCGAAATTATTGGATATAGCCAAAGGGTTAAACCCTGACTGCACGCTTTATCCGGTGGCTTTTGATATTGTACATGACGATTATGCCGATCTGCTGCAGTTTATTGGCAGCCACCTGGATAACCGGGTAGATGTTTTAATAAATAATGCAGGTGTATTAATTAATAAGCCCTTTATCAATCTGTTAGAAACCGACTTTGTAGAAATGCTGCAAAGCAATTACATAGGGCATGTGCGTATTATACAAAGCCTGCTAAAATTCATGGGCGAGGGCTCGCATATACTTAATATTGGCAGTATGGGTGGTTTCCAGGGCAGTGCTAAATTTAATGGACTATCTGCCTACTCGGCAAGTAAAGCTGCCTTACATACACTAACCGAATGCCTGGCGCAAGAACTGGTTGAGCAGGGCATAAGTGTAAATTGCCTGGCATTGGGTTCGGCACAAACAGAAATGCT
>JAQBOK010000231.1 GCA_028288085.1 Mucilaginibacter sp.
AGAGAAGCGGTCGTTAGTTGTACCATAATTGTAACCATCCACGTTATCTGAATTAACAAAGTTCACCTGGTAACCGAGGTCAAGATTTACCCCCGGTGCAAGATCAAATTTCAAACCTAATCCTACAGGGATAAAAAATTCTTTAACTTGTCCATTATTATCGGTCTTAAAATTGGCTACTGTTCCGTCCGCTGAAGTTAATACCGGCTTATAGCCCATGTAACCACCACCTACAGTTAAATATGGTTGAATAAATCCTTTTTGGTGGCGCCAGTTAATATTGGCTAAAGTAATGTTAGTGCTTAAGCTTGCAGCATATTGCAACCGGGTGTTATATTGTGAATATGGTGCATTTCCCAATGCATTAGGTTGTGAATGATCGGCTTGCAATTTCCCCATCAGGAAATCAGCCTGTAAGCCGAAAGACGGTAATATTTGATATTTAACGTATCCGCCGTAACCCAGTTTAATATTTGGCGAAGTAAAATCCTGGCGGTTATTGCTGCCGAAAATAGTATAGGGAGTTAGTACGCCCCCATTTATACCTATTGACCATTTGCGAAATGCACTGCCTTCTGAAAAGGGTTTTACATAATCATTAACCGTTTGAGTTGTTTTGGTAGTGTCAGGAGTTTGAGCGAATAGTTGGCCACTTGCTATAATCCCTGAAAGAAGCAAAGCGGCTTTTTTAAATTTAGATTTCATATTTTAATATTTAAGTATGTATGTTTTGTTTTCCAAAACATACAGCACGGCAAACAACATTAATGCCACACAGCCCCCAAAATGGATAATTGGGGCATTATGACCAGTAATACAATGAGATTTTGAGGATTAAAGAAAAGCTGCAATCAACTGGATAACAAACGATATCGAATCTCTGATTCCAGGATCCGGCAGTTATATTAATAATTAAAAACAGTTTATTTACTGACCTTTTGAATACAATGGTAAATGAGTTATAAACTATACAGTTTTGTATGATTATTGGAGTAGAACAATCATAATGCTATCCTCCGTCAAATAACAATCTCGTTAAAAGGTAAATTAACACTGTCGCGGCTATCAAAACTAAAATGGATATTACGCTTGCTGACTAACCGGGCGTTAGATTGATAAATGAAGACAACAGGCAAGGATATACCTTGTAAATTGATAAGGTTTATCTATTAAGTTAGATAAACCTTATCAATTATAAAATAAAAAAGAAATATGTTAAAGCGCGCTTTTTTCTAACGCCTGCGCAATATCGGCAATAATATCATCCACCTTTTCTAGGCCGGCAGAGATACGGATCAATCCCGATGTGATACCTACAGATAACCTTTCCGCTTCTGTTAAGCGGGAATGGGTAGTACTGGCTGGATGTGATGCAATGCTGCGGGTGTCACCTAAATTGGCTGTTACGGAAAGCATTTCCAGCGAATCGAGGAATTTGCGTCCTGCTTCTATGCCACCCTTTATTTCCAAACAAAGTACGCCGCCACCTAATTTCATTTGCTTTTTAGCGATCTCATATTGAGGATGGGTTGGCAGAAAAGGATATTTCACCCATGCTACGTTCGGGTTATTTTGTAATATCTCAGCCATTTTTAGTGCGTTCTCGCAATGGCGCTGCATACGTACATCCAAAGTTTCTAAACTTTTGCTCAACACCCAGGCATTAAATGGCGACATGGATGGCCCGGTATTCCTGCAAAACAAGTAGATCTCTTTTACCAGGTCAGCACGCCCAACAACCACACCACCCAATACCCTGCCCTGCCCATCAATCCATTTTGTTGCCGAATGAACTACCAGGTCGGCGCCATAATCAATTGGTTTTTGCAATAATGGGGTGGCAAAACAGTTATCTACATTAAGTATGAGGTTGTGTTTTTTGGCAAATTGCCCACTCCACTCCAAATCAAGCACTTCCAATTGC
This sequence comes from Mucilaginibacter sp., assembly GCA_028288085.1. Taxonomy (GTDB): domain Bacteria; phylum Bacteroidota; class Bacteroidia; order Sphingobacteriales; family Sphingobacteriaceae; genus Mucilaginibacter. The sequence continues at coordinate 1,925 of JAQBOK010000231.1, forward strand.
GGGTTGGTTGGCGTTTCTAAATAGATCATTTTGGTATTCGGCTGCACTGCTGCTTCCCAGGCGGCATTATCGCCTACAGGTACCAGTGTAGCAGTTATACCAAAGCGTGGCAGATATTTGGTCACCATAGTAAATGTGCTGCCAAAAACTGAGCTGCAGCATATTAAATGGTCGCCCTGTTTCAGCAAAGCAAACATCGACGAAAATATCGCGCTCATGCCTGTCGAAGTAGCGAAACCGGCCTCTGCCCCTTCCAAAGCACACATTTTATCCACAAACTCATCCACGTTAGGATTACTGAAACGGCTGTAAATGTTATCATCTGATTCATCAGCAAAAGCGGCCCGCATGGATTCAGCTTCATCAAATGTAAAGCTGCTGGTTATATACAGTGGCGTTGAATGTTCTTGCTGCTGAGTTTTAGGGATTTGTATGCGTATAGCCTGGGTAACTGGATCTAATTTTGAGGACATGGTATAAAAGTAATAGATATAATATTATTTGGCAGGGTGTACAAACACCTCCGTTTTTATTTCGGCACCAGCGCCCATCAAGGTGGCAGCAACTGAGCAATATTTGTTGATAGAAAGGTCTACAGCGCGACTGGCTTTATCTGGATCAATATTTCCGTACAAATGGAATTCTACATTGATCGATTTCCATAAAGATGGTTCTTTACCTGCCTCCCGTTCGCCGCTAATGGTCATTTTATAATCAACCACATCCTGGCGTTGCTTTTTTAATATGCTGATCACATCAATGGCAGAGCATCCGCCCAATCCCATTAATAAAGTTTGCATCGGACGTACGCCAAAATTTTGGCCGCCGCTTTCAGGACTGCTGTCCATTTTAATAGTGTGCCCGTTCTGGTCTGTAGCTTCGAAGCCAAAATCACCCTGAACACGCGAAAGTTGAATAGTAGGCATAGTAAAATATTAAAGCTGCAAAGTTATGATTTTTAGACAGGAATGTTGCCTTAGGGAAAAATTCTGACTATTGATAAATAAAACTCTAAATTTAGCTCCATGAAGAAGCTATTGTTAGTTGTAGGTTTTACGTGTTTCGCTACTTTATGTTTTGGGCAGAAGCATTTATTATCATATGATGATCTGAAATATTTATTGACTAATAACCTGCAAAGAGCCGACACCTTTATGATGGCAAAGGGTTACCTGGCTACGGGTAAAAATAACATAAAAAACAGGAGCTATAAATCGGAAACAGGCAGTAGCCATGTGGATGTGGATATACGGCTTGACGGGAAACGCTTATTCATTGAAATTCAAACGAACGAGATAGAACAATACGATCTGATACATAGTTCTATAGCCCAATATATTACCAAAGATGCACAGGTTGCAGATGTACAAACGTATGCTATAAAAGAGCTGGGATCTATTTATATTACAGTAAATGATACTGTCCCCTATGATCCTTTAAAGAAAGATTATGATATCCATATTGTATCAGATAAGCATATCACATCATATAATTAATATTGCTGTAAAGTTATTGATAAGCTAACACAACCTTCAATTTTATAACATTTCAACTATCAAACTCTATCTTTAACTGGTATAACCAGTTTCAAACCAGACCAGGTATCGTCAACGGCGCAAACTTTAATATCAACCAGCCCTGTTTGCAGCGCGAAGTTCCGGATAATATCTTCAGTAATATCTGTTACCACTTTGGATGCCTTTTTGGGCCACGATACCCAGATCATTCCATTGGGTTTGATACGGTCTTTTAATGTGGGCAGTAATTTCAGGTATTCTTCCTTGCTTTTAGTGAAGAAATGAATGAAGTCATCTTTTGAATTTACTTTATCTTCGAAAAACAAGTTGGTTGGCAGATCAGTAAAAAGCTCCATATAATATTCAGGCGCATTACGCAGACTCATGTAAAAACCATCTTTTATCCCCAATTTTTTAGCAAGAGACGTACCGGAATAGCCTGCTGTATGAATCACCTTGTTCCCCATTCCCATAAACCAAATTGTATTTTTTTATCAACCGGATGTCCTGATTGCTTGAGTGACAGCATGATCTGTCCACGATGATGCGATTCATGCGAAATGAGATAACCTAAAAAAGCGGTTGCATGTGGTTTAAATCCTTTTATTTTACCATCAACCGATCTTTCCAACAATTGTTCAAGTCTATTTCCACTTAATTGCAATTCCGATAACAAGCCTTGCTTTGTAATATCCCCCTTCTCCATTTTGGTTAGCCCCTCCATTAATGATTCATCGGCAGCCTTTAACCACATCAGCCTGACATTGTTGATGTGAGCAAATTGCTCGCCAACTGTCCTACCCTTTGATGATGCTATATCTTTCAAATTTTCCTCATCAATATTCCCAAGCAGATAAATATTGATCCGGCTATGAATTTGCCAGGTTTCAATTAAAGGATTCATTTTATTTGATTTAAATGATGCTCAAGGTGTTTAATGTAATCTTGTGCCAGCCATTCCACCGTATGTAAACTTACCTCATGCTTGTTATTATCGCATTGCGCTTGCAGCCTGTTTTCAGGGTAGCCCCTCAGTACCCTGTCAATCTGCAAATTAAGCAAATGCCACAATTGCAACAAGTCGGGCAAATGCATTTCCTGGTAACGCTGCACCTTAACCCATTCATTCTGCTCATATACCAGCTTAAAGTTTTCTTCGTATGTGCATCTTACAAAACGCTGCAGATTGATCTGCGCACTATCGCATAAATGCCCAATGATCTCCTTGTTAGACCACTTTTCTGACAATGGTTTACATTCCCAATCAATTGGTTGTTTATGAGTAAATTCTGTAAACTGTTTAATAGTGTGAGTAAGTTTATCTGCAACTTGGTACATGTTGTTTATCTGTTTTAATAATCCGGTAATGTTCTATTTCTAATTTGAAAAGCGAAACTTTTTATAAAAAACCACTACCTTCAAAGCCTTAAGTATTAATATGGCACTTAATTATATCTGGGTAGCTTTTTTCCTTATTGCTTTTATATTCGCTTTAGTAAAGTTAATTTTTTTAGGTGATACAGAAGCGTTCAAATTACTGGTCGATGGAATTTTTGATTCCTCCAAGTCGTCGGTTATGGATATCGCTCTGCCTTTGATAGGCGCGATGACCTTTTGGCTCGGAATAATGAAAATTGGCGAAAAAGCAGGCGCTATAAATTTCTTATCACGCATTGTAGGACCTTTTTTCAGAAGAATATTTCCGGAGATACCAAAGGACCATCCGGCTATAGGAAACCTGCTGATGAGTTTCTCTGCAAATTTGCTTGGCCTTATCAATGCCGCAACCCCGCTTGGTTTAAAAGCAATGGATAGTTTGCAGGAATTAAATCCCGAAAAAGAAGAAGCTTCTAACGCCCAAATCATGTTCCTGGTGTTGCTTACATCCGGTTTACAATTGCTGCCTGTCACCATTATTGCCCAGCGCGCCATACTGCATGCCAAAGACCCGACAGATATTTTCATCCCGTGTATTATCGCCACCTATGCATCGGCTGTTGTTGGTATGATAGCGGTAGCCCTCAAACAAAAAATAAATTTGTTCGACCGGGTTATTGTAGCCTGGCTTGGTGGGATGACCCTTTTTATTACGCTACTGGTTTGGTATTTTACTGCATATCTTACCCGGGAACAAATAAGCACTTTTTCTAAAATTGCAAGTAATTTGCTGCTGTTTTCTATACCAGTAATTTTTATTTTAGGTGGAGTGATCAGGAAAATAAATGTTTTCGAGGCCTTTATTGACGGCGCGAAAGCCGGTTTCGAAACTTCCATTAAAATTATTCCTTACCTGGTTGCTATGTTGGTAGGTATAGCGGTGTTCCGTAATTGCGGTGCATTGGGTTACATGAATGATGGTTTAAGGTGGGTGGTAAGTCATTTAGGCCTTGACACCCGATTTGTGGATGCTATGCCGGTTGCCTATATGAAACCGCTCAGTGGTTCGGGTTCAAGGGCGATGATGATCACTACGATGCAAATTTTTAAACCTGATAGCTTTGCAGGGCGGCTGGGTTGCATTTTCAATGGTTCCGCAGATACTACTTTTTACATTGTAGCACTTTATTTTGGTTCAGTTGGTATCAAAAGATCCAGATACGCCATACCATTTGGCTTAATTGCCGATCTGGCCGGAATTATAGCAGCAATATTCGTTGCTTATTTGTTTTTTGGCTAATATTTTTGGTTAATCTGATTATATTTATGCCGGATACCCCATGCATAAATTTCAGATAAAAAATATTATTCGCCACCCTGTTTTTAACGGGGCAAACTCTCAGCTTTCCTTGAAATATCAACTGCGTTCGCTCAGTGTATTTGAGTCAGATCGTCGTTATTTAATCAATCTTCATAAAACTTTCATTTTCTGCATGATAAAATCATCTCAACGCCTCAATATTTTAACATTTGAAGAAAATTATACAGGGATCTGCTGTAACAAATCCGTTCAATTTTCGTAAAAATGACGAATTATTTTATGGTAAAATCCACTATAAAAGATGTAAGGTTTACAGTCTTTAGGATTTACAAACAACTGGTTGGGTAACACTTTACTAATAAATTGAGTGACGTTGATGAATAAAATTTTTACAAAACGCCTGTTTCTTTTAGCACTTTTCGTAGTATCTGCAATTACCGGCGCTTTTGCTCAAAGCATCACCATTGGTACTGTTGATCCGGGGCCTTACGGCCGGGGCTCAAACATCGCGGTTCCTATCAATATTAATGATGCTGCAGCATGTACCAACCAAAACAATACCTTCAATTTATATTTATCTGATGCTTCAGGAAATTTCGTGGCCGGCGGAACATTGATTGGAAGTTCCACCGGTTTTTATGCTACATTTATTAACGGCGTAATACCAAATGGCACCCTTGCCGGGGCCGGTTATAAAGTACTTGTAAAATCAACCAGCCCGGTAGTGACAAGTGCAGCTTCAACCGCTTTTTCAATAAATACTAATACAGCAGTTATTGCCGGGGCATCATCGCAGATCATTAGTGCAACTTATCCTGAAGTATACGGGCAATGTAATGGCACTGCTGCATCACCCTATACTTTTACCAATACATCAATTGCCGGAACCACCGTAACAGCTACCTTTTTTAATGAACAAACACACGCAGCCGAAGCAAGTAATGTAATCATACCCGCAACGGGTTATACATTTAAAGCAAATACGGTTAATTATACGGTGATTGTTAAAGCCAAAAACGCCGCCGGAACAACAGTAGGCACTCATGCTTACCAGTTAATAAACAATGTAATTAATACCGCCATTGGTTCAACCGGCTCATTAACAGTATGCCTTGTTAAGGGCAAAGGAGATTTAACCATCAATATTGATATTTCATCACCCACGGGTATACAATACAATTACCCGGGTAACTTGTACACAGTAACATGGGGCGATGGGTCTCCTCCTACTATTTTAACCTTATGCCAGATAAAAGCGCTTAACGGCCAGGTTACACATACTTTTATCCAGGCTTCGTGTGGCAACCCTGTAGTTTTTCAGGCAAGCAATTTATATTGCGGCAATATTGGCTCAGCGCCAAGTAATGATGCTAAAGTAATTATTCCACCAACCAATACTTTCAAAATACCGGCAAGCGCCTGTGCAGGTGCAGCAATTACTATTAACAATGCATCCGATCCTGGAATAGATCCCAGTACATGTGCACCCAATACGAAAGCATTATATACCTGGCTGGTTGATGGCGTTGCCTACTCAAATTATCAGCTTAGCCAGCCGTTCATTTTACCCGCTACCACCCCTGCTGGTACACATGTAATTACGCTCCGTCTTCAAAACAGCGCCGTTGGATGCGCAGCAACTGATTTTTCGCAGAATATCTGTCTTCAAAATCCACCGAAACCTATTTTCAAAATACCTGCTAATGCTTGTTTATCAAACGGTGCTGTTATTCCAACAAACACTTCTGTTATTGATGCCAGCTGTAATGCAACAAATCAATACATCTGGACAGTAGTAGGTCCGGTTCCTGTTACTTATGCAGGTGGTACTAACGCCAACAGCCAACTGCCGCAGTTTGTATTTACAACTCCGGGCGTATACTCGGTACAACTGGATATCACAACCGCAAGTTGCGGTACTATTGCGGCTCCCGCGCAAAGTATAATTGTTGACGGGCCGCCGGTAGTTACACTTTCGCCAAACGTTACTTTATGCGGCAATAATCAAACGCTCATTTTCGATCAAAACCCCGGCCCCACGCAAACCATATTAACCGGAACAGCACAGGCACAACCTACCACATATTCCTGGGTAGTAACGGGTGGGGCGTTCAGTTTCCAGAACAATACCAACGCCAATAGTCAATATCCTATAATATCGTTTACAGATTTTGTAACCTATACTGTTAAGGTTACCCAGGTAAATAATTGTGGTACGGTTACCAAAACACAAACACTCACTTTTGTACAGGCGCCAACCGTAACTGCGGGCAATCCACAACCTATTTGTGCCAGCAACCCTACGGTATCTTTAGCCGGCCAAATAAGCGGAACGGTTATCAGCCATCAATGGGTTGGCGGTAGCGGAACTTTTTCGGCAGGCCGGAACGCGCTTATAACAAACTATATTCCATCTGCCGCCGAGATCAATGCAGGGTCGGTGACACTAACCTTACAGGCTACCACGTCGCTGCCTGCTCCTTGTAACACTATTACCAGTAATATAGTCATTACTATAATACCTATTGATAATGTAACCAGTAAACCTGCCGCCACAATTTGTACCGGCCAACCGCTTAATTATGCAATAACTGCCAGCGATCCGGTAAGTACTTTTACCTGGACAGCTTCTGTTACCAGCGGAACGGCAACAGGCGTGGCAGCAACGGGAAGCGGCAACACCATAAACGATATAATAACCAATACCAGTGCAAATACCAACGCGGTTGTAACTTATAAGATCACACCGCAAAATAGCACTTGTAACGGAAACGTTTTTGTTCTGTTGGTTACTATTAACCCTCTGCCAAAAATCACAGCCGTACCGGTTAACTCACCTATTTGTAGTAACCAACCTGCAGCCATAACCTTAACATCAAATATCCCGAATACAAGTTACACCTGGACCAGCATAGCTTCTGCAGGCATCACAGGTAATACCAATCAGTCAACAGCTGTGGTTACCACAGCCATACAAGATATATTAGCAAACAACGCATCCACACCGGGTACCGTTACTTATATTATTACACCGTACAATGGCACCTGCCCCGGAACCCCGCAAACTGCTAAAATAATTGTGCAGCCATTGCCAGTGCAATCACTACCAGGATTAGATGATAAGGTCTGCAACACGGCTACTTATACGTTAAAAGGTAATGATCCATCGCCGGGAACTGGTAAATGGACATTGGTTATAGGAGCATCGGCGGTTACTTTTTCTGATGTCACAAACCCAAATGCAGTAGTGAGCGGATTAATTCCGGGTAAATACCAATTTCAATGGACCATTACAGCTTCGCCAACCTGTCCGCCAAACAGCAACGCGGTAAACATCATTATTGATAAAGCAACAATAGGTGGCACAACTACCGCAACAACGGGCGTTACAACGGTTTGCTCAGGCGGTAATGCCGGACAAATAACGCTTGCGGGACAAGTGGGTAATATTTTGCGATGGGAATCGTCTGTTGATAATGGCGTTACCTGGCAGGCAATTGTTAATGTTAGTACTGTACAATCTTATCAGAATTTAACACAAACTACATTATACAGGGCGGTTACCCAAAGCGGTGCCTGCCTTGCTTTGCCCTCTACAGCAACCACAATAACGGTAAATCCAAACACGATAGTTGCTGATGCGGGTTCTGCTCCAAATGCGTGTAACCAAACTACTGTAACATTAAATGGTAATGACCCATCGCCTTTTAACGGTATATGGACTCAAACTGCAGGCCCTGCAATAACTATAGTTAGTCCAACTAATCATCAAACACAGGTTACAGGTTTAGTAAGCGGCAATGTTTATACATTTATGTGGACTATCAAAGGTTTACCTCCATGCGGTGACACCCATGCATCTGTAGCCGTTGTTGCCACGGCAGACGTTACAGCAAGCTTTACACAAGACAAAACACGTGGTTGCGGGCCAACCACAATTACTTTTACCAATACATCTACCCCTACAACGGTAGCATCTTTTCTGTGGGATTTTGATGATGGCACAACATCGAATTCAGTGACCCCGCCGCCGCATACCTTTGCCCCTTCAGTTGATGGTAAAGAGATAACCTATACCGTTGTATTAACACCGGTAAGCAATTGCAATCTAAAAACACCTTCTACTTTTGATATAAAAATAAGTCCGCAAGTGCCTTTAGCAAAGCTTTTCCCCAGCCAGACATCAGCCTGCGGGGCATTTACTTTAACTGCTAAAAATTTATCTCCGGGAAACAACGTAGCTTATGACTTTTACCTGGCAGATGCAAGTGGCAATACTGTACAGCATTTACAATTTACAGATAAAAGCGATGCTGTATTTCAACCTGTTAATCCTACTAAAGTAGCCGACTATTCGGTGTATGTAGTGGCTACAGATCAATGCGGAAACAAAGGCACTTCAACTCCGGTTATCATATCTATTTCGCCTTCTTCAGTTATCTCCTTAATGCAGATAAAGGGAGACCCACAAGCTATTTGTTTAGGTAATTCTATAACATTCCAGAACATTTCGTCGGGTGGCGACCGTTTTACTTATACAATTTATGATTCAGGTAAAAATATAATTACTACGATCCCCACGGGGCCGAATGACATGAATTATACGCCCACGGCTATAGGTACCTATTATGTATCAGTTACTGCAGGGAACAACGGCTGCGGGGACGCACCGGTATCTGCGTTGACCAAATTTACCGTATTCCCCGATCCTCAACCTGATTTTACCTACAAAACTGACGATAATTACAACGTAACATTTACAAATACTACACCTGCCGATGGCAATACCCCATCAGAATCTTTAAGTTATAAATGGGATTTCGGCGACGGTACAACTCCCGAAACAGGTTTTGAACCAAAGTTACACTTCTACGATTATCATAAGTCTCCATTTAAAGTTACATTAACCGCAACAAACGCCGCAAGTGGATGCTTTGCAGTCAAAACGGAAACTATAATTGTCAACTTTTTGGGTGGAATATATCTGCCAAATGCTTTTATTCCTGCCAGTTCAGATTCTGAATTAAAAATATTTAAGGCCAAAGGAACCGGCATTAAGGAATGGCACATGCAGGTATTTAATAATTTCGGTGAATTGGTTTGGGAAACCACCAAACTCGATAGTAACGGTTCACCGGTTGAAGGTTGGGACGGAACATTTAAAGGCACGCTTGTGCAACAAGGGGTATATGTTTGGCAGGTATCGGCTACGTTTGTCAATGGGGCACAGTGGAAAGGAATGTCATATAATAAATCATTACCAAAAAGAACAGGAGCAATACATTTAATAAGATAAGTGATGAAGAATAAGGCCTGGGGATGGTTCCTGTTACTAATGATTTTGCTGAAAGGTTTGCCGGGCTTTGCACAGGACCATCTTTATTCTCAATTTTTCAATTCACCAATATATCTTAACCCCGCACTTACAGGACAATTTAAAGGCGATCTGCGCATGAACCTGATCTATCGTAACCAATGGACATCTGTACCCGGTAATTTCTCTTATGTATCAGCCTCTATAGATTATAATGTACCCCGGTTTGGTGGCGGCATAGGTTTATTATTTACCCGGAGCAGTGAAGGAACTGCCTATCTTGACAAAACAAATATATCCGGAGTATATTCATACAGCGTTGGATCAGAGGATTTTGTATTGTCATTTGGTCTTCAGGCTGGCATTACAAACCGGGTAATTGATTACAGTAAACTGGTATTCGGCGACCAGATAGACCCTACACTCGGGATTGTTTCCGGATCTTCAGCAGCAGGCTCCCTGCCATTTAATAACAAGTTTTATTTTGACTCGGGTGTTGGTACAAACCTGGTAGTGGGCGAATTTAATATTGGCGTGGCTATGCAACACCTTAACCAGCCAAATGAATCATTTACCGGAACGCCTGCAAAGTTACCCATCCGTACAAATGCTCACTTAAGCTACCGGTTGGACCTTAACCCTTTTGAAAATTTAGATGATGACGAAAAAACTTATGTAATACCATCTGTTGTTTTCTACAAACAATCAAATGCACAATCCTATGATGTTGGTTTACAATATAAACGCCGCAGCATCAATGTTGGATTGTGGTATCGCGGCGGAGGTGGCAACGGGCCAAATGCCGTGGTATTATCACTTATATTTGATCTGTTTATTAACAAGGACGGTGGTGAAAAGCTTCGTTTCGGTGTAAGTCACGATGCGCCTGTATCAGGCTTGGGCTATGGTAATACCAGCGGTACGCAAGAGGGAAGCATAGGTTATGAAACAACATTACCCAATCATGATAGCTCTTCACCCAGATTTGAAGGCGCAAGGCGTTGTTATGAATTTTATTGATGATATTTAATATTAAATGGCTAAAACCTATTTAACACATAAGCAAGGAAAAAAAAGTTTTGCACTTAAGGGTATATGGGTACTCATTATACTAGCAATTATTTTTGCTGTTATCCTGGTCAGGTTCGCAATTTCCGGAACAAAGTTTGGTTTCTCGAGTGATTTACCCGGTAGTGATGAGGCATACACTATTGCAAAGCAATTTATAAAGCCAACCATAAAATCTTCAACCATAAATTTCCCTGAATCTGGTTATCAATGCGCCCGAAAAGATGATTCAACCTATATGATCAAATCATATGTTGATTCAAAAACTCCCTCTGGAGAAAAAAACACTATCCCCTTTGAAATTACGATCAAGTTTAACGGCGGTACGGCTTCCAATAGAAACAACTGGAAAGTGATCAGCCTTAATGAAAATTGACACAATTTTTATTAACCTGCATTAGTTGCCTATATTTAGCTCTACTATGGACATCACAAAAGAGCCGGTGATAAGTGCCAGTGCACAAATTGACCGATCGCATTATAAAACCCTAATAAAGATCGAAGATCATATTGTGATTTCTGATGAGCCGCTAACCATAGGCGGTACCGATATGGGAACAAGCCCGCAAGGATTACTTTTGGCCAGTCTTGGCAGTTGCACAGCTATCACACTGCGAATGTACATAGACCGTAAAATGTGGGTAGTTGATAAAATAACCGTTGATATGGAATTATTTAATACTGACAGCGGCACACTAATAGAACGGCGGCTAAGCTTTAAGGGAGATCTGTCTGATGATCAAAAAAAGCGGCTGGTACAGATAGCTGATTCATGCCCTATCCATAAAATGCTGATCGGGAATATCGTTATTGAAACTAACTTGAAATAGAAACCGCAATTGTAACAACAAAAAAAGCACCCGAATTAAAAATCCGGGTGCTTCAATCACTCTAAAACAATCACCTCTAAATTAGAAGTATCTTTAATAATTATATATAAATTAATTATTGACTAACTAAATAATTTAGTCAAAGATACCAAATTAAGTTTTCTGTTTAATAGCCCCCTCCTATTTTTGACCAAAAGGTGACAGTAGGTCAGTACTTTAAGCCCTTAATAAATATATCAACCAGCAGCAGTCGTTTTTTATGAATTTCGTCGAGGTGCTCTTTCCGGGGGAAACTGTTTTTTTTATGTCCGGCCGAACTTACTCTTACCCCATTCAGTGCATCCAATAATAAGTCGATTATTTCACGTGGGTTATCAACGGGTTTGATCTTGCCCCTTGTAGCTTCAGATATTATGGCATTACCCAACAGATCCATTTCAGTTTGCCTTATCTGGTCCACGATGTCCCATATCGTGTCGGGCAAGTTCTGCTCATTAAGCCTGATGAAGTCAAAGAAATTATAATTCTTAACTATAAAATCATGGTGATTATCGATCTGGAATACAAAGGCTTCTTTCAGGTCGGTAATTTGAGCGATCTTATCTTCAATAGTCTTTAGGTATTCAGTAGCCAGTTTACGGGTAACCGCAATATATAACTCGCTTTTATCCGGAAAATAGTAATAAAGCAGTGCCTTGGACATAGACAAAGCCCCAGCTATTTCATTCATGGTTGTTTTTGAATAACCATAATGCAAAAACTGCTCGTAAGCGGCTTCTAATATTTTCTCTTTTTTTAAATCCTGCTGATCACTTCCTGCATTCATTGATAAATTTCTTTTACAAAGTAAGGCAATCACTAACCTGCCTTATGGCAGGCTGGTTATCAAATAACTGTCTTCCTGACTTTTTTAACAAATCTATCAAAAAATCTATATATAATTTTGTCATATTAGGGTCTTAATATGAGTTTAAACAGAGATTCAAAATGCTAATTTAGCAATCATGCCGATTTTACTATTTCAACGCTCGCACCAAAAACAAGTGAATCTTCCAAAGCCCCGATAAGAGGATCCAAAACATGCGTTTTCCTGACAATGCTTTTACGTAAAAGATAGCTTCCAAAGGTGGATACTAAAGCCGCTGAGGAACCAACTAATACGCCAGTGAAAGTGTTGTTGCCGCTCGCTTTATAAATACTTGCACCGGCTAATGCTCCTGAAAGGCATCGGGCAACCAAAGCAAATGAATTTACCCTGTTAGGAGTTGACGGCAATTTATCAGCGATCAGCTCTCCGATAGCAAATATTTTTAAAGCAGTAGCTATCCTATCAGATTGCATAAAGCCCAGTGGTGATTTTGAAAATCGCCTGGATTGATGGTGGCTTAAAATGTGGCTGGCGATAGTTGGTGCTGATGTTGTGCGCATTCCTGCCAACACCCCTAAACCTGCAACTTGCCAAAAAGGCTCAGATATTTTTACATGCATGACCTATTAACTGCCTTAAAAAGATTTCCTGACTGCAGACATAACCTGTATTTATAGGCAGTTGTTTCAATATTTCATTAAAATTTAATACAATTTAAATACAAAAAGCACAAAAAAGGCCGCACCGGATAACCCAGTGCGGCCTTTTACTAAGTGACAGTTTTTTAGTCTACTGTACTTACTTCCAGTTCTTTTTCATCAATTACTGTTTCTTTTTTCTTAAAGAGGCTTGTTTTGATACGTATCCTGATGATATACATACATGGTACCAATATCAAGGTAATTACGGTAGCAAAACCTAACCCAAATATCATTGTCCACGAAAGTGGCCCCCAGAATGCTACGTTATCTCCACCAAAATAAATATGTGGTTTAAATGAAGTAAATAATCCCCCAAAATCGATATTAAAGCCTACAGCCAACGGGATCAACCCAAGCATGGCAGCAGTTGCCGTTAATAATACCGGTGTCATACGGGTACGCGCAGCTTCAACCACAGCATCATGTAAACTGGCGCCCTGCTCAATCAGCATATCTGTAAATTCAACCAGCAAGATACCGTTTCTTACTACCACACCAGCCAGGGCGATGATTCCTACCCCCGTCATAACGATGGAAATGGTCATTTTAAATATGGCTATGCCTAAAAATACACCTATAATACTAAAGAATATTTCACTCAGGATAATGAAGGTTTTGCCAATTGAATTAAACTGTGCCACTAAGATAATCAGGATCAATCCAAATGATATCATCAACGCTGTTCCTAAGAACGTAGCCGCTTCTGCCTGATCTTCCTGACCACCACCCATTTTTATGGATACACCTTCAGGTGCTTTAAAGTTACTAATGACCTGCAAAATACTCGCATTTACATCGTTTGCATTACTTGACTTTAGTACATTTGAGCCAAGCGTAATTACACGCCGTTGTTGCTTGTGCTTAATATTAGCGTAAGTATTGGTGTACCTTATATCTGTAAATGCCGAAATAGGTACCTGGCGTATTGATCCGCCTGTGGCCAAATCACGGTAAGTGATCTTGAGGTTGCGCAAGGCATCGATATTATTACGCTGGTCTTCCCTCGCACGCACATCAATTTCGTAATTATCCTCTTTGGTATTCCTGAAATCGGATGCTTTAAATCCATATATCGAAGTAAACAAAGCAGAGTTTACCTGCGATGTAGTTATACCCTCGCGATTAGCACGTTCCCTGTCAATATCAAATACGATCTCAGGTTTATCGTTCTGCACATCAGGTATCAGTCCTTCAATACCTGCTATATTTTGCTTTTCGATATATTTTTTCAATCTGTCAGTGGTATGTACCAATGTATCCAGATTATCGCCTATCAGTTCTATACTTACGTCTTTCTGTACCGGGGGGCCTGCATTTTCCTGTGCCACTGCTATTTTAGCACCTGGAACACCTTGCACCGACTGACGTATCCGCTCCATCACCTTTTTAGTATCCTTGCCATTACGCTTGCCGAATTCAACAAATGCTACGGTAATTTTACCCTTATTGTAATAAGTGCCCTGATCTTCATCCGTTGGATCAGTTACCCCAACTGTAACATTGGATATTATGGATGATACAATATCCTTATCCGGTTCAGCTGCTGCAGCTACTTTTTTCTCCAGTTTCGCAACTACTTCGTTGGTATATGACTGATCGGTACCTATCGGCATGGTTACATATACATAAGTAAAGTTAGGGTCGCCTGCAGGGAAAAACTCCACTTTAGGGCTTCGTGCAACAGTAAAGCCTATGGTAAATATGAATAACACTACTATACTTAATAAAACCCAATAAGGCGAGTGTACCGCACGTTCCAACTGCCTGGCGTACCATGATTGGAAACGTGGCCATGCATTTTTTTGGAACTTGTCTATCACTTTTAATAAGAAGAAATGATTGAGCAGGTACAAAAAGGCTGCAAATACTACGAAATTGCCCACACCACGATTCATCAGGTAACCTAATATGGCGAATACCGTCAGAAATATTAATGAACGAACAACTTTACGATCGAATTTTGGATTATCGTGTTCACCTTCATGATGCGGTTTCATAAAATCAACCGCAAAAACAGGGTTCATGATGTAAGCCACCACCAATGAGGCCAATAAAGTAATAATAAGTGTGATCGGTAAGAAGAACATAAAGTGACCGATCAAACTATTCCAGAATGCCAGTGGAACAAATGGTGCCAAAGTAGTCATCGTACCAGAAAATACAGGAAGGAATACTTCACCTGCCGCTATTTTAGCCGCCTGTTTAATTGGTATGGCCCCATTCCTAAATATACGGTGTGTATTCTCTATAACCACAATAGCATCATCTACTACAATACCCAAAGCAAGCAGAAACGAGAATAGCACGATCATATTCAAAGTAAACCCTATCACCGGCATTACCAGGAAGGCGATAAAACATGATAGCGGTACCGAAAGCGCAACAAATATGGCATTGGTACTACCCATGAAAAACATCAGGATAATAGTTACCAGTATAAAACCAATAACAATAGTATTGATCAGATCATTAAGTGTTGTCCGGGTTTTATCCGATTGATCACCTGTAACTGTAATATTTAAGCCCTTAGGGAAAACTGTCTTTTGTTTTTGTACGATCAGTTTGTTTATTTTATCCGATGCTTCGATCAGGTTCTCGCCTGATCTTTTACTAACATTTAAAGTGATAACATTCTTAAAGTTTGGGTTATCATTAGTTTTCAAACGCGCATAGCTTTCCTGGTCCTGGAAAGCATCCTTAACCTCGGCAATGTCACGCAGATAAACTGCTTTTCCCTGCGGGTTCCTGATCACCATAGCAGATACTTCGTCCGCGTTTTTAAAGTCTTCCTTGATATTGATAGCACGTTGCACGCCATCCGTTATCACGTTGCCTGCAGAAGATATAATATTCTCATTACCTATCGCCTGGATGATATCATTATAACTCACCTGGGCAGCCGTCATTTTATTCAGGTCGACATTGATCTGGATATTCGGTTTTAAGGCCCCTACCTCATCCACTTTGGATATTTCCTTCATGGCTTCAACATCATCTTTCAGATTATCCGCATACTCCTTCAGTTTTTTAAGATCGTAATCACCGGATATATTGATGTATAGTATTGGCAAATCGGCCACATTAATATCAGAAATTACCGATTCCTTCAAATTATTATCATTCTGCGGAAGGTCCTGCTTGGCTTTGTCCACAGCATCTTTAACATCCTGCTTTGCATCTTTGATATTAATATTGGCATTAAATTCTGCCGTGATTATCGATACATTTTGCTGAGTGTTAGAGGTTACCTTTTTTAAACCTTTAAGCGATTTTAATTGCTTTTCGATTTGCTTAGTAACTAGCGTCTCTATATTTTCGGGCGATTGGCCGCCATAAGCAGTGGTAATAAAAACTTTTGACTGTGCAATATCAGGGAAGTTTTCCTTGGGTAGCCTGAAATAGCTTAACAAGCCAAGTACAGTGATCAAAAAGATCATCACGTATACAGCTGTTTTATTATCGATGGCCCAACTTGAGGGTCCAAATTCTTTTTGAAGATCTTTCATATCCTATAGTTTTAGGTTATCAATTAGCAGAATCCTGTGAAACTTTTATTTTATCGCCGTCTTCAACTTCGCTGGCACCAGCAGTTATCAGTTGATCCCCGTTAGCTAAACCACTTAATATTTCGATCTGGCCACTGGAAATCGATCCCAGTTTAACTGTCTTTTTCTTTGCGGTGTTATTATTATTAACGAAAACATAATCGCCTTTTTCCGATCTTTGAACAGCATTTAGAGGAATCACAACTACATCACTCCTGGTATAGTTAGCTATCTTAATAATGGCGGTCATGTTTGGACGTAATGTTTTGCGCTGTGGTAATTTAATTTCTATACCAAAGCTACGTGATGCGGCATCTATCACCTTGGCTGCAAAAGTAACTTTAGCCATTAATGAGTCATTCGCATCAGGAATAACCACTTTTACATTGTCGCCCTGGTTGATGCTGCTCGCATAAGATTCCGGAACATTAGCTTTTACTTTCAGGACATCTGCATTCACAATTCTTATTCCTGTGGTGCCAGGCTGTGCCACCTGCCCAAGTTTCAAGTCCATTTGGTCAATAGTGCCATTTATGGGTGATGTGATGCGGTACATATTGGATTGTTGTTTTAAACCAGATACCTGTTTTTCACCGGCCTCGAAATTGCTTTTAGCTTGCAGATATTGTACTTCAGTACCAATTTTTTGGTCCCAAAGGTTTTTCTGACGCTGATAAACTGTTTGAGCAAGATTTGCCTGCGCCTCGGCCTGCGCAATATTTTGCAATAACACGCTATTATCCAATTGCGCCAGTTCCTGTCCCTTGGTTACATGTTGTCCGGCTTTTACATAAATCGCTGTGATCGTACCCGGAGACTGAGGATAAGCGGTCACGTTATCCTGGGCATCAATACTGCCTTGCAGTTGTACATAGTTGGTAAACTTACCAGCTTTTACAGTTAGCACATTCACTTCTGTTGATTTCACAGAGTCCTTCGTACCTACCTCAGCTTCAAGCTTTGTTATCTTGGCACTTATCTCTGACTGTTGTTTTTTCAAATCAGCCAGCTCCGCCTTTTGGGCCTCTTTTCCTGTTGGCTTGCTGCAGGCAGCTAATAACAATATTGCGGATACGTATAATATTTTTTTCATGTTTTTATATGCTATGTTGTGATTAGTTTATTTAATTCGTCCGTATGCTTTATCGAGGTCAACTTTGCTCACCAATGCATCATATAAACTCTGAATATATTTATTATCTGCATCTTCAAGTGAGGTTTGTGCCTGTGTAACCTCAATACTTGAGCCTACTCCCTGTTGATATTTTATTTTTGATACCCTTAATACTTCCCGGGCCAGTTGCTGATTTTGTTTTTGATTATCCAGTGATTTTAAACCGTTGATATAGTTAATTTGTGCAGCATTGGCTTGGAGCGTAAGCGCATTTTTAAGGTTATCTAAATCGTTTTGAGATTTCAGCACTTCGATTTTAGACTGTCTAACCTGATTAATGCGTTGGCCACCATTAAAAATCGGAACATTTAAATTAAGACCTACATATACAGCAGGATAAGTGGTACTGTAAAGTTGACCAAAGCTGCTATTTTGAAAGGTCAATGCCGAACTACCCACGAATGATAAAGTTGGCAAATATTGAGACCTTTTGCGCTTAAGATCAAGTTGGTTAAGTTTGAAATTTGTTTCACTAAGGTTATATTCTATGCGGTTATGGTAGAATGATGTATCGGTATTGGCTGTTATATTATTGTCAAGCTGAATATCTTTAAGTTTATCAGTAAGTGTCAAGTCATCATTTACAGGCATACCCATTTGAAATTTCAACATCTGATAGTTAAGCACCAATAATCTTATTGTATTTTCACGTGTAGTAACCAGATCGTTATATTGCACCTGGATACGTTGCACATCTATTTTTTCAACAAAACCCTGTGTATTTTGTGCTACAGTTTGATCAAGTTGCTGCTTTAACTGATCAACATCAGCATCAAGAAGTTTTATTTGCTCGTTACTTATCAATACCTGATAGTAAGCCTTTGTTACATTTACTTTTGCATCAATTTTAGATCGTGTGTAATTACGCTGTGAAAGTTCCTTATAAGTTTTTGCCGCCTTAAGGCCAACTAAATAACTACCATCAAAAATTATCTGGTTAAGCGTTAAGCCTAAATTACTATTATAAGGTTGATATATACTGAATTTTTGAGGGCCACTTGTTTTTGAAGCTATTCTGTGGCCGGCACTATCTGTCACCCCTTCAGAGTGCAACACCTGGTATATCCCGTCCGAAAAATTAGGGAATAGAATTGAAGGTGTTTTTAAATAATCCTGGAAAGAGGCAGCTGCACTTATTTGCGGCAACCCAATACCTGTGGTCTCTTTTACTTTATACTCAGCACTTTTTATATCGAGCCCTGCATTTAAAACAGTATCCTGGTGCTCATAAGCATAGTTAATGCAATCCTGAAGGGTGAAATTATAAGGTGGTGTTGCTTTGGGTATTGCCTGTTGCGCATAACTGCTAACAGCTATACCAAACAGAAACAATGTTGTTAAAAATATATTCTTCATATTATACTATATAGTGAGTTGTGGTTTCATATTTAACTTTACAAAAATCTAAAACAGCTGTGACAGCCCTATGTCAATAGCGTTAATTAGTTTTCGTTTATATTTTTGTACTCATTTAATAATTTATACCCTTTAAGTGTGCATATCCCATAATTAAAATGCTCTAGAAACTGCTGCTGCACTTTCCATATATTAAAGCCGGATACAGGAAATATTGAAGTGTCAAATCCCATTTCAACTTGTGAAACACGCATTCTTGCTATGATCTTCACATCAATATCCGGTCTTATGTACCCTTGTTTAATACCTTTTGTTAGTAACTCTTCCAGCGTATGGATCAATACATCTGCTTTAAAATCCTGAAACTGTTTCCAAGCTTCGGCATGATATTTTTGAAGATCATGTATCACTATGGGATTTATTCTGGAGAATATTTCTTCCGAACATTTCATCATATTGATCATTTCTTCGATCACATTGCCTGACCGATTGATGATTGCCGACATCTGCTCCTCATCATCCTGCAGTTTCTTTTTCACCAGGGCGATCACCAGTTCGTTTTTATCCTTAAAAAACTGGTAAATGGTTTTCTTCGACATACCAAGGTGTTTGGCTATGTCATCCATGGTCACGCTCTTAATGCCCGCTTTCAAAAAAAGCTCCTCGCCGCCTATTATTATTCTCTCAGTTTGACTCATTGACTTTATGAGTCAAAACTAAGGAAACATTTTTTGATTTCAAAGTTTCCATAATAAATTACTTTTCACAGACATTTGATTTCAAAGTACGATGCTCCAATTGCTTCTGCCGCTCATTTAATACATCTTGAATTGTTACCTTTGCGGAAACTAATTCTTATGACACTTACGCCACTTTCAGCTATATCACCCATTGATGGCAGGTACAGAAATACCACATCCGGGCTGGCTGATTATTTTTCGGAATACGCATTGATCAAATACAGGGTATTTGTTGAAATTGAATATTTCATTGCTTTGTGCGAATATCCTTTGCCACAGCTTCTTGATTTTGATAAAAAAGTATCAGAAAAGTTACGCGGCATTTATCAAAATTTTACCGAAAACGACGCACAGAGCATAAAAGATATCGAAAAAATAACTAACCATGATGTTAAGGCGGTTGAATATTTCATCAAAAAAGAGTTCGATAAATTAGGATTGGAAAAATATAAAGAGTTCATTCACTTTGGCTTAACGTCACAGGACATCAACAATACTACAATTCCCTACACCTTTAAATTGGCGATGGATGAAGTTTACCTACCTGCCTTTAATGAACTGGTTGACCTATTAAAAAAATATGCTGCAGATTGGGATCAATTGCCAATGCTGGCTCATACACACGGTCAGCCGGCATCACCTACACGCCTGGGTAAAGAAATAAGGGTTTTTGTTGAGCGTTTGGAAAACCAATTACGTTTGTTAAAACAAATCCCCTATTCAGCAAAATTTGGCGGGGCCACAGGTAATTATAATGCGCACAATATTGCTTACCCGGAGATCGACTGGAAAAAATTCGGCGATCATTTTGTTAATGATATTTTAGGGCTTAGCCGTTCGCAGTTTACTACCCAGATTGAACATTACGATAATTTTGCCGCCCAGTGCGATGCATTGAAGCGCATTAATAATATACTGATAGATTTAGACAGGGATATGTGGGCTTATATCTCCATGAACTATTTTAAGCAGAGGATTAAGGCTGGAGAAGTTGGCTCATCGGCTATGCCACATAAGGTAAACCCGATTGACTTTGAAAATTCGGAAGGCAACCTGGGCATAGCTAATGCTTTATTTGAGCATCTTGCTGCTAAACTGCCTATCTCCCGCTTACAACGCGATCTGACAGATTCTACTGTATTACGTAACATAGGCGTTCCTGTAGCACATACTTTGATAGCTATCAAATCAACCATAAAAGGATTAAACAAACTATTATTAAATGAACCAGCTATAACAGCTCACCTGGAAGCCAATTGGGCGGTGGTTGCCGAAGCGATCCAAACCATATTAAGGCGTGAAGGCTACCCCAACCCGTATGAAGTTTTAAAGGAATTGACAAGAACCAATGCGCAGATCAATGCTGAAACTATCGCTGAATTTGTAGAAACGTTGCTGGTAAGCGATGATGTAAAACAGGAAATCAAGAAAATAAATCCATCTAACTACACTGGAATTTAATTGAACATAAAATTCGAAACCATCCACAACAAGAATGGTAAGTATGATTGTTATATTAATCGGGAATTTGACGCTATATTTATCACAAAACCGTAATCCCGAATATACCTTCTAAGGTCATTAATGGGTCATAACTGTTTTTGTTATAGTATTAAACCCAAAACCTGCTTAACTTTGATTGGATTAATTAAAAATAAAGATGAATATCAACGTATATACAGAATCAACCCCTAACCCGGCCACTATGAAGTTCATTGTGAACAAGTTGCTGATCAATGGAAGTGTTGATTATGCGACTAAGGAAAGTGCCGAAAAGTCTCCTTTTGCAAAGGAGCTATATAAATTCTCATTTGTTAACGGTGTTTTCTTCGCCAGCAACTTTGTTACGGTGACTAAAACTGAAGGCAGCGACTGGGATGATATTTTACCAATATTAAAGGAATTTGTAAAGGGCGCGGTTGAATCTGAACTTAAGGTGCAGTTAGAAGAACAGGTTGAGGTTGATTTTGAAGGTACTGATGCAGAAGTAAAAATTCAGCAAATACTACAGGATTACGTTCGCCCCGCTGTAGAACAGGATGGCGGCGCCATCACTTATAAATCATTTAACGAAGGTGTGGTAACTGTAGAGCTTCGCGGTTCGTGCAGTGGTTGTCCTTCATCAACAGTAACCTTAAAAGCCGGTATCGAAAATCTGCTAAAAAGAATGGTTCCTGAAGTAACTGAAGTGGTATCAGAAGCCCTTTAAATATTTTGATTACACTGATTATTGTTATAACCATATAATCAGTGTAATCATCTCTAAAAATGTTTTTGGATAATCTCCAGCATCTCCCCAGTTATCTTCCCATTTGTAGCTAACAACTCCCGGGTATTTAACACTTCATCGCCTCCTTTAAAGTTTACTACTTGTCCGCCAGCCTGCTTTACAATAACAAGACCTGCTGCAATGTCCCAGGCATTCAGGTTATATTCATAAAAAGCTTCGAAACGGCCGCAAGCTGTATAAGCAAGATCAACTGCTGCCGATCCAAGTCGTCGTAAACCATGGCAGCTTTTCATCAGTTCTGCAAAAAGGGCAATATAAGCATCCTGTTTGCCAAAATCATAATACGGAAAGCCCGTGGCGATCAAACCGCGACTGACAGCCGGTATATTGCTCACCTTAATCTCTTTGCCATTTAAGCAGGCCGGCGCATCTTTCCAGGCATAAAAACACTCGTCAAGATTGATCTCGTAAACCACACCGAATACCAGTTCTTCATATTCCTTCAAAGCTATGCTGACAGAATAGGTAGGCACTCCATGTATAAAATTGGTAGTGCCATCCAATGGGTCTATGATCCAGTTATAACGCGCTCCTAACTGGTTCCGTGTTTTTTCTTCTGTAATAAACCCGGCTTCGGGCAGTATCTTTTCAAGATGATTAACAATTATCTTTTCGGCGGTTTTATCCACATAAGATACCATGTCGTTAAGGCCCTTATACTCTATTTTATCAGGATCGAAGTTTTTACGCTCCTGCCTGATAAAATCTCCGGCTTCTTTTGAAACATTAATTACCTGTTTGGCTAAATTCTCAAGATGCATCCCTTAAAGATAAACTGAACGAAAAAACTTTGTGTATAAAATAGCTGGCAAAGAATAAGCTTAAAATCGCGATTATTCTCGCAACGGGCGGGTACATATCAAATGCCTGTATCAGTACTTTTACAATAGCAAGATTTGCCATAAAACCTACCACAGCAACCGTCATGAAACGAATGAATTGTTTAGATGGTTTCGACTTAGAATCCGTAAATACCAAATACCGGGTGATTATAAAATTTACCATTACTCCCATGAAGAAAGAAATAGCCAATGAAATTGTTGAGTTGCGTACTGTAAAAGACAATACACTGTAAGTGTGTTGAACCAATAAATTATGATAAAAAATATAGAAAGCAGAAACGTCAACCAAAGCGCCTGTTCCGGCAGAAAGTACAAATCTAAAAATCTGGTTTTTTACCAGTTTGTGTTCCAAAACCTGATTAACCATGCTTTAATGTGGCCTTTTTGTTGCTATTCAATCCTGTTATTATTAAGGCTGCACCTCCTATTATCATAAATAACGAAATCAACTGCGCCTGTGGAAATGATATTCCACCAATGTGATACCGTGTATTAACCCTTATAAATTCGATCAAAAAACGTTCTGTTCCCGCCAGTATCATATAAATTCCAAACATTACACCGGGCATTTTTATCCTGTCCCTGATGCTCCACAAAAAGAAAAATAACAAGATACATATTACGGATTCATAAAAAGATGTCGGGAATACCGGCTGTGATAAAACATGACAAAATTTACATGTTTCAATCCCCCGGCCATTCACCACAACAATCTTTGAAAGTCCGGCCATCAAATCCCCTTCGTCATTTACATTATGCGGGAAGTTAAAAGACCACATCCAATCAGGCGCCCAGCTTAACCAATGTGGTTTTGGTGCTAAGTTATTAACGCCCCAATCCCCATCACCAGACATCTGACACCCAATGCGCCCTACTCCATATGCCAGCATTATACCTGGCCCACCAATATCCAGCATAGTTAACGGTTTAATTCCGTGTTTATTGGCAATGTATAAAACAGCCGCGCCGCCACAAATTAAGCCACCATAAAAAGTCAATCCGCTAAAGCCAACCAACATTCCTACAGGGTCGCTCATAAACTGGCCCCAGTTTTCGAGCGCATTAAATATTTTCGCCCCGGCAAAACCAAATATCGCAGACCATAGTAAGATGCTGCCCATTAACTCATAAGGATGCACCATTACCTGCTTGGTTACAGGTTGGGGCAACTGTTCTTTTTTCTTTTCGGTATAGGCCCAATAGGCAAAAATAGCAGCGCCAATTATACCACCTATCCAGTTACCGCGAAGCGATAAAATAAAACCCTGTGTATCATCTAAAAGCTGATGATAATTTATACCGGCATCTACTAATTTGTAACCCAGTATAAACCCAAAAAGCCCATTGCCTGCCAACTCTTCAATAGAAGCAGGTTTACCTAATGTGATCGTTTTTTCGAATGGATGAATATAACCCAGTTTTTCCTTGCGCTTAAATTCCTGCGCAAAAGCCCAATAAGCTGCCAAAAAGGCAAAAGCTACAAAAAAGCCAAAGGTTTGTATAGGAAGCGGAATATTTAAGCCTGTGAGGTATTGTATAAAGGAACTCAGCGTAGGAAACATAGGTGATAATTTGAAGCGAATATAAAATTAATGTACCAATATTTCTTCGCCCTCGGTAATCTCCATATCACCATCAGATGAAATATTTGTTAAATAAACTGATTTCAATTCATTTACCAATACAGGGTCATATTTAGCTTTAACTTTTACATAGTTACGGGTAAAACCATGCATGTAGCCGTCTTTAATATCCCCTTCAAATAACACTTCATCGGTTTTATTTAACTGGGTCTCATAAAAAGCCCTGCGTTTTTTATCAGACAGGATATGCAGCATTTTACTTCTTTCGGCGCGGGTTGAACCAGGTACGGGATTGCTCATTTCTGCGGCCAAAGTATTTTCGCGTTCTGAATAGGTGAACACATGCAGATAGGAAACGTTCAACTCGTTCAGAAAATTATAAGTGTCAATAAAATCTTCCCGAGTTTCATTGGGGAAACCTACTATCACATCAACACCGATACAGCAACCAGGCATCAGTTCTTTAATTTTGGCAACTCTGTCAGTGTATAATTCGCGTTTATAACGCCTGCGCATTAATCCTAATATTTTGTTACTTCCAGATTGCAACGGAATATGAAAGTGGGGTACAAAACGTTTTGATTGCGCTACAAACTCTATGATCTCATCGGTAAGCAGATTTGGTTCGATAGATGAGATACGTATCCTGTCTATTCCTTCCACTTCATCTAAGGCCTTTACCAGGTCGAAAAATTTATCTTCCCGATTGCCATCCCTGATACCGAAATCACCCAGATTAACACCGGTTAATACAATTTCTTTTACTCCCGATTCGGCTATCCGCCTGGCTTGTTCCAAAACATTTTCAACGGTGTCACTGCGGCTTGCACCACGTGCAAGCGGTATGGTACAAAATGAACAGGAGTAGTCACAGCCATCCTGTACTTTCAAAAAAGTACGTGTACGATCTCCAAATGAATAAGAGGAAACAAATTGGTTAGCTTCAGACACCGGTTGATTATAAACCAATGTTTTAGGGTTCTTAGTAAGATCGGTAATGTAATCTACTATCAGGAACTTCTCTGCAGCACCTAAAACCATATCTACGCCAGGTATTTCGGCTATTTCTTTGGGTTTTAATTGTGCGTAGCAACCCACAATGGTTACATAGGCGTTGGGGGATATTTTAAGTGCTTCTTTAACAACTTTTTTACACTTCTTATCGGCGTTTTCGGTAACCGAACAGGTATTGATCACAAAAACATCCGGGGTATCCGTAAAATCAACCGTATCAAAACCGGCCTTAGTAAAAAGCCGGCCAATGGTTGACGTTTCAGAATAGTTGAGCTTGCAACCTAATGTATAAAAAGCGACTTTCTTATTCATTTTAAAGGCGCAAAGATAAGGATTTTGCACAACATCATTAATGTGTGATTGGAACAAAAAAAGCCAACGATGTAATTAACCGTTGGCTTTCATAGGATTAAAAAAACTATTACATAACTGCAGGGCTCACAACAAATGATCCTTCAACTGCATTATTAACCTGTTTTTTAAAATCAAATGGTTTGGCTAAGGGAGAAAATGATTCTGTGACGCCACCGCTTGTTATTTTAATACTGCCAAAATTGAACATTCTGCCTATAATGCCTTGCTCAACTCTTAAGCCTTCTGCTTTGTTTAATTGAAGTTCAACAAGTTTTCTTTTTAAGATGCCAGTTTTAAGTATGACTCTTTTGTTGGTGATAGCAAACTCTGATGACTTTGAAACAAAAAAAGCATAAACAGATCCAATTAAACCTACAAATACTAAGAAAGCTCCAAAGCTTTCGGCTGCCCCTATCCCGCCTGAAGACCTGACGAATATTATGCCCAAAACCAAGAGCAGGATATTTTTAAAATAGACCCACCAGTGTAATCCTGTGGTGTAAACAATTTTTTCATTTGAAGCCAGATTTTTTTCGATGAAACTCATTTTTTGTAATTGGTTAGGTGATAAATTTATTTTGCTAAAATACTTAGTTAAATATTATGAAGCAAAAAAATATTATTATTTTGAATAAGAATTGCGCAATCCCCTAATACATAAAGTTATAAATATATTAAAGCAGGTTATTCGCTCCACCTATAGCTTTCATTCTCCAACCCAATCAGGTCAATTACCCTATTTACAACAGTCATGGCTACTTCTTCAACTGTTTTTGGTTTGCTGTAGTATGATGGCACGGCGGGGCAGATAATCCCTCCCGCTTCAGTTATGGCCTGCATGTTGCGGATATGAATCAGGTTTAGCGGCATATCCCTTGCCACCAATATCAGTTTACGGCGCTCTTTTAATATGACATCAGCGGCGCGGGTTACAAGATCGTCTGACGTTCCGCTTGCTATTCGGCCCAAAGTACCCATAGAGCATGGTATCACCACCATGGTATCAAACCTGGCCGATCCTGATGCGAAGGGGGCCATAAAATCATTCTTTGAATATATTTTGTAAGGAAGCTTATCGTAATCGTTGTTATCCAGTTCGAAATTCCAAACCTGCTTGGCATTATCCGACATCACTACGGCCACTTCATTTATCTGCGAGTGCAGATGCTGCAATCTTTCCAGTAGCAGTTTAGCATAAATTGCACCGCTGGCCCCTGTAACTGCAACTATGATCTTTTTTTTTATCATTTATGGATCAGCAAACCTAATACATTAAAATTACGGGCAAAAAAAAGGATCGGATACAAGTACCCGACCCTACATCTACCTATGAAAAACATGCCCTTTGAGAGGGCAATACAAATGTATAAACAGTTTTCCAATTATTAAACAATTTCTTAATTTTTTTTTAATCGTTATTCAGATAATTTTTCTCTATTAAGATCTGGATAATTCCATCTACAAGACCCACACTTGGAACATAAATATTTTTAATATTAGCCCATTTCATTACCGAAATATATAATTCACAGGCCGGTATGATAAA